>JANMQT010000236.1:0-3023 GCA_031370675.1 Verrucomicrobiota bacterium
CTGGGCGAAGCGGAGCAGGTCGTTTCGCTGTTCCGGGGCAGCTACAACATTCCGCTGGTGCATGTGGACGCGAGCAAGGATTTTCTCGGCGGGCTCGTCGGCGTCACCGAGCCCGAGGCAAAAAGAAAATTCATCGGCGCCGAGTTCATCAAATTGTTCGAAGCCGAAGCAGGCAAGATCGGCGGCGCCGATTTCCTCGCCCAGGGCACGCTTTACCCCGACGTGATCGAGAGCGTCAGCTTCACCGGCGGGCCAAGCGTGACGATCAAGAGCCATCACAATGTCGGCGGCCTGCCCGAGCGCATGAACATGGCTTTGGTCGAGCCCTTGCGCGAATTGTTCAAGGACGAGGTGCGGGTGCTGGGGCGCGAATTGGGCCTGCCCGAGGCGTTCGTCGCGCGCCACCCGTTCCCCGGCCCTGGCCTCGCCATTCGCATCCCCGGCGAAGTCACCGAGGAGCGGTGCGACATATTGCGCAAGGCCGACGCCATCTACCTCGAGGAAATCCGCAACGCCGGGCTGTACGATGCCATCTGGCAGGCGTTCGCGGTGCTGCTGCCGGTGCGCACCGTCGGCGTGATGGGCGATTACCGCACCTACGACAACGTCTGTGCCCTGCGCGCGGTGACCAGTGTCGATGGCATGACCGCCGACATCTACCCGTTCGACGCGGCGTTCCTGAGCCGGGTCGCGACGCGCATCGTCAACGAAGTCCAGGGCATCAACCGCGTGGTCTATGATTATACCTCGAAGCCGCCGGGGACGATCGAGTGGGAGTGAATGTCACGGTATTTGCCCCTCCTTCCTGATTGCTTTACGCGATGGTCAATCGGACCCGAGGTCAGTCATGCAGAACGAGACATCGCCAGATCATATTCTGCAGGTTGGCCTGGGCTTTTGGGCATCGAAAACTTTGCTGAGCGCCGTGGAACTCGGTCTATTCACCGAGCTTGGTGAAAACTCCAAGACCGGCAGCGAGCTGGAGAAGGCCCTGAACCTGCATCCACGCGCGACTTATGACTTTCTGGACACGCTGGTGTCGCTCGGCATGCTCGATCGCGACGGCGATGGTCCGGATGGCCGCTACGCAAACACCCCAGCCACGGCCGCGTTTCTGGATCGAGCAAGTCCCACGTATGTCGGCGGCATTCTTGAAATGGCCAACGCGCGTCTTTACCGCTTCTGGGCGGACCTGACTCTCGCGCTGAAGACCGGGCAACCGCAGAACGAGATCAAGCATTCCGGCAAGCCAATGTTCGACGAGCTCTATTCCGATCCGGAACGGCTCGAGCAGTTCATGGACGCAATGACCGGCGTGTCGCTGGGCAATTTCGAAGCGTTCGCCAGGAAATTCGATTTCGCTCCGTACAAGAAGCTGGCGGACATCGGCGGCGCCACGGGACAGCTCGCATGCTTCGTCGCGCGCCAGAATCCGGGCCTGTCCTGCGCCACATACGACCTGCCGGTCGTCCAGCCCATCGCCGAACGGCGCATCCGTGAAGCCGGCCTCGACGATCGAGTCGTTGCGGGAACCATCGATTTTTTCAAGGACGAATTTCCCAAAGCCGACGTGATCACGATGGGAATGATCCTCCATGACTGGGATCTGACCGACAAGAAGATGCTGATCGGAAAGGCGTACAGGGCGTTGCCGGAGGGGGGCGCGTTCGTCGCCATCGAGAACATAATCGATGATGAGCGGCGGCAGAACGCCTTCGGGCTCATGATGTCGCTCAACATGCTGATCGAATTCGGCGGAGCATTCGACTTTACCGGAGCCGATTTCACGTCTTGGTGCCTGGAAGCTGGCTTCGCGCGTTGCGACGTTCTTCCCCTGGCAGGTCCCGCAAGCGCCGCTATTGCCTATAAATAGGCCCGACTGATGACGGCCAACCGACGGTATGACCGCCGAGGTATACCCGTTCGACTCCGCGACGACCGCGGGCGGTTCGTCGGTGGAGCGCGACACTTCAGGAGATTTGTCGATGAGCGACCAGCTTGAGGCCAATAACACAGCGACGGCGCCGCAAAGCGAGCGTTCGCGCCTGCAGACCGTCAACCCGGTAACTGGCGAGCCGGGGCGGTCCTATCAAGCGCACACGATCGACGACGCCCGGACCGCCGCCGCCGCGGCGCATGCGGCATTCCGGTCGTGGCGGCGGACATCGTTTGAGGACCGCGCCGCGTTGATGCGCGAGGCGGGGGCGGTGCTGCGGCGGCGGAGCGACGAATATGCCGCGCTGATGACCGACGAGATGGGCAAGACGCTCACCGAAGGCCGCGCGGAGATCGAGAAATGCGCGTCCCAGTGCGACTGGTTCGCCGACCACGCGCAAGACTATCTGGCGCGCGAACCGGTCGATATCGGCGGGCCGGAGGCGTTCGTGACCTTCAACCCATTGGGCGTCGTGCTGGCGGTGATGCCGTGGAATTTCCCCTTCTGGCAGGTGTTCCGCTTCGCCGCGCCGGCGCTGATGGCGGGCAACGCCGCGCTGCTCAAGCACGCCAGCAACGTGCCCGGCTGCGCATTGGCGATCGAGCAGGTGTTCCACGAGGGGGGCTTCCCCGTGGACCTGTTCCGTACCCTGTTGTTGCCGAGCAGCGAAGTGAAGGCGCTGATCGAGGACCAGAATGTCGCCGCCGTTACCCTCACAGGCAGCGTGGCGGCGGGGAAAAGCGTGGCGATGGCAGCCGCCGGGGTGCTCAAGAAATGCGTGCTCGAGCTCGGCGGGTCGGATGCCTACCTCGTCCTCGAGGACGCCGACATCGCCGCCGCGGCCAAGGTCTGCGCCACCGCGCGGATGGTCAACGGCGGCCAGAGCTGCATCGCCGGCAAGCGCTTCATCGTCGTGCGCGACGTGCTCGAGGCGTTCGAGACGGCGATGGTCGAGGCGATGCGCGGTTACGCGATGGGCGACCCGCGCGACGCGGCGACCAAGTTCGGCCCGTTGCAGAGCGTGCAGGCGCGCGACGAAATCCACGCCCAGGTCGAGGCGAGTGTCGCCAACGGGGCGCGGTTGCTG
>JANMQT010000195.1:0-2776 GCA_031370675.1 Verrucomicrobiota bacterium
AATCGTCGCGGAGGGCGACGGCGGAACACTCTTCAAGGCGGTCGACAACGGCGGCGGTGGCGCGCTTGTGGCGATGAAGTTGCTGCCGGCGGGTCGCAACGGCGACGACGCCTTTTGCGAGCGGCTGCGCGACGAACTCGATCGCGTGCGGCGTAAATCGCCGGGCGTGTTCCTCGCACCGGTCTCCTCGTTGTTGCGCTCGGGTGATTCCACCTTCTACGTGCGGGAATGGGCGGCCGGATTTTCGTTGGAGGAGTTGCTGCGACTGCGGGGCGGGGAGTTGCGGGCGCCGGAAGTTTGGCGGTTGTTGCACCAGCTGCCGGACGCGCTCGACGAAGCCGCGGCGGAAAACCTGACGCTCGCCGAGCCGCTCCTGCGCAAGCTTTTTATCTGCCCGCCGGCTGGCACCGCGAACGGTCAGGACTGGCCGTCGCTCCGCTCGCGATCGGTTGCCGATTGGCCGGAATTTCGACTGCGCTGGAACTCCGTCAGCGTCCGCCCCACGAACGGGGGGCAGTCGGCGGTGACGATCACGCAGATGACCGATCAGAACATCAGCGCGACCGAAGATCGCGTGCGCGCGCTGGCCCTGCTGCTCCGCGAACTCCTCGGCGGGCGCATTGGCACGATGACGCCGCTCTCGGGATTGGGGGATGAAGCGAACGCAGTGCTGCAGCGCGCCATGGTGGTCGGAGGTGGAATGCGGGCGTTCGCGAGCGCGCGCGCGCTTTGGGACGCATTTCCGAAGTCCACAACGCCTCCGGCGTCGCCGCAACACGTTTCGTCCGCCGGACCGGCGTCGTTTCCCGACTCCGGATCGCCAATGGGGCGCGAAGGTCACGCACTCCCCAGCGATCTGGAGTCTGGAAAAACGCCTCCTCGCGCTGGAGGGAGGGCGGGCGTGCTCGCGGGCGCTGCAGCGACGTTTTTCGTGGCGGGGATCGCTGCAATGTTTGTTTGGCGATACCAAGCTCCGCCACCGGCGCCGACGCTTGCTGAAGCAAGCCAGGCGACCTCTCGACCCGTCGTGCCCGCGGGGAGCGCGACCGCCCCTCCCGCCGCGGTGCCGCCCCCGGCGGCAACGAGCGTTCCCGTTGCGACGCCGTTGGTGGCACCAACCCCGGCCCCAGCAGTCGCGACAGTCGGATCAGCAAGAACGGAATCGACCACCGCCGCCGCGGGTGCGTCTCCAAACCAATCTCAAGTACCCCTGCCCGCCGCGGCCCAGGAAGCGCTGAACAAGGGGTTGAACGCGGTACAGCAGAAGGAAGCGAGCCTGGCGGTCCGCTATTTTGAAGACGCGCGAAAGGCCGCCCCGTATGCGCCGCAAGTCCTGTCGAATCTCGCGTCGGCCGAGGCGCAAATCCCGGGCCGCGAGGCGCGGGCCATCGCGTGGCTGGAAGCCAGTCTCGTCGCCTCGCCGCCGATCGACCGCAACAGCGCTGCCCGCAGCCAAATCGCCGGTCTCGAGCTGAAGATGGAAGCCAATGCCGGGCAGGTCATCACCATGCTCAAGCAACTCGCGGGTGGGTTCGCCGCCGGCAGCGGCGAGGCGACCGGCGCGCGTCAAGCAATCGGCGTCGTGCAGGCGCACGCGGGTGATACCGAGGCGGCAGCGGCGACCGCGCAGCAACTGCTCGCCAGCAGCGCGAGTTCGATCCCGAGCATCGTCAGTGCGCTCGCAGAGGAAGGCCAGTTCGACCTCGCCAAGCGAATCGCCGGACAAATCGGCGACAATTTTCAACGTTCGATCGCCTACTCCAACCTCCTGTCCCAGTACGCAAAGCGAGACCGGCTGGATGAGGCGCGCAGTGTGCTCGCGTCGATTACCGAGGAACAAATCCAACGGGGAGCGTTGTATGAGCTTGGGAAGGCGGAATTCAAGGCGGGCGATACGGCACGCGCGCAACAACGCCTTGCTCGCGCGAGCGAGATGGTTAAGGCGATGAAGAACAAGGATCCGTCCGAGGTGTCTTCAAGGAGCAGTGCACTCGACGGGCTCGCGCGGGAATACCTCGAGGTGGGTGATTGGCGCGGCGCACTGGCGCTCCTGCCCCTGATCGTGAACGCCCCGAACCACGCCATCCACGATTCCGCGCAGGATCATGTGGCGGAAAAAATGGCGGCCCTCTGCGCCGCCGAAAGCACCAAGGGCAATTGGGCGGCCGCCGAGACCCTCGCCGATTCCATCCCGGCCATCGACTTGCGCGCGGGCATGTACGCGAACATCGCCCGCCACCCGGACGCGAAGTCGAATCCGGATCGGCTTGCCTCCCTCGCCCGCAGGACGGAATCGCTCATCGCCAAAGCGCCCCGGGCGAGGGAAAAATTGTTCGTTGCCTCCGCCCTCTCGGACATCAGTAGCGTCCGTGGGGACACCGCGGCATCCGCTCGGTGGCGGACCCAGGCGCTCGGTTTTGCGGCGCCGGCGTTGCAGGAACCTGACGCGGTTAGGATGGACTTCAGGAAGACCCTCGGCGGGAACTTGATCTTCCTGGAGCGCTTGCGGCGCTTCTTCATCGCGCGCGAGTTGGATCGGATTTGCAGCGGCGCAATCACGGCGGGAGACGATGCTGGCCTGCGCAAGGTTGCGGAAATTGCCCGCGCGAGTTTGCCCAGGACGGACGAGTATTCGCGACGGGATCTGCTCGAAGCGCTGCGCAAAGCATTGTTTGCCCTTGTGACACGAACCCGGAGTCCAGCGGACGTAAATGCAATCGTAAAATACACCCAGGACTTTCCCAAGACGACCGCGGCCAGCGACCTCCAAAACACC
>JANMQT010000224.1:0-4306 GCA_031370675.1 Verrucomicrobiota bacterium
AATCCGCCGAGCAGGGTTTCCATTTGCGCCACGGTCAACGCGCTAGGCGTGCCGCCGCCAAAGAAAATGGTATGCGGCCGGAGCACGACCCCTTCGTCGCAGCGCATTTCCAACTCGCGCAGGACGGCATCCAGAAAGGGCTGCGTCTTGTTTCGATCCGACGCCTCCTTATAGAAACTGCAATACGGACAGACCTTCGGACAGAAGGGAATGTGGACGTAGAGATGACGGGTCACGGGCGGAGTCGACGGTCGACGGTCGACGGTCGACAGCCAGAACGTGGGAGGGACGATAGCGCGGATGGAGGCAGGCGGAAAATGGCGTTCGCGTGGCGGGCGGGTCGATGTCGATAACGACGTGTTTGGAATTCACGTCTGCCAGCGGATGTCCGGCCTAGCCGTGACGTCGCTGGTGCTGGCGTTCGGCAGCGCGGCAGCCGAGGCGCCCAAGGCGCCGGTGCCGGCTCCCGCACCCAGCCTCCCGGCCCGATCGCTCGTGGTAGCCGTGCGCGACGACGCGGCGGTGACCGGCCTGCGTCCGGACGCGGCGCGCGTGCGCACCATGGTGAATCGCGCGGTCACGGCCGTCACCGGCCAGTCGGACGCGGCGTCCGCCTGGCGCTCGCTGGTGAAACCAACCGATGTGGTCGGCATCAAGATCGCCGCCGCCGGCGGACCAATCGGCGCGACGCGCAAACCGGTGGTGGCGGCCATTATCGACGGGTTGATTGCGGCGGGCGTGCCGCGTTCACACATTATCATTTGGGATCGGGACGAGGACGAACTGCGCGTGGCGGGCTACCTCGGACCCAATGCGTCCATCGGAGCCACGGTTCGTCCGATCGCGCCGCGGAGCTATGATCGCAGCGCGGCCTTCACCGCGGCGGTGCTCGGGAGGTTGATTTGGGGTGACCTTGATTTTATCGCGAGTTCGCCGCTCGCGGCCACGCTGCCGAATGCGCCGCTGCCACCGGGTGATCCGTTTCGCAATGGCGGCCGGCCGGCCATCGCGGACGACGGTCGGATGAGCGACGTCAGCTATTTTACGACGATCCTCACCAAGGAGGTGACGAAGATCATCAATGTCCCCACCATGACCGACAGCGTTTTCGCGGGTCTGGCTGGGTGCCTGTACAACATGACGCTGCCGAACATAGACAACTGGCGGCGGTTTACTTTCCTAAAGTCGCCCGGTGCGCCCGCACCGCGCAACACTTCCGACCCGTACCTCGCCGAGATCTACAGTGATCCGTTCATCGCGTCGCGTGTCGTCCTCAACCTCATGGATGGCTTGGTGGCGCAGATTGCCGGCGGTCCAGAATTCCAACCGAATTATTGCCGGCCGCATGCGACGATCTATGCGAGCCGCGATCCGGTGGCGCTCGACACCGTCGCATTGCGCACCATCGAACAATGGCGCGAGGCGTCCCACCTCCCGCCGATCACCGAGGCGGCGGGCTACCTCTGGTCCGCCGAGCAGATCAAGCTCGGGCACGCGACATTGGACAAGATCGACATCCGCAGGTTGACTCCCTGACCCCAAATGGAATCCCCCCCAGACGACACCAGTTCGCAATCCACGCCCGCCGGCAACCCGGAGGGAGGCGAACGCCGCCGTCGCCGGCGGGGTGGACGCGGCCGTGAACGCGGTGGCGAAGCCGGCGGGGGACCGCGCGCGTCGGGGCCAACGCTGCCCGAGGGTGCGCCACCGCCCGCGCCGGTGGATTGGAAACCGGGCGAACGCCGGCACGAAGCCTCCCGCCCCCGGAGCGACTCGCGTCCGCCGCGGCGCGAGGAACGCGGCCGCGATGACCGCAAGCGGGAGGAACGCCCCCGGGAGGAGCGCGGTCGCGATTCGCGCCGACCGGATGCAGGTGGGGGCGCCGGTGGTGGAGGTCGGCGTCGTCCGCGTGACGCCGCACGCGATCCGGCGCGCGAGACCCCGAAAAAGGCAGACGCCCCGGCGCCCGCCGCTGCGCATGCGCCCGCGAAGGCGCGGAAGGAAGACTTCCTCGTCGAACTCGGCGGCGAGCTTTTGGAAAATGTTTCGCGCTCGTTTTTCCTGACGATCAAGCTCCTGCCCGAGACGTTGCGCGGGCCGATCAGTCTGGCGTACCTGCTGGCGCGCTCGCTTGACACGATCGCCGACGCCGCCAAGGCCGCCCCGGCCGAGTTGCGGCTGGAACATCTGCGCGCCTTTGCCGATGCCATGAAATACGGCGCGGACGCCGAGACGGTGGCCCGCTTGCGCCGAGACATCACGGCGAAGTTGCCGGCCGGCGCGGAGAAGGCGCTGCTCGAAAATGCGCCGCGGCTCCTTGCGTGGCTTGGGTCCATGCCGACGCCGGATCGCTGGGAAGTGCAACGCGTCATCCTGCGCATCACCCACGGCCAGGCGCTGGATCTAGTGCGCTTCGGCGACGGTCGCGAACGCAAGGCCCTCGCGCACGTGGGCGAGCTGAATGACTACACCTACTTCGTCGCGGGCAGCGTTGGTGAGTTCTGGACGCGGCTGTGCGAGCGGCATCTCGCCACCAAATTCGCCCGGTTGCCCGAGGCCGAGATGCTCAAGCTCGGCCGGCGCTACGGACAGGGCTTGCAGCTCATCAATATACTCCGGGATTTACCGGAGGATCTCGCGGCGGGCCGTTGCTACCTGCCGCTGGACGAACTCGCCGCCGCCGGACTCACGCCCGAAGATTTGACGAAATCGCCCGCCAAGGCCCGCAAGCTGGTGGAAAAATGGCGCGGTGAAACGATCGCGCGACTCGACGACGGCTGGAAATACGTGAAGGCAATCCGCGAGTGGAAAATGCGCTACGCCTGCGCACTGCCGATCCTGATCGGGCTCGACACGTTGGCCCTGCTCGCCCGCGAGTCGCCACTCGAGGCCAAGGCGAAGCACAAGGTGACGCGCTCGGTCGCGGCCGGGACCTTGCTCAAGGCGAAGTTCGGCGTGATTTCCCAAGTCTGGCTCGACAGCATGTACTCGCGCCGGCGCAAGAAAGCCGGGCGCTGAAAGTCAGGGTGCCGCAAGCAGAGTTTGGAACCACGAATTTTACACGAATGACTGAGGTTGGAAGAAACCTTGCGTTCGTCTCGGCAAAAAATTCGTGTCGATTCGCGTGAAATTCGTGGTTCCTCCCTCACCGCTTCCGCGAGCGTGGCGGGGGAATGCGCACGGCGTGGTGGCGCACGCGATCCGGATGCAGGCTCGGCGCGCGCCAGTGGCCCGGCCGGTGCATGACGTCGTCCATGATGCCGGGCGCATGCCAGGCGTGATCGACGAGCGGTTCAAAATCCTGCCGGATCAGTGTCTGTATCCCCTGGAATCGCTTGCGCTCCGTCTCGTCGCAAATCGCGATCGCCGTGCCCGACGCCCCCGCCCGGCCGGTGCGGCCGATGCGATGCACGTACTGCTTTGGTTCTGAGGGAAGCTCTAGATTCACCACCAGCGTGATGCCTGGGATGTCGAGTCCGCGCGCCGCGACGTCGGTCGCCACCAGCACCTGGATCGATCCATCGCGGAATCCGTCGACCGCGGCAAAGCGGTCGGTCTGCGAGATCCCGCCGTGCAGGACCGTGGCGGCGACCCCTTCCTTCTCGAGGCGCCGGGCGAGCTTGTCGGCGTCGCGCTGCGCTGTGACGAAGACGAGCGAACGGCCTTTTTCCTCGCGTCGGAGCAACTCGACGAGGAGCGGAAACTTGTTGGCCCTTTCGACGAAGCAGGCCCGCTGACTGATGCCTGGTGCGGCCGACGATCGCCGGTTCGCCTCGAGGCGCAGCGGGTTGTGCATCACCTCGCGGGCAAATCGCAGGATCGGATCCGGCAGCGTCGCCGAGAAAAACGCGGTCTGTCGTTCCGGCGGCAATACGCCGAGCAACCGGCGCACATCGGGCACGAAGCCGAGTTCGAACATCCGGTCAGCCTCATCGAGAACCAGAATCTGCACGTCGGAGAGATCGAGCCGGCTCTGCAACCGGAGATCGAGCACCCGGCCGGGAGTTCCGACCAGCACATCGACGCCGACGCGGAGCAGATGCGTCTGCTCGTACTTGCCGACGCCGCCGAAAGCCGACGAGATGCGCACGCTGCGGAGATGTTTCGCGTAACGCTCGAAGGCCCCCTCGACCTGCAGCGCGAGTTCGCGCGTCGGCTCGAGCACCAGCACCCGCGGCGATTTGGACTCCCGTGGCGTCGTCATCTTGGCGACACGCTGCAACACCGGCAACGCAAAGGCGGCCGTCTTCCCCGTCCCCGTTTGCGCCGACCCAATGACATCGCGCCCGTCGAGCAGCGCCGGGAT
>JANMQT010000247.1:0-15319 GCA_031370675.1 Verrucomicrobiota bacterium
CGATCGTGGGAAATGAACCCCTTTGATCTTGCTCCTTCGTTCTTTGAGTTTTCTTCGAGTTTCGAATTTCGATCTTCGAGTTTCCACGAGCACCGCCCGTGTCTCAGCGGCGCACCAATTCCCCGCTGCGTTCCAAACGGAGCAGCTCGATGTCGGCTTCGGTCATGAGCCGCACCAGCTCCTTGAAGTTCGTCTTCGGCGCCCAGTTCAATTGCCGCTTCGCCTTGCTCGCGTCGCCGATCAACAAATCCACCTCGGCCGGCCGGTAGTAGCGCGGGTCGATGTCCACCAACGGCTTCCAGTCGATTCCCACGTGCCCAAACGACTCGTCGAGAAATTCGCGAATGGTGTGCGTCTCGCCGGTCGCGATGACGTAGTCGTCCGGTTTTTCCATCTGGAGCATCAGCCACATCGCCTCGACATACTCGGGCGCGTAGCCCCAGTCGCGCCGGGCGTCGAGGTTGCCGAGATACAGTTTTTCCTGCAGGCCGGCCTGGATGCGCGCCACGGCGCGGGTGATCTTACGGGTGACAAAGGTCTCGCCGCGGCGCGGTGACTCGTGGTTGAAGAGAATGCCGTTGCTCGCGTGCAGGCCGTAGCTCTCGCGATAGTTCACCGTGGTCCAGAATGAATACACCTTCGCGGCGCCGTACGGACTCCGCGGGTAAAATGGCGTAGTCTCGTTCTGCGGCACCTGCTGCACGAGACCAAACATCTCGCTGCTTGACGCCTGGTAGAAGCGGGCCTTCGGCGCGCAGCCGCGGATGGCCTCGAGCAGCCGCACCGTCGCGACCCCCGTGACGTCGCCGGTGTATTCGGGGATGTCGAAACTCACCCGCACGTGACTCTGCGCGCCGAGGTGGTAGACCTCGTCGGGCTGAATCGTGTCGACCGCCTTGTACGTTGCGACCGAATCGGAGAGGTCGCCGTAGTGGAGGAAAAGGTGGTTATCCGGAAGATGTGGATCCTTATAGATGCGGTCGAGGCGCTCGGTGTTGAAGGACGAGGCGCGGCGGATCAAGCCGTGGACCTCGTAGCCCTTCTTGAGCAGCAACTCGGCCAGATAAGAGCCGTCCTGGCCGGTGATTCCGGTGATGAGCGCCTTCTTTGGCATGCAGCGCGTGATAGCGAGAATCAGGGGTGGGTAAAGCGGTATTTCCCCCGCGGGGATCGCGGCGCCTCGCACATTCGCGTCGGATTCCTGAGGCGACACAAAAATTTCGCGCTATTCTCCGCGCCTGTCCGAACACCTTTTCTCCCATGCTTCCCCACTGGCTCGTCGCCGTCATCCTCGGCATCGTTGAGGGTCTCACCGAATTCCTCCCGGTCTCCTCGACCGGTCATCTGCTCATCGCCGAGCGACTCCTTGGCATCCGCGAGACCGATCTCTTTAACGTGGTCATTCAAGCCGGCGCCGTGCTGGCCGTGATTCCGCTTTTTCCCGAGCGCATCGGCGGGCTGTTTACCGGGTTGGGCCGGCCGGCCATGCGCGATTACTGGATGAAGCTCGCGGTCGCTTTCGCGATCACCGGCGCGGGCGGCCTGGTGATGGAGAAAATGCATTTCAAACTCCCGGAAGCTGTGGTGCCGGTCGGGATCGCGCTGCTGGTCGGAGGCGTGCTCTTTGTGTGGCTCGAATGGTGGCTGCGCGGCCGGACCGGCTCGGAGGATGTGACCTGGACCATCGTTATCGCGGTCGGCCTCGGCCAGCTCGTGGCCGCGTTCTTCCCCGGGGCCTCACGCTCGGGTACGACCATCCTGATGGCGCTCGCGTTGGGGTTGAGCCGGCCGGCGGCGACGGAGTTCACCTTCCTCGTCGGTATCCCGACATTGCTGGCGGCGAGCGGGCTCAAGATTTTCAAGGCGTTGCGTCATCCGGTGCCGGGGGCGCTCCCCGAGGATTGGACAGGAGTGGCGATCGCGTTTGTGGTCGCGGCCATCGTGTCGTTCATCGTCGTGAAGTGGATGCTGGGTTTCATCCGCACGCATACGTTCACGGCCTTTGGTTGGTACCGGATTGCGGCCGGGCTCAGTGTCTTATTGTTCCTTCGCTGAACAGTCAGCGCATTCTTTGCGTCCAAACCAGCGTCCAGATCGGATAAAATATAGTGAGGCGCGCCGGGAATGCGGCTTCCTCCACCGACTCTTACCCCTGATGAATCCCATCGTCGCACTCGCAGCCCTCCTCCTGACCGCTCCCCTTATGGCCCTGGCCGATGACAAGCCCGCCCCAAAGCCGGAAAAAATCGTCCGTAGTGCGGAGGAGTGGAAGAAGCTCCTGCCGCCGCAGACCTATTACGTCATGGTCGAAAGCGGCACTGAGCGAGCCGGTACGAGCGAGCTCCTCAAGGAGAAGCGAGAAGGCAATTTCGTTTCGGCGGCGGCACCTGAGCAGGTGCTCTTCCGCTCCGCCGACAAGTTTGAGTCGGGGACTGGCTGGCCCAGCTTTACCCAGCCAGCGTCGCCCGATGCGGTCGTCCTCCGCCAGGATCCGCATTATGCCTTTGGCGTCGTCATGGAGGTGCTGGACGCCCGGACCGGCCTCCACCTCGGCCATGTCTTTGATGACGGCCCGCCTCCGACTGGCAAGCGCTTTTGCATCAATGGCGTCGCCCTGAAATTCGTCCCCGGGCCAAAATAGGGTGCCAATTGGCTAAATGGGGGTCTCCGGTCGGTTCTTGCGGCGGACCGCCCAAGTTTGCGACGCGGCCGACGGCGCGCTTCCAGCCCCAAATTCCGCCGCCGCCGGGATTTACCTGAGTGCGCGAGAAGCCCATGGGCAGTGGCTCGGACCCGCTTCTGGGCCATCAGAGAGGCGGTGACAACGAGTTTAATCTCGGGTTGGCACGGAAAAAACTGCTTGCCAGCCCCCTCCTGGCTCGGTAAGGGATGCGCTCCATCGGGCTACTCAGTCCGATCGACCCTGCCTATGATGCGTCGATTCTCTCTGATTCTCTCTGTGCCGCTGGCGGTCTTGATCTTCGTGGTCATGGCTTCGGCTGAACCTCGGACCGCCTTCGTGAAGCTAGCGGATGGCTTCAGCTACCCGGTCGGCAAGGTGGGCACGGTCTGCACGGGTGAGGGCTATCACGTGGCCCGCGGCTTTCGGCCCAACGGTCACCTCGGTGAAGATTGGAACGGAAATCGGGGCGGTGACACGGACCTCGGAGATCCGGTGTACACGATCGGGAATGGGGCGGTGGTTTTCGCCAAGGACGTCCGCGCGGGCTGGGGCAACGTCGTCATCATCCGGCACAACTACCGGGATACTGATGGGGCGATTAAGACCATCGATTCACTTTACGGACATCTGCAGGCCATCCTCGTCCGCGAGGGGCAGACGGTGAAACGCGGTGACCAAATTGGCAAGATTGGCAACAACCGCGGCATGTACGACGCGCACCTGCACTTTGAGATTCACAAGAACCTCGGCATCGGGGTCGATCGCGCCTCGTTTGCCAGGGATTACTCCAACTATTATTCGCCGCGCGATTTCATCTCCTCACACCGCGCCCTCAAGGGCGGCATGGGCGGCTATCCGATGGCGATGAATACGTTCACGGCCCGTCCCGACCGCGTGTTGTTTGCGCCGGTCGATGACGCGAAGCTCTCGGCCGGTGAAGCGCGTGCCATGCGGGCCGGCTACTCCCGCAGTAAGAAAAAGAGCACACCCTCGAAGAAGAAGCGCTACGCGCACGTCGAGGCTGGTGCTTTCGCGGGCTGATCGACGTCCCGTGGACGTGCAAATTCAGTCGGTCTGGCGTGAAAAATTGATTCGCGCCCGGCGCCGGGCCGCCTACAACTTGACCGCATGATTTCCGTGTCCATCGAGGGCCTGGTCAAGCGCTTCGGCCAGACGACGGCCCTCAATGGCATCGACCTGCGCATCGCGCCCGGCGAGCTGTTCTTCCTGCTCGGCCCGAGCGGCTGCGGCAAGACCACGCTGCTGCGCAACATCGCGGGCTTCTACATTCCGGACGCGGGAACGATTCATTTTGGCGACGAGGACGTGACCAACCTGCCGCCGCACAAGCGGAATACGGGCATGATGTTTCAGAGTTATGCGCTCTGGCCGCATCTCACTGTCGCCGGGAATGTCGCATTTGGCCTCGAGGAACGCCGCGTGCCGCGACCGCAAATTCGCGAACGGGTGCAGGCCGCGCTCGCCTCGGTCAAAATGGAGACGTACGCCGACCGCAAGATCAACCAACTCTCCGGCGGCCAGCAACAGCGCGTTGCCCTGGCCCGCGCCCTCGTCATCCAGCCGCGCTGCCTGCTCCTCGACGAGCCGCTCTCCAACCTCGACGCCAAGCTGCGCCTTGAGATGCGCACGGAAATCCGCCGCGCCTGCAAGGAGAACGGCCTGACCGCGATCTACGTCACCCACGATCAGAAGGAGGCCCTTTCCATCGCCGATCGGCTTGCCATCCTCGACGGCGGCAAGCTCGTGCAGATCGGCCCGCCCAAGGAGGTTTACCGCCGGCCCCGTTCGCGACTCGTGGCGGACTTCATTGGCGAAACAAATTTCATCGGCGGCGAGGTGATCGCGACGGACCCGGGCGACGCGAGCGAATGCCGCGTGCGGACCGCGCACGGCGATTTCGTCGGCTTCATCACCGACCCCTCCTGGCGGCCGAAAGCCGGCGAGAAGGCCGTGCTGTCCGTTCGCCCGGAAAGCTGGAAGCTCGAGCGCCGCGGCGCCTATGCGGCCACCATCAATTCCGTGGCGGGCGCCGTGGGGCGCAGCATCTATCTCGGTGAAATCGCGCAGTATGATTTTCAGCCGACGGCGGATGACGCGGCCGTGCTCAAGATGTACGAACTGAATCCGCGCGATGTGGACGATGATTTTGAACACGACGAGAAACTGGCCGTGGTCGACGCCCAGGACGTCGTGGTCCTTCCGGTTTGAAGATCTTTTTCGCCTGAGCGACCCGGCTGAATTCGTCGTGGCATGATTCGCACCCTGTTCCTCGTCGGCGTGCTCGCCGTGATCGTCGGCGCGCCCTTTGTGCTCCGGCCGAAGGAGAACCTGATCCTGAAGGCCGACCGCACGGTCGTGATTATCACGCCGCATAACGAGGCGATCCGATCAGAGTTCGCGCGTGGCTTCCGGCATTACTATCAGGCCAAGCACGGCCAGACGGTGCGGGTGGACTGGCGCGTGATCGGCGGCACCAGCGAAATCGCGCGCTATCTTGCCTCGGAATTCGAGGCGCCGTTCACGAATTACTGGGTCAACACGCTCCACCGCCCGTGGGACGCGGTCGTGCAGCGGTCCTACGCTGATCCGAAAATCAAGCCGGGGCCGGATCCCGCCAGCGACACCCCCGAGCAGGCGGCGCGACGCGCCTTCC
This sequence comes from Verrucomicrobiota bacterium, assembly GCA_031370675.1. Lineage (GTDB taxonomy): Bacteria > Verrucomicrobiota > Verrucomicrobiia > Chthoniobacterales > SZAS-18 > SZAS-18. Next base: position 5,358 of record JANMQT010000247.1, read on the forward strand.
TCGATTCGAACGTCGGCATCGGCATCGACCTCTTCTTCGGCGGTGGCAGCTACGATTTCGACCAGCAGGCACGCGCCGGGCGTCTCGTCGATAGTGACGTGTTGCAGCGCCATCCGGATTGGTTCGGGGAGAACGCAATTCCGCAGCGGCTGGGCGGTGAGCCCTTTTGGGATCCAGCCGGCTTGTGGGTCGGCACGGTCCTTTCCGGCTACGGTATTTTTTCAAATCTCGATGTGCTCCAGCGCCTCGGGGTGAAAAGCCCGCCATCCCAATGGCCGGAGCTGGGCGATCCGGTTTATCGCCATCAACTCGCGCTGGCCGACCCCACCAAATCCAGTTCGGCCGGCAAGGCGTTTGAAATGCTGGTGCAGCAGCAGATGCAACTCCGCCTCGTCGCGATCGAGACGAACGAGCCAGCCGGCACCGCCGGGGAAATTCGGGCCCGCGAAAAGCGCGCGCGGGACGAGGGCTGGTCCGACGCCATGCGGCTGCTCATCAAACTCGGGGGCAACACGCGCTATTTTTCGGACACTTCGCAAAAGCCGCCCATCGACGTGGGTTTCGGTGACGCGGCCGTCGCCATGGGCATCGATTTCTACGGCCGGCAGATGGCCGAGTCGACGGATCGCGCCGGGGGCAAGGGCCGCGTCGTTTTCATCAGCCCGGTCGGCGGCACATCATTTGGCATCGACCCGATCGGCTTGCTGCGCGGCGCGCCGGAACCGGACCTCGCGAAGGAATTCATCGACTTCGTCCTCAGCCTCGAGGGGCAGAAATTGTGGGACTACCGCCCGGGCACGCCAGGTGGTCCCGAGAAATTTTCGCTGCGCCGGCTGCCCATTCGTCCGGAGCTTTATGGGCCCGAGCACGAACGCTTTCTCGCCGATCCGACCGTGAAGCCATTCGAGGACGCGAAGCAGTTCAGCTATCGGGTCGAGTGGACCGGAAATCTGTTCCGGACGCTGGGTTTCATCATCCGCGTGATGTGCCAGGACCCGCACGATGAATTGAAGGAAGCATGGGCGGAAGTCATTCGCGCCAATTACCCACCGCAGGCGATGGCCGTGTTGTTTGATGTTTCCGCCGTGAATTACGCCGCGGCAGACGGGACGATTCGCGAAGCCTTGAACGCATCGAACAAGATCCAGGAAGTCCGGCTGGCGAAGAAATTGAGCAATCAATTCCGCGATCAATACCGCCTCGCCGCCGAGCTCGCGCGCGCGGGAAAGTGAAGAACCGGCGGCCGGATCGCGCGTTCATCGAGCGCGCGGAGCGGGAGGACGACCTGGCGGCACTGGTGCGCGGTGTGATTGCGGTCGCGCTCCACGATCCTGAATTTACCTATGCAGAGGACCTGTGCGTCCGATTGGCCGCGCATCAGAACTTAAACGTTCGCGGCAACGCCATCCAGGCGATGGGGCATCTCATCCGCATGCACGGCCGTCTGGATGAGACGACCGCGCGACCGATCATCGAAGCTGGACTGCACGACGAGTCCGAGTATGTGCGGTCGCAGGCCGAGGAGGTGCGCGATGAATCGGCGCGCGTCCTCGCTTGGAAGTGGTAGAGACGTTTTTTGCAGCCAGGCTCGCTGAGGCCGGGGTGAAGGTGGTGTCGCATCTGCGGGACGGCGTTGATCCGATTGTTGCGTCGTCCCATCCGCCCCGGCCTCAGCCACGCCGGCTACAAGGGATACGTACCATGCGGAGGCGCGGTCCTTGGCCTACAAACCCAGCAGCTCCCTTTGCCACGGCATCAGTGCTTCCGCGGGAGACTCGTTCCGGTAAGCGATGCCTTCGATGACGGAACGCGAGGCGATCAGCGCGGGGTCGATGTCGAGGTTCGTCGCCGCGGCGTCGCGCCGCTGCTTCAGCGCCGTGGCGTGCGCGTCCATGGCGGCCGTGGGACGCTCGCTCCGCACCCGGATGCGGGTGGGCCACTCGGAGGATGGCAGGGAAAGCGCCCGTTCGATGTGCTCCTCGAGCCGCTCGAGCCGCGAGCCGCGGACGTGGCGCCAATGCGGGAGCTTGCCGCCCGCGTCGAGCGTGCTCGCGGTCGTCAGCAATTCCTCGTTCCGCAAAATATGAAACGCCGGGCGATCGGCGGCGGCGGCCTCCGCGTCGCGCCACCACCAAAGCTCGCGCAAAAGCGCCGCCGCGCGTCCGCGAAACGTCCCGGAGCCCGCGATGCGCCAGGATTCCTCGCGCGATTTCTCGGTCTCCGCTCCGGCCACATTGTCGAGCAGGCGCCGGCACGATTGCTCAAGCCAGCTCGTCCGGCCCTTGGCTTCGAGGTCCGCGGCCAGCTGATCGGCTATCTGGAAAAGGTACCGCGTGTCGTTGCGCGCGTAGGTCATCATCTGCGCCGTCAGGGGCCGCCGCGCCCAGTTGGCCTTTTGCGAGCCCTTGGTCATCTCGATGCCGAACTCGTGCTTCACCAGCGCGGCCAGGCTGAACTCGCGGCGGCCGACCAGGCGCGCGGCGATCATCGTGTCGAAAATCTCGCTCGGCACGAAATCACCCGTGCGCTTGAAGAGCCGCAGATCGTAGTCCGCGCCATGCAGCACGAGTTTCTTGCCGCGGAGCACGTCGAAAAACGGCGCCAGCGCGAATCCAGCCAGCGGGTCGAGCAGCGTGCCGTCCTGCTGTCCCGGCGCCTCGATTTGCACGAGGCAGAGTTTCTCGCGGTAGCAGTGGAGGCTGTCCGCCTCCGTGTCGATCGCAATGCGGGGAGCTTCCGCCAGGCGCGGCAGGTAAGCGGCAAGTTCTTCGGCGGTGGCGATCATGTTCAGGTCCCTCGCAAACCCGCCAGCAGAAGCTCCGCATTGGTGCGGGTGGCTTGAATGTTGTGGATCAAAACTTCCATCGCCTCGATGGCGGGAATCTGGGAAAGCTGCTTTCTCAGCGACGCGACCAGCGCGAATTCGTCCGGGTGGAAGAGCAGCTCATCGCGCCGTGTACCGGATTGGGTAACGTGAATGGCGGGAAAAAGCCGCTTGTCGGAAAGCGATCGGTCGAGATGGATCTCCATGTTTCCGGTTCCCTTGAACTCCTCGAAAATCACCTCGTCCATCCGGCTGCCGGTATCGACGAGACAGGTCGCGAGAATCGTCAGGCTGCCGCCCTCCTCGGTGTTGCGCGCGGCGCCGAAGAATTTTTTAGGTTTGCCCAGCGCCTTCGCGTCGAGTCCGCCCGACATGATGCGCCCTTTGCCCGATTGCAGATTGTTGAAGGCGCGGGCGAGGCGCGTGAGGCTGTCCAGCAGCACCACCACCGGCCGGCCGAGCTCGACCAGTCGCTTCGCCCGCTCGGCGACCAGGTCCGCCACCTGTGCGTGCCGCGCGATGGGTTCGTCGAAGGTGGAGCTGTAAATCTCCGCGCCCAGCACCTCGCGCCGGAAATCGGTGACTTCCTCGGGCCGCTCATCGATCAACAGCAGAATGAGCGAGACGTCCGGTGAGCCGACGGCGATGGAACGTGCGATTTCCTTGAGCATCACGGTCTTCCCGACCCGCGGGGGCGCGAGAATCAGGCCGCGCTGGCCGCAGCCGAGCGTCGACAGGAGGTCGATCGCGCGCCCGGTGACGCTCGTGAAATTTGGCGTTTCGAGGATTAACCGCTGGTTGGGAAACAACGGCGTGAGCTGATCAAAATGCGTCGGCGTCTGCCATTGCTCGATGGGCACACCTTCAATCGAGGTGATGCGGTCAACCATCAGCGGCTTCTCGCCGCCACCGCGTCCGGGGCGCAGCCAGCATCGCACGCGCAACCCGGGCCGCAGTCCGGCGCCTTTTACCAGCGCCGGTGAAATCGAGGCGTCCTCCGGACACGGCATGAAATTAAACGCCGGCCAGCGCAACACCGCCGGGGAATTGGGACTGTCGGGCGCCTGGTCGATCATGCCCTCGGCCTCGACCGCGACCCCGCTGTTGAGATAGGCGCGCGCCAGATCGGTCACCAGCGCGTGACGCGGGCGTGGCGGAAAATTTCGAATGTGAAATCGTTCACCCCACGCCAACAACTGGGCGGTTCCGGCCTGCTGGAGGTCGTTCAGGCTGACGGGGGTCGCCAACTCCCCGATCGGCGGCGCGGGAGCGCCGGGGGCCGGGATGGGTGGATCAAGGTCGGTGGTCACGTGCGGGGAAAATTGGGGGAACAAACGCGCGCCCGGGTCGGGCTTCGCGGGGAAAAGGGGCGCCGGCGTTCGGCGGTCAGGCCGGTGGGATCAGCGGGTGGAGGGCCGCAGATGCCCGACCAGGAGATTTACCTGTGCTTCGAGAGCGAATGGGGTGCTGTCGTTCCAAATCAAATGCTGGCAGCGGGAGATTTTTTCGGCGAGAGGCAACTGGCTCGCGATGATTTTGCGAGCCACCGTTTCGTCCAGCCGCCGGATGTCCGTGAGGCGGCGGAGCTGGGTTTCGAAGCGGCACCCGACCACCACGACTCGGTCGAGTAAAACCTCCGCGCCAGTTTCATAGAGGAGCGGAATATCGACCAGTAAAACGGAGGTTGACCCGGAATGCAAATTTTCTTCCACCAGCGCCCGCCAGCTCGCCCGGATCCGAGGGTGCAGGATGCGCTCCAGCCGGAGCCGTTGCGCGTCGTCGTGAAAGACGATTTTGCGCAGCGCCGGGCGATCGACCTGACCGTCCGCGGCCAGGATCGAGGGGCCAAAGACCTGCGCGAGTTCGCGGCGGACGTCCGCCTCGTCGTCGACCAGGCGCCGCGCCTCGGCGTCGGCATCGAACACGCTCGCCGCCAAGCCCGCCGCGAGCTGCCGGGTGACGGTGGTTTTGCCCGAGGCGATTCCACCGGTGATGGCGACGACCATGGCGATTGGGAATCGGGCTGCGGGCTGACCGCGCGGAATTTGGTTCAACCCTTGGCGAACGCGTCGAGCTGTTCCGTTTGCGTGCGGAAATATTCGATCGTCTCGCGGATGCCGATTTCGAAATCGACCTTCGGTTCCCAACCGAGGACCTGTCGCGCGCGCCCGATGTCAGGCTGGCGCACCTTGGGATCGTCGACCGGGAGCGGATGAAATTCCATCGCCGATTTCGTCCCGGTGATCCGGATGATGTGCCGGCCAAATTCCTCAATCGTCATCTCTCGCGGGTTGCCGATGTTCACCGGCTCGTGGAAATCGGATTGCGAGAGCCGGAAGATGCCGTCGATGAGATCGCTCACGTAGCAGAAGCTGCGCGTCTGCTTGCCGTCGCCAAAGATCGTCAGCGGCTTGCCGGTCAGCGCCTGGCCGATGAACGCGGGCACCACGCGGCCGTCCCGCAGGCGCATGCGCGGACCGTAGGTGTTGAAGATGCGGACGATCTTGGTGTCGACCTGGTGGTAGCGGTGATACGCCATCGTCATCGCTTCGGCGAAGCGCTTCGCCTCGTCGTACACCCCGCGCGGACCGATCGGATTGACGTTCCCCCAGTAGTCCTCTTTTTGCGGGTGAACAAGCGGGTCGCCGTAGCATTCGGAGGTGGAGGCCAGCAGGTATTTTGCGCCCTTCGTTTTCGCGAGCCCGAGCGAGTTGTGCGTGCCGAGCGCGCCGACCTTCAACGTCGGAATGGGCAGTTCGAGATAGTCGATCGGGCTGGCCGGGGAGGCGAAATGAAAGACAAAATCCACTCGGCCCGGCACGAAGATGTACTGCGTGACGTCGTGCTTGAGGAAACGGAAACGCTCGTTGCCGGCCAGATGCCCGATGTTGCGGGTGTTGCCGGTGATCAGATTGTCGATCGCCACCACGCAATGCCCCTCGGCGAGCAGCCGGTCGGTGAGGTGCGAACCCAGAAATCCACTGCCGCCGGTGACGACAGTGATGGGGCGGTCGCGGGAGACATCCTGATGAAAGAGGGCGGCTTGGGACATGGGCAGGTCTGATTTAGAAGTCTGTGGTGATAACGGCACCTAAGCTTGGCGGCCCCCGGAAGCCAGTGAAATCCGGGCCGGACCACGGCCGGTTGCGCCTTTCAACGCGCGCCGAGGCCGGACAGCACGACGGGTACGGTGCGGAGGAGAATCTTGATGTCGAGCCAGAGGGACCAAGTGTCGATGTAGGCCAGATCCAGCCGCACCCATTCGTCAAAGCTCGTGATCTCGTTACGACCGCTGATTTGCCACAGGCAGGTCAAGCCCGGCGGCACGCTCAGCCGCCGTCGCTGCGCGCGGGATTCGATCCGCGCAATCTCGTCGAGTGGAAGCGGGCGCGGACCCACCAGGCTCATCTCCCCGCGCAGCACGTTGTAGAGTTGCGGCAGCTCATCCAGACTCGTCGTCCGCAGCCACTGGCCGAACCGCGTCACGCGCGGGTCGCCGTCCACCTTGAACACCGGACCATCCATCTTGTTCAGTTCGACCAGGGCCGTCTTGCGCATCTCGGCATCCACCACCATCGAGCGGAACTTGAACATGGTGAACGGCCGGCCGTGCAGGCCGCCGCGTTGCTGCCGGAAAAAGACCGGGCCACGCGAGCTGGCCCAGATGGTGATCGCAACAGCCAAAAAAACCGGGGCGAGAAATACCAGGCCGAGGACCGCGCCCACCATGTCCAACACGCGCTTGGCGAGCAGCTCCCACGACGCGTCGGAAGTCGTGCGAAACACCAGCATCGGATGTTCGCCCAGCATGTCGAACGTGGGGCGGGCGATCGCCGTGCGAATGAAGTCGGCCATCATCCAGGCTTCGACGCCCTCGGTTTCGCACGCCTCAATCGCGGCCTGCACCCGATCGAGCTGGCCGTGGGCCGCCGCGAATATCACACGGGTGACGGAATGCCGGTGCAGCGACTCGACCAGTTCCGAGAGCGGCTGGGAGGAGATGTCGAAGCGTCCCACGACCTGCAGCTGCAGCTTTTGTGCGGTGGTGAAGGTTGCCACCAGGCGCGCCATGTCCTCGGGCAGTCCCGCCAGCAGGACCGGTTCGCTCAGTTTGCCGTGCGCGGCGAGATGGCTCGCGCGGACGCGGAGGAAATAGTCCTTGGCTAGCAGCAGCATGGTGCCGCCGAGCACGAAGAGAATGAGGACAGACCGGCTCGGCAGCTCAAGGCGCAGGAACATCACGCACACGCCGACGAGCAAACCGAGCCACATGAGCGCACGCAGGATTTGGCTGAGCGAGCGACCTGGGTTCTTTTGCAAGGGATGCTGATAGAACCCCAGCATGCCGAGAAACAGCGGACCAAATGGCACGATGATCAGCACCATCCAAAGGTGCCGCGAGAACGGCGGAATCTGGACTTCGAGGTTGAACCACTGCGTCCACGACGTGCGCAGGAGATGCGCACCCCAGAACGCAAGCAGGAGCAAAGCCGCGTCAAGGATCTGCTGCAACAGGTTGTTGATCTCCTGCTTTTGGCGGAACATCGCCCGTTAGTAATACCCGCATTTTGAAAAAGACAAAGCATCCGCTCCAATCCGGTGTCCTCGTCGGAACGGTGCACGACGCCGCCTCCCTCCGCCAGGCCTTGCGGCTGGCGACCCTGCCGGCGCCGCCCGACTGGCTGGAAATCCGCCTCGATGCGATGGTGCCGCCGGCCGATGCCTGGCGGCAATTGCAGCGCCGGCCGCTGCTTCTGACGGTGCGCGCCGCGGCCGAGGGCGGGAAACGCCGCCTGAGTGCGGCCGAGCGGAGCCGCCTGTTCCTCGAACATCTCCCCCACGCGGACTGTCTCGATCTCGAGATCGCCTCACTGCGCGAACTGCGACCGGTGCTCGCGGCCGCCCGTCGGGCCCGGGTCGGGCTCGTCGCATCGTTCCACGATTTCGACGGCACCCCGTCACTGCGCCGGCTCAAGGCGCTGGCCGACCGGGCCTTTGCGGCGGATGCGGCGGTGTTGAAAATCGCCACGACCACCGACGACCCGAGCGCCTTGGCGCGGCTCGTCGAGTTCATCGGCACGGAGAAACGACTCCGGGTCGCCGCGATGGGCATGGGCCGTTTGGGCCGCGTTTCACGACTCACGCTGGCCGCGGCGGGATCCGTTTTGAACTACGTCAGCCTCGGTCCGCCGGTGGCGACGGGCCAATGGCCGGCGGGGCTGTTCCGGCGGCGTCTCGCGGAGCTGCGGTAGGAGCCCCTTGAAAAACCCACCAGGCCCGCGTTGCCAGTTGCGGCGCGGCGCGGATATTCGCTGGATGCAACTGCCTGACGAGGTCCCGGTCATGGTCCTGCCGGGGTCGTCGCTTTTTCCGCACGCCATGCTGCCGCTGTTCATCTTTGAACCGCGCTATCGGGCCATGCTGCAGAGCGCGCTGGAGACCGACCGGATGTTCTGCATCGCCATGGTGCGGCCCAATGTGGTGGAGTGGGTGAATTCCGACGACTTTCACCATGTCGCCGGGATCGGCCTGGTGCGGGCGTGCGTCGGGCGGCAGGACGGCACCTCCAATCTCGTCCTGCAGGGCCTGGCGCGTGTGCGCTTCCATGGCTTCACGCGGACGGAGCCTTTCTATGTCGCGCGCATCGAGGAGATTCCCTCCATTCCGGCGGACGACCCGGCGGCCGACGCGCTCGCGGCCAAGGCGCGCGAACTTTGTCAGCGTTTCAAGGAGCGCGATCTGGAGTTGCCGGCGAAGTTGGAGCAATACCTCGCGCAGATCCACGAGCCTGGCGTGCTCGCGGACGTAATTGCGAATACCTTCGTCGGCAACGCGATCGAGCGGCAGCGCCTGCTCGAGCAGGCCGAGGAGGGCCGGCGGTTGCGGATGTTGATCAAGTGCCTCCGCCGTGAATTGGACGGTTGAAATGCTGGCCGCGCGGACATTGGCGTTTTCGACCTGATGCGCTTCCTTCACGGATGGCACCCAGATTTCCCGGACCGAAGAGCGCGGCGATGATCGAGGAGTTGCGGCGCTACGTCATCGCCGATCCGAATCCGTACGTCCTCGATCTCGCCGCGGGCGAGGGCATGTGGCTGGCCACGGTGGACGGGCAGCGGCTTTTCGACTGGACCGGCTATTACGCATCGAAATGGATCGCGCATAATCATCCGCGCCTGTTCGAGCCGGAATATCTGCGGCGGTTGGGCTTCGCCGCGAACAACAAGCTCGCCAACGTCGATTTTCTCACGCCGGAATGTCTCGAATACTATCGCACGCTGCACGAGGTCGCGCCGCGCTGCATGCGCAATGACCGGCTCGAGGTTTACGCCGTGAACTCGGGCGCCGAGGCCGTGGAGAACATGATGAAATACCTCATCACGCTCCACGAGCAGAAGCACGGCAAGTCGGCCGCGCGGCCGAAGCGTTTTCTTTACTTCGACCAGGCGTTCCATGGTCGAACCGTCTTTGCGCTGAACATCACGGATCTCTCGCACAGCCCGATCATCACGAAGGACTTTCATGGCATCGCGCACGGCAACATTCAGGTGCCGTTCCCGACCGTGAACAACGATGATCCCGCGACAGAGAATCGTTTTCGCAGCGAGCAGGCGCTGCAGCGGGTCGAGCGCAGCCTGCGCGAGCACGCGGGCGAGGTGGTCGGTATCATCATCGAGCCGATCCAGGGCGCGGGTGGTCACCGCGTGGCGGAGATGGAATTTTTTCAGGGCTTGAGCCGGCTGGCGCACGAGTACGGCACCTACCTCGGCTTCGACGAGGTGCAGACCGCCGGAGGCCAAACGGGCGCGTTTTTCATGGCGGACCTGTTTGATTTGCCGCATCCGCCCCAGGCGATCGCCGCCGCCAAGAAAATGGGCAACGGCGTCATCTACATGCTGCATCCGATGGGCGACGAGGGCGTGCTCGACTCGACCTGGGGTGGCTCGCTGGCCGACATGGTGCGCTTCGTGCAGGAATGGAAAATCGTGCGGGAGGAGCGCCTGCTCGAGCAGGTGGCGGACAAGGCCGCACATCTCGTCCGCGGGTTGAACGCGTTGCAGGCGGAGTTCCCACGTCTCGTGAAAAACGTGCGTGGGGCGGGCCTCTATCAGGGCTTCAGTCTGCCGACCCCGGCGCA
>JANMQT010000268.1:0-27623 GCA_031370675.1 Verrucomicrobiota bacterium
CTGCCGGACGCGCGCTTGAATCCGGATCTGGTCTTCATCCTGTTTCTCCCGCCGGTCCTGTACGGGGCGGCGTGGTCCACCTCCTGGCGCGACTTCCGCCGGAACATGCGCCCGATTCTCCAGCTTGCCTGCGGACTGACGTTCCTTACCACCGTCGTGGTCGCCCTGGTCGCGCACGCCCTCATCCCCGGGCTCACGCTGGCCGGCGGCTTCGTGCTCGGCGCCATCGTCTCTCCACCCGATGCCGCGGCCGCCACCTCGATCGCGCAACGACTCGGCTTGCCGCGGCGACTCGTCACGATTCTTGAGGGCGAGAGTCTGGTGAACGACGCGATGGGCCTGGTCCTTTATCAGTTCGCGGTCGCTGCGGTGGTCACGGGCGCTTTCTCACTGCCATCCGCCGTGGGTCAATTTTTCTATGCCGGACTCGGTGGCGTGGCCGTCGGTCTGGGTCTCGGCTGGCTCGCTGGCCAGGCGCAGTGCCGGCTGCGCCACGTGCCCGCGGTGGAAATTCTCTTCACCCTGCTCACCGCGTACGCCGTCTATCTCGCCGCGGAAGGCATTCACGTGTCGGGCGTGCTGGCCACCGTGACCGCGGGTCTTTACAGCGGCTGGATCGGACCCGAGCGCCTTTCCGCCGAAACCCGCATCCAGGGGGTTGCGGTCTGGAACATGTTCCTCTTTCTCCTCAACGGGCTCATCTTCATTCTCATCGGCCTGCAATTGCGCGGCGTCCTCTCGGGCCTGATGAGCGATCGGTCGTGGACCCACCTGGTCGTCCTCGGCGGCGCGGTCAGCTTTGTCACGATTGCGGTGAGAATGCTTTGGATCTTTCCAGCCGCTTATCTCCCGCGGCTGATTCCATCGATCCGGCGCACCGATCCCATGCCCCCGCCCAAGGTGCTCGTCGTCATCGGGTGGACCGGCATGCGCGGCATCGTCACACTGGCCGCCGCCCTGGCCCTGCCGGCTTTGACCGCCGGGGGCCAGCCATTCCCGCAGCGCGACCTGATCGTTTTTCTCTCGTTCATGGTCATCCTCGCGACCCTCGTACTGCAGGGCCTGACCTTGCCTCCGATGATTCGGGCATTTCAACTGAAGGACGACGGCGAAGCGGAACGCGAGGAGCGGGAAGCAAGACTTCACGCGGCCCGGGCGGCGATCGCGAACCTGGAGACGCTCGCTATTCAGGACAGCGGCGAGACGCCGCCGGAGACGTTGGTCGAGTCGTTCCGCGCGCGCTATCAGCAAAAGGTGGACGAGCTGCTCCGCGATCAGTTTGACGCCGAGGCCGCGACCGATGCGGCGCCGGCCAGCCGCCTGCCGGTCTTCCCGTGGATTCAGCGCCTGCGTCTTTCCGGCTTGCAGGCCGAGCGGCGGGCGATCATTGACCTGCGCGGACACGGCAAGATCGGCGACAAGGTCATGCACAAGATCGAACGCGAGCTCGACCTCGAGGAAAGCCGGCTCAAGTAGGCCCGCGTGGTAAAAGCGACGTCCAGGGCCCCAAGGGAACAGGTTTCCTGCACGAACACATGGAAGAAGAACGTCGCGCCAGGGACGCAAAGGAGGCCAAGTTCTTCGTTCGGAACGAAGCGGCGTGCCCGAGTACCAGATCTTAAAACGCCAACTTTCCCCTGGCCCTTGGCATTCTTGGCGTTCTTAGCGCGAGCCACCGGCCTGCACTTAACGCGACCTCAAATCCCGAAACGGTTTTACAAAACGCACCCGCGCCTGTTTGCTGCGCCAGCGCAAGATGCTACGGGCCTGTAGCTCAACGGTTAGAGCAGGGGACTCATAATCCCTTGGTCGTGGGTTCGATTCCCACCGGGCCCACCTACCCCCTTCCCTGGTCGAAGGATGACAGATTCATTTGCCCGTGTGGCGCCACCTGATCGTATCCTTTCATCATGAGTCTCATCACCCATCCCAAGCCCGGCGAATACGACTTCGTGGTGGTCGGCGGCGGTAGCGCCGGTTTCGCGGCGGCGCGCACCGCGGCGTCGCTTGGCTTGACCACGCTGGTGATCGAAGGCGGCGAAGAAGTGGGCGGGCTCTGCATTCTACGCGGCTGCATGCCGAGCAAGTCGGTGATCGAATCTGCCAATCGCATGCTCACGCTCCGGCGCGCCAGCGAGTTCGGCTTGCGCGCGGAAAACGTGCGCGCGGTCGGATCGGAGATTCTGGCGCGCAAACGCCGCCTGGTGACGGAATTCGCCGACTACCGGAAAGGTCAGCTTGAGGCCGGGGCCTTCGATTTTCTACGGGGCCTCGCGCGTTTCGAAGATGCGCACACGCTGAACGTCACTTCGCGCGATGAAATCCCGCTGGGCACTGTGCGCGCGAAAACCTTTCTGATCGCCACCGGCTCCCGCGTCTCGCGAGTGGAAATTCCGGGGCTGGCGGAGCTTGGCTATCTGACAAGCGATCAGGCGCTGGAACTTTCCGAGGTGCCCAAGTCCACCGTCATCCTGGGTGCCGGCGCCATTGCCATGGAGGCGGCGCATCATTTTTCCGCCCTCGGCAGCGAGGTGACGGTGCTCAACCGCGGTGCTCACCTGCTGCGGCAGATGGACCTCGATGTGGCCGCAGCGGTGCAAAATTCCCTCGCCCATCGCGGTTTGAAATTTTGCCTGGGTACAAAATTAATTGGCGCCCAGCGCGCGCCCAATGGACAGAAGCGTCTGCGCTATGCCGATGCGAAAGGCGAGCACGACATCGACGCGGACGAAATTCTCTTCGCGCTCGGCCGCGAGCCGGCCGTCGCCGGACTTGGTCTGGATCGCGTCAAGGGATTGCCGCAGACTCCGCGCGGTGGCCTGACCGTTGGTTTGGAACAGAATGCCGGCCTGCCCCATTTTTTTGCGGCCGGCGATGTCGCAGGTCCGCATGAGATCGTTCACCTCGCCGTGCAACAAGGTGAGATCGCCGCGCGCAACGCTGCGCGCCTGCTCGGCATGCTGTCGACCCCCGGCGAGCGGATGGACTACCGTCTCAAGGTCTTTTGTCTTTTCACCCATCCGCAAGTTGGCGCGGTGGGGCTGACCGAGCGCGAAGCGGCGGAGCAGAACATTGAAGTGCTGGTCGCGAGCTATCCATTTGCCGACCACGGGAAGTCGATGCTGATGGGAGAAACCGAGGGATTTGTGAAATTAATCGCGGAAAAGGCGACTGGCCGGTTGCTGGGCGGCGCGGTGGTGGGCCCGGAGGCTTCGGAGTTGATCCACGAAATCGTGGTGGCCATCCATTTTAAGGGGACCGCCCGAGACCTGTGCGAGGTGCCGCACTATCACCCGACGCTGAGCGAGATCTGGAGCTATCCGGCTGAGGAACTCGCGCTGCTCCATCCCGGTGGCGTCAATCATCCGCGTTGAGCCGTTGACACCACGCCCGCTCGAACCCAATAGTCAGGCGTGCTTCGTTTCTTCCCGCAAAAGCAGAATCCCGATGAGCCGGGAGCCGAAGACACGGCCACTCCGGCGCCCGACGCCAGCGACAACGCTGGCGGGACGCGCCAGATGGTTTTTCTCCCGACCACGAAGCCCACGCCCTCCAATCCCATCCAAACTTTACCCGCCATGGCCGATAGCCTCACCAAAAACATCCTCTCCAAAGACGTAGAAATCAAAGGTTCGATCAAATTCACCAACGAGCTGGTCATCGACGGCAAGATCGAGGGCGAAATCATTTCCGATGGCAACCTTACGGTGGGCGAGAACGCTGACATCCGTGGCGAGATCAAGACCAAGTCCGTGACGGTCTTCGGCAAAATTCACGGCAACATCACGGTGGCCGAGCGTTGCGAACTCAAGGCACGCGCCCAACTCGTCGGCGACCTCAAGGCCGCCCGCGTCATCATCGAGGAAGGCGCCACCTTTGTTGGCAAGTCGGAGGTGTCCTCCGGCGGCAAGATCGCGGCACCCGCGAGCGGCTCTCCCTCCCCCAAGAGCGAGCCGGTCCCGGTCGCGGATCCCGCCAAATCGCCCGCCACCTTCGGGCGCTAACGCGCTCGCACCGGGAGGTGTCTCGTGGCGCAATCCGGCCAGAAAATAAACGTTCGCTGCCCGCACTGCGGGCACGAGCAGTCGGAACCGCGCATCGCGAAGTCCACCTATTGCCGCGCCTGCAGCGAATACTTCACAATCGACCAGGCGCTTCGCGCCGCCAAGGCCGCGACCCCGCCCACGCGCATCGTCGTGCCCGAGGCCGAGCAGCTCTCGCGCGGCACTGCCTCCGTGCCGCTCGACGCGCCAACCCTGCGCGAGCCCGATGAAGTCTCCAAGCCGGGAAGCGCGACGCCTTCCACCACCCTCTCCCATCTGCGGCTAAAGTTCGGTCAGTATTTCCGCGGGCCAAACAGCCTGATGGTTCGCTGCTTCGAATGCGGCGGTGAACACGAGGTCGCGGCGGCCGCGCAGTCCGCCACCTGCCGCCATTGCGGGGCGTACGTCGATCTGCAGAACTACAAAATCAACGGCAGCTTCAGCCGGGACATCAAGACTTGCGGTTCGCTGCTGGTGCTGGCCCGCGCCGATCTGGCCAGCAGCAAGGTGATCTGCGGATCCGCCACGCTGTACGGAAAGGTGCGCGCAAATCTTTACTGCTCCGGCGACGTGGCGGTTCGGTATGACGGAAAAATCTACGGTGAGATCGAAGGGCGGAACCTCCACATAGAGAAAGGCGCGAACGTGGAATTCGTCCGACCATTGAAATTCAACTCGGCCGACATCGAGGGCACGATGGCGGGACAGATTCTTTCCGACGGACACGTCATCATCCGCCGCACCGGACATCTCACCGGCGCGGTGACCGCCAAGGCCTTCACCGTCGAGCAGGGCGGATTGTTCGATGGCGAGTTGACGATCAGTCCTCACGAATCGATCGAGTCCGCGCTGCAGATTCCCCATCTGATCGCGGACGCCGCGAAGCAGCCCGAATTGCCCGGCTTGGAGCCTGGAAGCGTCGCGCCGGAACAGGCCTAGGCGACGTCCGACCGGGCTCGTTCCCTACTTGGCCGGGGGGGTCACGGCTGGCGAACTTTCGGCCTTCGGCGCGGGCAGCACCGGCTTCACCACCGCGGGTGCGGGCACGACCACCGGGGCGGCGTCGGGCTTCGCGGCGGCGGCAGGCGCCGGATTGACGACCGCCGGAACGGCGGCAGGCGGCGTGGAGACGACCCTCAAAAATCGCTTGTCCTGCTCAGCCTGCATGGCGGGACCGGACCCTGGATACCGGGCCAGAACGTCATCGAGAAAGCGCCGGGCCTCGACGGTGTTGCCGCGCAGCTTGGCGAGGTTGGCCCGGGCGAGTAAGGCGAGGGGCACGGCAAAATCAGCGGCCGGTCGATCCGTCGCAGTCTTGTAGGCGAGATCGGCCTGATCCAGTTTCCCGACCGCTTCAAGGTTCGCTCCCACCGCCAGCCAGGCCGCGCCAACCAGCGGGTGGTCGGGATACTTCTCGGTCACGGTCTGCGCGCTTGAGGCGGCCGCCTCGTACTCCCTGGCCTCGGCCTGCTTTTGCGCCAGCACCAGATACGCATCGCCCGCCACCACCGAGGCGGGGTGATCCGCGACGACCTTCTTCAGCTCGTCGATGGTTTTTGCGGCCGACAACTGGGCATTGGCGGAAGCCAGCGCGCTCGCGCGCATGAACAAGAAAATCGAGTAGCCAAGAATCGCCGCGAGCGCGAGGACCAGTGCGCCAAGGACCTTCGCCTTGTGACGATCCCAGAAAATTTCCGCCTCCAGACCGAGGTCTGGACCCGTCGCGCCGGGCGTGGTTGAAACGGCGGAACGGGGCGGCGGCGTAACGTTGCTGGGACGGCGGTAACTCGGGCGCATATAGGGAAAAGCGAGCCGGGAGAGTCGGGGCGGCGCCCCGCTCCGTCAAGGAACTCTTCCGCGCTCGGGACTTTCGCCGCGCGTTGTCTTTCTTGCAGACCGTCAACCAAGGGCTTCAGCCGCCGACTTCGGCGCGGGCTTCCGCCGCGAGGGCCGTGCTGAGGTAACGCTCGCCCGTCGAGCAGGCCACGGTGACGATCAATTTGCCTTTATTCTCCGGGCGTTGCGCCACCTGAATCGCGGCATGGACATTCGCGCCGGTGCTGATGCCCGCGAGAATCCCCTCCTCCTTGGCCAGCCGGCGGGCCATCGCGAAAGCATCGTCATTGCTAACGGTGATGACCTCGTCGACTTGCGAGAGATGCAAATTCTCCGGGACGAAGCCGGCGCCGGTCCCCTGGATCTTGTGCGGGCCGGGCTTCACGGGCTCGCCGCGCATCGTCTGGCCAATGACGGGCGAATCGGTCGGCTCCACCGCAATCGCCCTGAAACCGGGACGCCGCGGTTTGATCACCTCGCTCACGCCCGTCAGGGTGCCGCCGGTGCCGACGGCGGCGACCAGGATATCGACCTTCCCGTCCGTATCGCTCCAGATTTCCTCGGCGGTTGTGAGGCGATGAACTTCCGGGTTCGCGGGATTTTCAAACTGTCCCGGGGAAAAAGAATTCGGCGTGCTGGCCACCATATCCTTGGCGCGCGCGATGGCGCCCTTCATTCCCTCCCCACCGGGCGTGAGCACGAGTTTGGCCCCCAGCAGCGCCAGCAACGTGCGACGCTCCAGGCTCATGGTCTCCGGCATGGTCAGAATCAGCTTGTAGCCCTTGGCCGCCGCCACAAACGCGAGCGCGATGCCCGTGTTGCCACTGGTCGGCTCGATGATCACCGTGTCCGCGGTGATTTTTCCGGCTTTTTCCCCGGCCTCAATCATGGACTGGCCGATCCGGTCCTTCACGCTGCCCAGCGGATTGAAATACTCGCACTTCAACGCGATCGTCGCCTCTAATCCTGCGGTCACCCGGTTCAACTTCACCAGCGGGGTGCGCCCAATGGTTTCAACGATGCTGTTGTAGATGCGTCCAGTGCTCATGATCGATTCAAGGTTTGGTGGGGAATCTCGATAGGCAACTCTGAGTTTTTGGCGGCCGGTCGTTGGCGTCAAGAGACATCGCGGTGCTGACAAATAAAAATCCCCCTCCCGGGCCGGTCCCGGAAATTCCCCGAGCGAATATTTGCACTCGGTTCAATGAGTGCTAGAACGCATCTCGATTCGCTCCTTTTCCGCCGACCTCACCCCAATCCTTTTGCCATGTCCGACGTCATTTCCGCTTCCGAACTGAAAACCTACCTCAAGTCGATTCCCGTCTGGGAGCACGACAAGAAGAAGATCGAACGGGTGTTCGAGTTCGACGACTTCACTTCCGCGATGGATTTCGTCAACTCGGTCGCCGAGATCGCCGAAGAATCCGAGCATCACCCCGACATCGAAATCAAGTACAACAAGGTCAAGCTCACCCTGACCACCCACAGCAAGGGCGGCCTGACCGAGCAGGATTTCGAAGTGGCGGAGAAGATCGACACGCTGACGGACGAGTAGACCGCAGGGAAGTGGCGCTGGCTCCCCCTGTAGGCCTAGGTTGAGGTCGCCCAGACGGGAATGGGTGGTTCGGGTCGTCAGGAGCCGATGCGTGATGGGCTGGGATGGCTCGCCGAGCTATCGTAAAATTTGCTCCCGCGATCGACCTAGCAAGCGCGATTACGTCAGGCCTACGTGCTTGTCGCCAACCTCGCCGACGCCGGGTCGGATTGGCCGAGCCAGCGCAGGATAACGTCGAATCTCAACCGCGACTTCGCTTCCGTCCCGGCCTCAGCGAGGCCGGCTACAGCAAAGCGGCTCCATCCCCATGCCCGTCTCGAAGCTTGCCCTCCGGCGGTGACCTTGTTGAATTGAGCTAATAATCTGCCGCTTATTCCGAACGATGTGTTATCGTTTATGTCAATACACGTTCCATCATCATGCGACAAGACCGATTTACCACCAAAACCCAGGAAGCGGTGCAGGCGGCCTTGGCGCTCGCGTCGGAACGGGCTCATTCGGAGCTGACCAACGAGCACCTGAGCCTCGCGTTCCTGGCCCAGACCGACGGGGTCACGCGCCCCTTGCTGGAGAAGATGGGGGTCGCCCCGGATGCCTGGACGAAGAGCCTCGAGACGGAGCTCGGTCGGCGCGCGCGGGCCGCCGGTGGCAGCGAGCCGGGCTTGTCACGTGGAGCGCGTCAGACCATCGACGCCGCCGAGCGCGAGATGGCCAAGCTCAAAGACGAATATCTTAGCGCGGAACATTATCTCCTCGCGCTGGCAGAAAGCCCCGACCCGGCGGGTCGTGCCCTGAAGAATCTGGGCGTGACGCGCGACAAGCTGATGGCGGCCTTGCAGGAAGTGCGCGGCAACCAGCGCGTCACGGACCAAAGCCCGGAAGGAAAATATCAGACCCTGGAGAAATACGGCCGCGACCTCACGGCTGAGGCGCGCAAGGGCAAGATCGATCCGGTGATTGGTCGCGACGAGGAGATCCGGCGCGTCATGCAGGTATTGTCGCGCCGCACCAAGAATAATCCCGTCCTGATCGGCGAGCCCGGTGTGGGCAAGACCGCCATCGTCGAGGGCCTGGCCCGCCGCATCGTGGCCGGTGACGTGCCGGAATCGCTCAAGAACAAGCGCGTCATCTCGATGGACCTGGGCGCAATGATCGCCGGCGCCAAGTTTCGGGGCGAATTTGAAGATCGACTCAAGGCTTTCCTCAAGGAGGTCACTTCGAGCGAGGGCGAAATCATCCTCTTCATCGATGAACTGCACACCATCGTTGGCGCGGGCGCATCGGAAGGGGCCATGGACGCGTCCAATCTCCTCAAGCCGCAGCTTGCGCGCGGCGAGCTGCACGCCATCGGAGCCACCACCCTCGACGAATATCGCAAGCACATTGAAAAAGATTCCGCCCTCGAGCGGCGCTTCCAGCCGGTGATGGTGGGCGAGCCCAGCGTCGAGGACACCATTGCGATCCTGCGCGGCTTGAAGGAGCGCTACGAATTGCATCACGGCGTGCGCATCAAGGACAGCGCCCTCGTCGCCGCGGCCACGCTTTCGAACCGGTACATCAGCGATCGATTCCTGCCCGACAAGGCGGTCGACCTGATCGACGAAGCTGCGTCACGGCTCAAAATCGAGCTGGATTCGCTCCCGACAGAAATCGACCAGCTCGATCGCGAGGTGATGCAGCTCGAGATGGAGCGGCAGGCGTTGAAGAAGGAAAAGGACGCTGCCAGCAAGGAGCGTCTGACCAAGCTCGAGAAACAGATGGCCGACGCAAAGGAGCGCGCCGACAAGCTCAAGGCGCAATGGCAGACCGAAAAATCCGGCATCGACCAGGCCCGACAAATCCAGGCCAGGCTCGAGGCGCTCAAGCTCGAGCTCGAACAGGCACAACGCCGCGGCGACCTCACGCGCGCGAGCGAAATTCAATATGGTCTCCTGCCCGAGCTCACCGCGAAGGTCGAGGCCGCCAACGCCAAGCTGGGCAGCGCCTCAGGCGGCCCGATGCTCAAGGAGGAAGTGACCGAGGAAGACATTGCCGATGTCGTTTCCGCGTGGACGCACATCCCCGTCTCCCGACTGCAGGAAGGCGAACGCGAGAAGCTCGTCAAAATGGAGGAACGCCTCGGCCAGCGCGTGGTCGGTCAGCGCATCGCGATCAGCGCGGTCTCCAACGCGGTCCGCCGCAGCCGCAGCGGCCTCCAGGACGAAGCCCGACCCATCGGCAGCTTCCTGTTTCTCGGCCCCACCGGCGTGGGCAAAACCGAGCTGTCGCGCGCGCTCGCCGAATTCATGTTCGACGACGAGAGCGCTCTGATCCGCCTCGACATGAGCGAGTACATGGAGAAGCACACCGTCGCGCGCCTCATCGGCGCCCCGCCGGGCTACGTGGGCTACGAGGAGGGCGGTCAGCTTTCCGAAGCCGTGCGCCGCAAGCCTTACAGCGTGGTGCTCTTCGACGAAATCGAGAAGGCGCATTCGGACGTGTTCAACGTGCTGCTGCAGGTCCTCGACGACGGCCGCATCACCGACGGCCAGGGCCGCACGGTCGATTTCAAGAACACCGTCATCATCATGACGAGCAACCTGGGCTCGCAATTTATCCTCCATGAGCCCAACGCCGAGCAGCGCGAGAGTCTTGTGATGGAAGCGTTGCGCAAGCATTTCCGGCCGGAGTTCCTGAATCGCATCGATGAGGTCGTCATCTTTGATCGTCTGACCGACGAGGACCTCGAGCGCGTCGTTGAGATCCAGCTCGCGCGCCTGACGAAGCGTCTCGAGCAGAAAAGGCTCACGCTGACCTTGAGCAAGGAAGCGCGCCATCACCTCGCCGCGGCCGGTCACGATCCAACGTACGGGGCGCGACCACTCAAGCGGGCCATCCAGCGCGAGATCCTGGACCCGCTCAGCCTGGACCTGCTCGACGGCAAGTTCCAGGAGGGCGATCAGATCCGGGCGGAAGTGCGCGGTGGCAAGATCGCGTTTACGAAATTGTAACCGCCCCGCTGGCGTCGCACCGCACGCGCGGTCGGACCCAAACCGAAGATCCGGCTCGCCAGGTCGTCGGCTTCACGCGTAGAACCTCGCGCGATGCCGACGCCGTCCGCGCCCCCCGTTGAGCCCGCCCCGATCGTGGCGCGCCCCCCGGGCGCCTATGCCGCGCTCGGATTGCTCCTCACGATCAATCTCTTCAACTATCTTGACCGCTTCATCCTTGCGGCCGTGGAGCCGAACATTCGGGCGGCATTCTTCGCGCCCGGCGATCCGGATGCGATGGCCAAGACCGGATCACTCGCGACGGCTTTTCTCGTCAGCTACATGATCGCGGCGCCGATCTTCGGCTGGCTTGCCGATCGCTTTTCGCGCTGGTGGTTGATCGGCGGGGCCGTCGCGCTGTGGAGCTTGGCCAGCGGTGCCAGCGGACTGGCCGCCACCTTTGGCGTCCTGTTTCTGACACGTGTCTTCGTCGGCATCGGCGAAGGCGGATACGGCCCGGCGGCGCCCACCCTGATCTCCGATTATTTCTCGTTGGAAGAACGAGGTCGCAAGATGGCGTATTTTTACATGGCGATCCCGGTGGGAAGCGCACTGGGTTATGTGTTCGGCGGGGCGGTCGCGGCGAAGCTCGGCTGGCGCTGGCCGTTTTATCTCGTTACGATTCCGGGACTGGTGCTCGCGCTCATCTGTTTTTTCCGTCGCGATCCCCGCACCGCCGTCGCGGCCGGACCGCGCCGCGATTCCTCCCGCGCCAACTACGGCAAGCTCTTCAAGATTCCCTCGTACCTTTACAACACCATCGCGATGACCGGCATGACGTTCGCCATTGGCGGGGTCGCTTTTTGGGTTCCGAGTTACCTGCACGAGTACCGTGGCTTGGCGGACCTGGGCCACGTGAACACCGTTTTCGGCGCGATTACCGTCGTGGCCGGTTTTGCGGCCACCCTCTTTGGCGGCTGGCTCGGCGACAAGCTGCGTCCACGTTACGGCGGTTCGTATTTCCTGGTCTCCGGCGGCGGCATGCTGACCGCGGTCCCCTGCTTCCTGGCCATGCTCTACGTGCCATTCCCCGCTGCCTGGATCTTCCTGTTTCTGACCGTCTTCTTTCTCTTTTTCAACACGGGTCCGTCCAACACCGCCCTGGCAAATGTCACGCCCCCAGCGATCCGCGCCTCTGCCTTCGCGTTCAACATCCTCTGCATTCACCTGCTGGGCGACGCGTTTGCTCCGCCGCTAATCGGCTGGGTCGCGGGCCGGACCAATTTCAACACTGCTTTTCTCCTCGTCGCCGCGGCGATGTTCATCGCGGGAGTCGTCTGGCTGCTCGGAGCCAAGCACCTCCGACGCGACACCGAGGCGGCCTCGGCTTAGTCGCGGATCCGCCCCGCGGCTCGATCCGCGCAAATTCTCTCTGCAAAGGGGCGTCGCACGCGCATATTCGGCGCCACGCGATCGTTGCCTTTCTCCCGATGCCGGAACTCCATGTCTCCATTGCCTGCGGTGGCACCGGTGGACATCTGTTTCCGGGTCTCGCCGTCGCCGAGACGCTGCGACGTCGCGGACATCGCGTGATGCTAATCCTCTCGGAGAAGAAGATCGACGCCGTGGCCGTGGAGGGGCGTGAAAGGGACTTCCGAATCGAAAGGCTGCCATCCATCGGCCTCCCCTCGCCGCTCCTCTCGCCAAAACTCATCAATTTCGGCGCCGGTATGGTGGCCAGCGTGCGCCAGTGCCGCGCGCTGTTTCGCGAATTCCATCCTCACGCCGTGGTCGGCATGGGCGGATTCACCTCGACCGCACCGATCGTCGCGGGCCGCATGATGGGAAGGGAAACCTTCGTGCACGAATCCAACGCCATTCCCGGCAAGGCGAACAAGCTCAACGCGCGACTCGCAAGCGTGGTGCTGCTCGGGTTTGCCGAATGCGCGAAGTATTTTCCAAGCGCGACATCGTCGGTGGTTACCGGCACGCCGATTCGCGAAAGCCTGCGCGAGCCGGTGGACCGCGCGGTGGCGCTCGCGTCGTTTGGTTTCGATCCAACGGCGGATATCCAGACCGTGCTCGTGATGGGCGGCAGCCAGGGCGCGCGCGGAGTGAACCAGGCGGTGGCCCGCGCGGTCCCGCGCTGGAAGGCGTCCGGCCGCGCGTTGCGTTTCATTCACCAGACGGGGCCGAAAGACGGGGACTTCGTGCGGGAGGCGTACGCGAAAGAAAGCCTGACCGCGTTCGTCTGCGACTTTCATTCCGAAATGGAGAACGCGTACGCCGCCGCCGATCTCGCGATCGCGCGCGCCGGTGCGGCCACGCTGACCGAGTTGTCGCACTTCGGCATGCCATCGATCCTCGTGCCATTTCCGTATGCCGCGGAGGATCACCAGACGCTCAATGCGCAGATTTTCGTGCGGGCCGGCGCCGCGCTGATGGTGAAGGAGAGCGGCATTGACGACTACCTGCCCTTTTTCGTCCTCGAATTGCTGAAGAGTCGCGAAAAGCGCCTCGCGCTCGGCGCGGCGGCCCGAAAACTTGCCCCGAGCGATCCGGCCGCCCTTGTCGCCGACACGATTGAAAAGTATTGCGAGAAAGCACCTCCCGCCGCGTGACTCCCCCGCCTCCCATCGACCTGCTCCACTCCGGACCGCTGCGCGTTCACCTCATCGGGGTCGCCGGATCCGGCATGAGCGGCATTGCCGGCCTGTTGCTCGCGCTCGGCCACCGGGTCAGCGGCTCGGACAGGACGGACTCCGGCGAAGTGGCGCGCCTGAAGACCGCCGGCCTAGTGTTTCACACGCCGCATCGTGCGGAACTGGTGCACGACGTGGATCTCGTCATCTACTCGTCCGCCATCAAGCCGGGCAACCCGGCCTTCGATGAGGCCCAGCGACTGGCGAAGCCGATGATCCGCCGCGCCGACGCCCTCGCGGCCCTTTTGAAGGGCAAGAAGGGAATCGTCATCGCCGGCATGCACGGCAAGACCACGACCTCCGCCATGGCCGCGCACGTCCTGCGCGCGGGCGGCTTGAAGCCCAGCCATTACGTCGGCGCGGAAATTCCCATTCTCGGCACGAACGCCCATTGGGAACCGGACGGCGCGCCGTTCGTCATCGAGGGCGACGAGAGCGACGGCACGCTCGTGCTCTATCACCCGGAGCAGTCGCTCATTCTCAACATCGAGGCGGAGCACCTCGACTACTACAAGGACATCGCGGCGATCGAGGTGGTCTTCCAATCGCTGCTCAATCACACCAGCGGCCGGATCTTTTACTGCCGCGACGACGCCATCGCGACACGTCTTTGTGAATCGCGCCGTGACTCCATTTCCTACGGTTCCAATCCGGGCGCGGACTATCACAGCGAGGCACTGGTGATGGAGAATTTCCAGTCGCACTTTGACGTTTACCAGCGCGGAAAGAAGCTGGGTGCGGCGGTCCTCAACGTCCCGGGCGCACACAATGTCTGCAACGCGGTCGGGGTGGTCGCGCTAGCGTCGGAGCTCGGCCTGCCGTTTCCCTGCATCGCCACCGCCCTCGAATCCTTCCGCGGCGCGCGGCGGCGCTTTGAGTTCAAGTTTCGCGGCCGCGAATTCACCGTGGTGGATGACTACGCCCATCATCCCAGCGAATTGAAGGCGACGCTCGCGACGGCCCGCGCGGGGCACCGCGGGCGCATCATTGCGCTCTTCCAGCCGCACCGATACACACGCACTCTCGCGCTACAGGAGGACTTCGGGGGCGCTTTTGGCGACGCGGACCTTGTCGTGATCTCGGACATCTACGCCGCCAGCGAGCGTCCGATTGAGGGTGTGAGCGGGCAACTGCTCGTGGAGGCATTGAAGCGTCATGGACATCCCGAGGCGATCTTCGAACCCATGGTTCGCCGGATGCCGGCGCGGATCGGGCCCCGGCTCCAGCCAGGCGACATGGTGCTCAGCCTGGGCGCGGGGAACATCCACGAGGCATCGCGCCAGCTTTCCGCCGATCTCGCCCATCTCGAGGCGCTGCGCGCACTCGCGGGAACCGCAGCCAGCATCACGCTTTCTGAGCCGCTCGCGCGGCACACGACGCTGCGGGTCGGCGGTCCTGCGCGCTTTTGGTGCGAGCCATCGACCGTCGGCGCCTTCGCCAAACTGCTGCGCTATGCCAAGGAGCACACGCTGCCGGTTTTCGTGATTGGCCGCGGTTCGAATCTGCTGGTGCGCGACGGCGGACTCGATGGCTTGGTCATCCATCCCGAGGGCGGCGAATTTGCGACGCTGTCGGTCGCTGCCGCGACGCACGAGATCACGGCCGGGGCCGGGGTGAAATTCAAACAGGTCGCGACCGCCGCCGCCAAGGCAAACATCGCGGGCTTTGAATGGATGGAAGGAATTCCGGGCGAAGTCGGCGGCAGCCTCCGCATGAACGCCGGTGCGATGGGTACGGAGACTTTTGATCAGGTCGTGTCGGTGCGCTACCTCGATCCGGACGGCCAGCTCCACGAGGCGGTCCCGCATGATCTGGAGGTGCACTACCGCGACGTGGCGTCGCTCAAGACCAACTACGCGGTCAGCGCGGTGTTTCGCGGTCGCGCGGGCGACCCCGCAGAAATTACGCGTCTGCTCGAGGAGTCGATGCGCAAGCGCAAGATGACCCAGCCCATCGCTTCCAGCGCGGGCTGCATCTTCAAGAATCCATCCAAGGAAATCCCCGCCGGAAAACTCATCCAGGAGCTCGCGCTCAAGGACGCGCGGGTCGGCGCCGCCCGCGTCTCGGAGGTGCACGGCAATTTCATCGTGAATGACGGTGGCGCGAGCGCCCACGATGTGCTCGAGTTGATTTCTCAAATCCAGGCGAAGGCCCGGCACGACCGCGGGATCGAATTGCAAACCGAGGTACAAATCGTCGGAAGCGATGGAACATAGGGAAAGCTGTGAGACGACTTGCTTTCTTGCTTGCCCTGCTGTGCGGCGTGCCATTTGTGAATGGACGGGATTTTTTGGAACGGGATTTTCTCGCCACAATCTCGCCCGACCGTCCCCTGACGCCCGTAATAATGTCCGGCAAGGGCCGTGAACGCGCCACCACTCAACCCGTTGCCTATCTGAAACCCAAAACCGTCGTTTATTACATGGGACCACTCGATGGCAAACCAGAAGACGGAGAGTTTCTCGGCGTCACCTTAGCGAATGGATGGAGTGTTCTCATCGAGCGAAGCGCGCTGATCTTTCACCCGGATTGGCCGATTTCGCGGATGCGATTCAACCGTCGGAAGTATTCGGCGAAAGGCATCCTTGGTTGGGCGGACCAGATTCACCGATGTGACGCCCCTCGCACCGAGACTGCGCCACCGGGGGCAAGAAGCGTCGCCGCCCGCGCCATGCGTGGAGACAAGCCCGCACTTCGATCAATTTATTTCGAGTACTTCAGTGGGGACAACGAAATCTACACTGAGTTCCAGTGGGCGCTTCTGCATGTCGTCGGGGACTCAAAGTTTTCGTCGTTTGTGTCTTCGCTTTCCTCTATTGAGAAGATGGAACTTCACGACAGTTTTTTCGAGAATCAATGCAGCTTCCCGATAGCTGATAACGAAGCCTACCTCAAAAGACATTTTCCCAAGACCTCCGCTGCGTGGTTGATTCGCTCCCAGCCCTCTCGAAAGTCTGATAAGCAATGACAACTTTTTCGATCGCAGGCAAGCACATCGCCCTCCTGACGGGTGGGCCAGGATCCGAGCGGGAGGTGAGCCTGCGCTCCGGCGCGAACGTCGCGAACGGGCTGCGCACCGCCGGTGCGATCGTCACCGAAATTGACGTGCGCGGACCGGACTTTGTGCTTCCGCCGGAAACGGAATTCGCCTTCCTGATGATCCACGGGACGTTTGGCGAGGACGGTCAACTGCAGGCCGAGCTGGAGCGGCGCGGCATCCCCTATTCCGGCGAGAACGCGCGGGGCAGCGAGGTGGCGTTCGACAAAATTCTCAGCAAGCGGGCCTTTGACGAAAGGGGAATCCCCACGCCGCGCTGGGAGGTCATTCGTGAGGGCCACACGCCCAAGATATCGGCCCCGCTCGTCATCAAGGCGCCCAAGCAGGGCTCCAGTGTCGGCGTCTTCCTTTGTCCAAAGCCTCAAGATGTCGCGCCCGCGCTGACCAAGGTGGTCGAGTACGATGACGAAATTCTCGTCGAGGAATTGATTACCGGCATCGAGCTCACGGTCGGCGTCCTCGGCGCGCAGGCGCTCCCCATCATCATGATCAAGGGGAGCTACGACTATGCGCGAAAGTACCCGTGGTCGGAGGCCGCGAAGAAGGCGAAGCAGGAAAATCCACAGCTCGCCGAGGCCCTGCATACGTGTCCCGCACCGCTTTCGGAGGAACAAACGCACCGTGTGCAGCAGCTCGCGCTCGATGCCCATGACGCGCTGGGGCTCAAGACTTATTCACGCGTCGACCTGCTTTTGGATCCGCACGGCGGCGCGTGGGTCCTGGAGGCGAACAGCATCCCCGGCATGACCGAAAGCAGCCTGCTGCCGGAGGCGGCGATGGCGGCCGGAATCAGGCTCCCGGAACTCGTCACGCGCATCGTCGAACTTTCCCTCGCGGCGCGACCCGCTTGAATTCCACCCGGGATTCCGCTATCCGAACTTGATGCCACCACCGCGCCAGCCCCATCGAGCAGGCAGCGGGAACTCGCGCGCCGGCTCCCCGGGTGCCCGCCGGCAAATTCTCAACGTCACGGCGCGGAAGGAACGCTTCGTCGCGCAACGCAAGAGCCGCGCCCTCGCGCGCCTCGCCGTCATGTTTCTCGGACTGGCGTTGCTCATCGGGGCCGGACTCGGCGCGCTCTATGTCAAGGATCGCTTCTTTCTCGAGAATCCGCATTATGACCTGCGCGACCTCGAGGTGCGCAGCGACGGTACGTTGCCGCAGCAGGTCATCGTCAAGGCCGCCGGATTGCAGCCCGGGGTGAATCTTTTCAAATTGGATCTCGCCGAGGCCGCGCGGCGGCTCGAGGCCCTGCCGCAGGTCGAGTCCGTGCGCCTTCAACGCTCGTTTCCCGCCACCGTGACAATCGTCATCGTCGAACGAAAGCCGGTGGCGTGGATTGTCGCGGAAGGCAACACCCAGACGCGCGAGCAACTGATCAACGCGACCGATTCCTTTCTGGCCGACCAGCGCGGCGTCCTGCTGAACCTCAAGCGGCAACTGCCGGAATATGCCTTCCTGCCGATCATTCGCGGCTGCCCGGCACGGGATCTCACGCCGGGTCACACGGTCGAGGCGGAGGAGGTGCGGGCGGCCCTCGAACTCGTGCGCACGCACCGCAATTCGCTGATGGGCGCGCGCTTTGGCTTGCAGGAGGTCGACGTCTCGAGGCGTTTCGGCCTGGTCGCCATCGATCGCAACGGCCTGGAGGTGCTCTTCGCGCTGGATGATTTCGAGGGCCAGTTCAAGCGGCTGGATGTGCTGCTCAACGAAATGGACCGTACGAACCAGCACCCCGCCACGATCAATCTCCTCGTGCTGAAGAACACTCCGGTGACCCTTAAAAGCGAGGTGCCGCCGGAGCCGAGCGCGTCGCCCGCTCCCACGGCGGAGAAATCGCCGCCGGGCAAATCCGGTGCGAGAGAACCGGGCAAGGGAAAAACTCCGGCGCCCGACCCAAAACCGTCCGAGATTCCCGTTCGCCGGGCGATTCCCGTTCGCCCCAGCTGATTCATCGACGAAGACAACCGCGTGGCCATTTCCTTACCGGCACGATTTGTGCGGCCAATCCGCTTGCGTAATCGCCATGGTGCGATTTCATCGTGGCGCTAACCGGTATGGCCAAGAACCCCATCATCGTCGGTCTCGAAATCGGCACCACCATGGTCTGCGTGGTGGTGGCTGAGGCTGCGCCCAGCGATGAGACCCGGATTCTTTGCGTCGGCCAGGCCGATTCGCGCGGGGTCCGCAAAGGCGAGATCGTCGATTTCGACGCCGCGCATGAAGCGTTGCGCGATGCCATCGCGGACGCCGAGTCGAAAAGCGATGTCACCATCCGGAGCGCGTACGTGGGGATCACCGGCGGCCATGTCACGAGCCTGAACAACCGCGGCGTGGTCCATCTCCCCGGTGAGCGCAACGAGATTTCCGATGAGGATGTGGCCGAGGTGAAACTGCGCGCCGGTGAGGTCAGCATCCCGACGAACAACGCGTTTCTGCACAACTTCATCCAGCAGTACCGCGTGGACGGACGGGACGGCGTGATGAATCCGGTCGGCATGCTGGGCCACAAGATTGAGGCGGACTATCACATCGTGCATGGCGTCCGGAATCGGATTCAGAACACCATCCGGCTCGTGCGCGAGGTGCCGCTAGAAGTGGATGATGTCGTCTTCAGCGGCCTGGCCTCGGCGCTCGCCGTGCTCGACCGCGAACAGCGGGAGCGCGGGGCCCTCGTGATCGACATTGGCGGCGGGACGACCGATTACGTCATCTACCGCGACGGGGCGGTGCACGACAGCGGATGCATCGCGGTCGGGGGCGATCACATCACGAACGACATCTCAATGGGTCTGCGCGTCCCGATGGCGAGGGCGGAGCGTTTGAAGATCGAAGAGGGCGGCGCCGTGCTTGGCACCTGCCTGCCGGATGAGAAGATCCACCTGCGTGGCGAGCCCGGTTTTGCCGCGCGGGACATCGAACGGGAGATGCTGCACCAGGTGATTCACTACCGGCTCCGCGAAATCTTCGAGTTGCTCAAGAAGCGCTTCGACGACGAACGCCATCTCGATTATCTCGGCGCTGGTGTCGTCCTGACGGGCGGCTCGAGCCAGATTCCCGGCATCCAGCATCTGGCCGAGGACGTCTTCGGCATTCCCGTGCAGCCCGCCCAGACGCCGCCCTTGAGCGGCCTGACGTCCGCGCTGGCGAATCCGCAGATTTCGACCGCGCTTGGACTGGTCGAATACGCCCGCCTCGTGCAGGATGAACATCCAAGCGAGGGATTCTGGCAGCGAATGAAGCATCGATTCAACCGCGCACTCGGTTCCCGCTAAACCCGGCCGCCATGACGAACTCCCCGCTCCCCTCGGCCAAGCCCGATCCCTCGGCCGATCGCATCAAGGTGAAAGTGGTCGGCATCGGCGGCGCCGGCTCCAACGTGCTCGATCGCCTCGTGCTCGACGAAGCCGTCGAGGTGGACCTCGTGTCGTGCAACACCGACGTGCAATCGCTCGCCAGCAGCGTGGCCAGCCAGAAGGTGCAACTCGGCCGCACGCTCACGCGCGGTCTCGGCGCGGGGGGCGATCCGGAGATCGGGTTTGCCGCCGCAGAAGAGGCCGCCGCGGAAATTTCCACCGCCATCGAGGGCACGCCACTCGTTTTTATCGTCGCAGGACTCGGCGGCGGCACCGGGTCCGGCGCCGCCCCCCTCGTCGCCAAGCTCGCCCGCGAACGCGGTTCGCTGGTCCTCGCCTGCGTGACGCTGCCGTTCTCCTTTGAAGGCCGGCGCCGCCGCGAGCAGGCCGCCGAATCCCTCCGCGCGATCCAGACGTACGCCGACGCCGTCATTTGTTTTGAAAATGATCGGATGGGCGAAATTGTCCTGCCAACCGCCGGGGTGCACGATGCCTTTGGCCGCACAGACCAGATCATCGGGCAGTGTGTCCGTTCGGTCATCGATCTGGTGCAACGCCGTGGCTTGATCCGGCTGGGCTTTGACGACCTTCTCTCCGCGCTGCGCAATCACGACTCGCGCTGCCTGTTTGGTTACGCGGAAGCTTCGGGGCACGACCGCGCCTCGCTGGCGGCGGACGAGGCGCTGCGCAGCCCGCTGATGGACGGCGGCACCCTGCTGCCGCGCGTGGCACATGTGCTCGTCAACATCACCGGGGGTGCGGACCTCACGCTGGCAGAAATTCAATCGCTCATGCAAGCCTTGCATCACCGCATCGCGGACAACGCGCAGGTCCTGTTTGGCGCGACGGTGGATTCGAGATTTAACGGGCGGTTGGGTGTCACGGTGATCGGCTCGCTGCCGGCCGGCGCCTTCCCACGCGAAGAAGCCAAGCCGCCCTCCAGCGGGCAGATGACCGCCGCGGTCGCCCCCGCGCCCGGCGCTTCCCGCCCGGCTACCGTTGCGCCGCGCGCCGCCCCGCTCGAGCCGCCGCGCGCCCCGGAGCGATTCTCTCCGCCCGCGCCGGCCCCCGCACGCAGTGACTCGACCCGCCCCGCGCCCACTCGCGCGCCCGCCACGCCGCCGGAACCGCCACCCGCGCCGGAGCCCGTTTACCGCGGTCGATTCGAGCGCAGCGAACCGACAATTGTCGACGGAGAAGATCTCGACGTCCCCGCCTTTCTCCGGAAGGGCTTGAAGAAATAGGTCCGCATCTCGTCATAGATTTCGCTGTCATCGTTTGATGACGGCCACTCCCAAGACCCCCACTCCCGAATGAGACCCCATATCCACCGATTCCTCACTTTATCCCTCACCGGTCTGCTTGCCGCCGGTTCGCTCGCCCTCGCCGAAGAAAAAACGTACAATGTCAGCGGTCCCGTCGGCGCCATCGACGCCAACGCCATCTCGCTGACGCAGGGCAAGGGGAAGGAGAAATATGTCATCCGCCGCACGAGCGCGACGCAGACCACCGGCGGCGTGAAACCCGGCGATGTCGCGCGCATCGAATATTCCATGACCGCGACCAGCATCGCGCCCAAGGGGACCAAGACCACCCCGCCGGCCGGTGAAAAAATTTATCATGTCAGCGGCCCGATCTTCGCGATCGACGCAAGCTCGATTTCCCTGACGCAGGGCAAGGGCACCGAGAAATACGTCATCTCCCGCAGCTCCGCGACGCAGACGGCCGGTAGTTACAAGGTCGGCGACGTGGTGCGCGTGGGTTACTTCATGACCGCGACCAGCATCGGGTTCAAGGAGGCCGGCAAGCCCGGCGCCGTCGTGGCGCCCGTCGTACCCCGCGGGGCGCCCGCCGTCACGGCGCCGGTGGTGCCCGCGCCCGTTCAGGCTGCCCCCAGCGCGGCGCCGGTCGTCACCGCCCCCGCGCCCGCGGCGGTGCCAAGCGCTCCAGTCTCCGCGCCCGCCACGCGCTCGATGCCGGCTCCCGCGGTCGTCCCACCGACGGCCGCCTCGATCCCGGCTCCGTCGTCGACCACTACTGCTGCTGCCGAGGCGGCCGCGCCTGTGAAGAAGGTGCGCAAGACCAAGGCGCAGAAAGCCACGGATGCCACCACCTCCGCGCCCGATGCAGCCGCAGCGACGACCCCCGCCAAGAAGACGCGGAAGACCAAGGCGCAGACGGCGACGGATGCCACCACGTCCGCGTCCGCTCCGGCGACCACGGCGGCACCTGACGCGGCCGCGGCGGCGACACCCGCCAAGAAAGCGCGCAAAACAAAGACCGCGAAGACGGGCGACGTTGTTTCAGAAACTGCGACCCCCAACGCGGAAGCAGCCGCCACGCCGACCCCGTCAAAGAAAACCAAGAAGACCAAGAAGCAAAAGGCCGATGAAGCCGCCGCGAATGGGACGACCCCAAAGCGGGTCGCGCCAAAGGGCATACAGCCGGCGGAACAAATGCCGGTGCCGACTCCGACTCCCCCGGCGCGGTAGACTGGTTCGGCCCGAATCATCAATTTGCTCCACAACCCCGTCAGCCGAAATGTTGACGGGTGTTTCGTTTTCCGGGGCGCGGGGCACGCCACACCCGAAACATTGAGCGAAAGCGATTCCAGTCGCGTCTAACTCGGAGCGCCGCGCCGAAATAGGGAAGAAGGCTTGCCCGTCGCGGCTTGGCCCCACTAAAAAGCTTGTATGCCCGAACGCACCCATAAACCCAATGTTCCGGCGCCATGGAATCCGCAGTCGGGTGACGGCGGGGATGGACCGAAGGCACCGGACATCACCAAGCCGGACACGCGCAAGCTGCTCGAGCGCATGCGTCGCGTGGATCCCGAGCAGTCGAAACGCTATCGCCAGCGGACGGGTCAATAATCGACTCATCTGCGCGCAGCGCACGAGCCCTGCGGATGGCTTGCCCTGCCCGCTGTCGTTCGCGATACTTTGCGCGGAATGATGCCACGCCCAGCCAGCGAGCCCGCCGTCGGTACCACGGTTGGCTTTAGCGATTTTCCCGAGCTGCTCAGGGCGCGTGGACTTCTGCCCGTGACCACGGCGGCCGCCGGGGGCCCGCACCATGCGGCACAGACCCAGGCGACCACAATTCTCGCGTTCAAGTTCGCCGAGGGCGTCCTGGTGGCAGGCGATCGGAGGGCCACCTCCGGCAACGTCATGGTCTACGATCGCGCCGACAAGGTGCTCGAGATCGACACCCATTCCCTGATGGCGATCGCGGGTTCACCGGGAGCCGCCTGGGAGATGGCGCGCGTGCTGTCCCACTCTTTTCAGTTCTACCGTCGCACCCAGCTTCAGGAGATGACCGTAGCGGCAAAGGTACGCTCGCTTTCCAAGTTGTTGCGGGACAACTTCGGTCTCGCGCTTCAGGGGGTTGGCGCCGTGGTGCCGATCTTCGCCACCTACGATGCCGCCGATCGCGCACCCGGTGGAAAACTGTTTTTCTATGATGTCATGGGCGCGCAGTTCGAGGCGGCCGACTATGCGACCACCGGATCCGGATCGCCCGCAATGCGCGGAGTGCTTTACCACGAGAATACCTACGGCCGCGCGCCGTTGCGCTCGCTCGACCGCGATGCCGCCATTGGCCTGGCCTTGCGCGCACTCGACACCGCGGCGGAGTCCGACACCGCCACCGGCGGCCTCGATCCGCGCGGAAAGATTTTTCCGGTCATCAAGCTGGTGACTGCGGCCGGCGTGGTTTCCGTCGGGGACTCCGACATGACGCGCATGCTCCCGGCCCGGCACGAATGATACCGCCCGCTTATGTTTGAAGAACCGTTTCGATTTGTGGAGGCGATCGCCAATCGCCGCGAGTACATCGAAAACGAACTCGCGGCGGGAAGCCCGATCACCGCGCTCGCGTTCGACCGCGGCATCCTCCTCTTCACGATGGGTCGGGATCGGCAGAAACTCTTTGAAGTGTACGACCGGATCGCGCTGGGCGCGCTCGGTCATCCGGGGGACATCGAGCGGCTGCGCATGCTGGCCATCGAGCTCGCGAGCACCGAGGGATTCACGCGCTCGGCGGCTGACGTGTCGCTGCGGCGCCTCGTCAATTACTCGCTCAGCCCCAGCCTGAAGGCCGCGTTCGAACAGATTTACGGCCCCCCCTATCTCGCCCGCCTGCTCTTTGCGGAGCTCGGCACGACCGCCTCGACGGATCATTTTGTACGCGTGGATTTCGACGGCGCCATTCACTCGAATGGCAACCCCGCGCTCAAGAAGCGCCCTGGCTTTGGCGTGCTCAGCGGCACCAAACGCTCCGAGACACGCATGGAGGACTTCCTCACGAAGGAACACCGCGGCGACCACTCCCTCCACGACGCCCTGCGCGTCGCGCGTGATGCGTGGGTCATCGGCCATCTCGCGCTCGGCACAAAGGACGAGACCAATCCTGCCGCGCCGTTTCCCAGCGCGGCGGAAATCCAAGTGACCCAGACCACCGTGCTAGCCCAAGCGGTCTTCGAAACCGCGATCCTCGACCGGACCCGCCTCGAAGGTCCGACGTACCGCACGCTCGATGCGTCGGACTTAGCCGCGATGTCGCGGTAAATTCGAATGGTTTCAGCGCCGGTCCGTCGTAAGCTAAGGTTCCCTTATTCCCGCTCATGAAACGATTTTCTCTACTGCTGTTACTTTGCGCCACCTTTCCGCAACTCCTGCCGGCCGACGACGATACCAAACAGGTGCAACAGGCTCTCAAGGCCCAAGGATTCTATTACGGCGAAATCAACGGCACGCCCGGCGACGAAACGACCCAGGCCATCCGGCGATTCCAGATTCGCAATGGTCTGCCGGTAACCGGGAACCTCGACATCGAAACGCGCCAGGCCATCGCCGGTGGAGGCGACGCTGCCGCGCAACCGCAAGCTCCCCCCGCCGATTCGCCGGCTGCTTCCCGTGCGCCAGCGGCGGCGCAACCCCTGCTGCCGCCGGCCGAGATGCAAGGTCCGGCGGCCCGTCCGCCCACCGCCAACCGCCCGGATCTTCGTGCGGAACCCGCCCAGCCGAGGCCCGCTCCGGGCTATCAGGGTTCATCGATTCCCGATGCACCCGTAGGCGACGGAACCACTACTTATCGCGGTGGAAGTCGCGTCTTCAAGGGCGGCCCCTACGCCGACGCGCCCCCGTTCGTGCAGTCGAGCGTGCTTGGACAAGCCCAGGCGATGCTCACTCGCGAGGGATTTTATAAAGGTGCCGTCAACGGCTTGCCCAGCCAGCAGACCTCGGAAGCGTTGCTCGCCTTCCAGGGCGCCTACAATCTTCCGCGCAGCGGACGACTGGATGCCAACACGGTTCGGGCCCTCGGCCTCGCCCCGGTCGGCGAGGCGCGCGCACCCCGCGCGCCGAAGCCCGCTAAGCCGAGGTATTATGAGCCGTCCGCCCCGCGCCAGCAGGCCCCCGGCGTCTACGAGGGTCGTGTCGTGCCCGAGGGCGCGCCCCGCTGACGTCGGCCGTCCTAATGACCACCCGCCACCCGCGCCACGCTTTCGAGCTCGACGAAGACCGAGCCGATAAACACCTGAGATTGCACGCGCAAGATCTGTCGATTGGCATCGTCGGAAATCCAGACCGTGGCACTGCGGAAGCGCTTGTGCGGCGCAAGCGTGCCATCGTCCTTCACCCGTTGGATCGAATCGACCGACATGCGGATTGACCGGAACTTCCCGGCGCGTGTGGTGATTTCCTCGCGGTTTCGCACCGTCATCGCCATCAGGTACGGCACGCTCGGTGACATCACGGCCACCGTCTTCGTCTCCCCATTGCCCAGCGATTGGCTGCGCAGAAAAAGAAACGCGCTCATGAAGTCCTGCAACGCCGGCGAATCAAAACGCTTGCTCTCCGTCCGCGGGGCGACGCCGCCCGATTTCGAGATGGTGGTGCGGGTTCGCTCTGCGCCGTTACCGTCGAACCGCACGGATTCGCGCAAGGTCCGATCCGCCCGCTCCTCCGTTTGCTCAAGCCGGATGGGGCGCAAACGCGACGCATTCACGGTCGACAAAATCGTGGCGTCGAGCGGCCAGAGGCCGCGCGCGGTACCCACCGTGGCCGTGTCCGCCCGAAATTCGTACGTCTCGGGTGACCCACGCTTGATCACCATCTCGGCGCGCGCCGCGGTGAGGCCACCCCAGCCGATGCGATAGGTCGCGCGAAACGGCGTGACCAACGCGGGGAAATCGCCGGGTGTGACCGGGCTGACTTGCTCCTCCCAGCCGGCGCCTGACGCCGGATGCCAGCAGAGGAGTCCGAGGACCAGCGCGGCCGCGCAAATAATTCTGCGCGGATTGTTGAAATTCTTGAAAAACATCTAGGATGGGTCCACTCGCAGTCGGTCGCCCTTTGACCACCGACCCGGCCAACTTATTCGAAATGACGAAGAAAGCTTCCCGCAGTTTATCCATCTTCTGGGTCATCACGACGATCGTCCTGGCCGTGGCCGCGGGACTGACGGGCGCCAGGTGGATGTATCAGAACTCGTTGCGGGCGGCCGCGCGCACCACCGTCATCTGGATCAGCATCGACGGGATGCGCGGCGATTACGTGCAGCGCGGGGAACTCCCCTTTTTCGCGCGATTGCGGCGCGAAGCCGGCACCACTGCCCAGCTGCGTCCCGTCTTTCCATCCATCACTTTTCCCAGTCATTGTTCCGAGGCCACCGGGGTCACGGTCGAGAAGCACGGCATCACCGCCAACGCGTTCTACGACAGTGCCACCAAGAGCCAGTACAGCTATCCCAGCGACTCCGCCTTGCTGCAGGCAGAGCCCATCTGGTTGACCGCACAGCGCCAGGGTGTCCGGACGGCCGTTTTCGATTGGCCGCTTTCGTTCGCGCAAAAGGGACCGGTTCGCACGGAGATATTTGATCAGGCCTACGACGGAAATCTCGCGGACGAACAGCGCTTGAACCGCCTCCTCGAGGCCTGGTCCGCCTCGCTCGCGAAGGCGGACCCCGTGCCACTTCACCTGCTGATGGGTTATGTTGTCGCGACCGACAAGCCCGGCCACAACAACGGTCCGGACTCCCCGCAGATTCTTCAGGCGATGATCACGTTGGATGCGCAGCTCGCGAAATTCACCCAGCGCGCGGTGGAATTGTGGAAGCGTCAGCGCAAGTCGTCCGCCGATCGGCTCTTCTTCGTCTTCTCGACCGATCATGGCATGTCCACGGTCACGACTCTCGTGAGCCTGCCGCGCGTGCTGAACGTCGCCCGGCGTGACCCCGAAATTCGGCTGAGCACGACGGGAAATGTCGGTCACGTGTTTCTCGACGAGGCGAAATTTCCGCGCGGCGGCGAGGCGCGCGAAGCAAAGTTACGCGAGATGCGCGACACGATGGTGGCCGCGGGCCCCGGCTTCCAGGCCTTCCGGCGCGAAGACATGCCGCCGGCATGGGGCTATGCCCATCCCACGCGCTGCGGCGATCTCATTATCATTCTGCCGCGTGGTTACACCTTTGGTTGGGCCGAAAATGCCGCGGCCATCGCCGAGGTCCGGCCGGACTCCACCGACGTGCACGGCATGCATGGCTATGACGCGGCGACCAATCCCGAAATGCTGGGCTTCTTCGCTGTTTGGGAGTTTGGCAACACGAATCCAAAGGATCTCGGCGCGGTTGCGTGGGACCAGCTTCATCCGACCGTCGCAAAGCTCCTGGGCATCCAGCCGTCTCCGGCCGCGACCGGCACGCCACTGACGTTTTAGGTTTCGGGCATGGTGGAACGCGACCTCCGGGCGCGTTGGCAATATGGTTGGGAAGACCGTCCCCGGTCGTCCCAGACTTCTTGTCTACAATTCGATTTCGAGATGATCATGCCAGTCGCCCGCTGGAACGGGTCAGCGATCTTTGGGACGAGCTGGGACGCTCGTCCCTACCGCTCTTGTCATCGGCTCGGGACGAGCCGAACCACCTTCCTCATGCCTCGCCCGCACCCGCAAAAAAGCGCCGCATCTCCGGCTCATAGGTGTTGAACGGGTCTCCCATGGGAAAGTGACGCCCGCCTTCCAGGGAGATCGAGTCCCAGTTGATCACGTACGGTCGCGTCTCCCGCATGAACTGCTCGACGGCGATGCCGCGGGCCCACGCGCGC
>JANMQT010000279.1:0-2268 GCA_031370675.1 Verrucomicrobiota bacterium
CGGCCGATCAGTCCGTACTTTGTCCCGGAGAAGGGGCGACTTCGCGCGTCGAGCGGGTAGAATTTTCCGGCGGAATCCCGGAAGCCGAGCTCGGCCAGATCACTCAACGCCACGAAGTCGCGGGTCCCACCGGCCCAGCCCTGTGCGCGCGCGCCGTCAGCGTCGTTGTATTGCACCGTCGCGAGCCTGAGCGGGCGTGTGGGCGTCGCGCGGGTGAAGCTGGTGTTGCGCACGCGCGAATCGCGCGTCTCGCCAAATTTGGTGCCGAGGCCCGGCCGCGCGGCCGCGTCGGAAGAACTGGCGGCCCGGGTGGCGATGCCGGCGGCATCGGGTCCGCCTGAAGTGGTGCAGCCGGCCATGAGGATCGCCGCCCCGGCCGAGCCAAGGAAGGCAAGCGCGCGACGGCGGGGGAGGTTGAGCGGATGGGCAGTGGACATGGCGCGGAGGTGGAACCACGAATTATGCCCGAATTCGCCCGAAGACGGAAGAAGCGGTTGGATTGAGCAAAGAATGTTTTGCGTGGCGGGCGCGGACATCCCCATGGCCTCAGCGAGGCCGGCTGGCACGCTTCCACCGGTCGCGAACTTCTCCGGGAGCATTTCCGCGCCGGTGCCGACCAATCAGGCATGCAACCATCCCTTAGTTTCCCGGCCCTTGCGGCCGCTTTCACCCTCACGCTTGCCGCCGCAGTCCCGCGCGCCGAAGCCTTTTGCGGCTTTTACGTCGCGAAGGCCGATACCAAGCTCTTCAACAAGGCGTCGCAGGTGGTCCTCGCGCGACAGAACAACGCCACCGTGATTACCATGGTGAACGACTACGAGGGCGACCCCAGGGAATTCGCCCTCGTCGTGCCCGTGCCCACATTTCTCGAGCGCGAGCAGATCCACGTCACCGAAAAGAAGTACATCGACCACCTCGATGCCTACACGTCGCCGCGCCTGGTGGAATACTTTGACGACGATCCGTGCATGATGCGCATGTTGAAATCGATGCAGGCGCCGGCCAGCGCGGGGCGGGCCGACGCCGGCAAGGACGAGCGCGCGAAATCCCTGGGCGTGACGATCGAGGCGACCTACACGGTCGGCGAGTACGACATCCTGATTCTCTCGGCGAAGGAAAGCGACGGGCTCGAGACCTGGCTCAACGAGAACGGCTACAAGATCCCCGCGGGTGCCTCCGACGTCATCGGGAGCTATCTCAAGCAGAAGATGCGCTTCTTCGTGGCGAAGGTGAATCTTGGCGAGAAGGCCAAGCTCGGCGTGAAGACGCTGCGGCCGCTGCAGATCGCCTTCGAGAGCCCGAAGTTCATGCTGCCGATCCGGCTCGGCACGGTGAACGCGGATGGCCCGCAGGAACTTTTCATCTACACGCTCAGCTCGCGCGGACGCGTGGAGACGACGAATTACCGCACGGTCAAACTGCCGAGCGACGTCGAGGTGCCGCTCTATGTGAAGGGGGAGTTTGGGGCGTTCTACAAAGCGATGTTCAACCAGCAGGTGCAGAAGGAAAACATGCGCGTGGTTTTCCAGGAATACGCCTGGGACATGGGCTGGTGCGATCCGTGCGCGGCCGATCCGCTCTCCGCGCAGGAGCTGCGGGAGCTGGGCGTGTTCTGGCAGAATGATGCCGCGGCCACCGGCCCCGCGCCGCGCCGGCCCACCCCGACGGGTGCCCAGAATGTTTACGTCACGCGACTGCACGTGCGCTACGACCGCGATCATTTTCCCGAGGACCTCGTCTTCCAGGAAACGGGCGACCGGCAGAACTTCCAGGGCCGCTACATCCTGCGTCATCCGTGGACGGGCACAGCCGATTGCGACGCGGCGAAGGAATACCGGAAATCGATCGCCAAGCGCCAGCGCGAGGAGGCGCGCAACCTCGCCAACCTCACCGGCTGGAATTTCGACGACATCGCGCGGAAAATGGATCTGGCGGCGGTCGAGGCCGCGGCGGAGTCCGACCAGGACCCCAAATGGTGGCGCAAACTTTGGAGCCGCAATTGATCGCGCGTTCGAAACCAACGCACTCGCACTACGCCGCCATGCCCGCCCTTCGACTTCCGCGCGATCCACGCTGGTTCCAGATCGGCACGCTCTCGGGACTGCTGCTCTACGGGTGGTTGTTGCTCGGCTTCGACATCACTGGTCCGCGCATTGGCCTGACGTTAGGGTGCGTCCTCCTCTGCCAGGCGGTCGCGACCCGGGTGTGGCGGCTGCCCGCCTTTGATGCGAAGAGCGCGCTCATTTCCGGGCTGTCGCTCTGCCTGCT
>JANMQT010000333.1:0-2796 GCA_031370675.1 Verrucomicrobiota bacterium
ACCATCCCATCGAGCGACGGTAGGTGGAATCCCAGCGCGACAACACCAACTTCTGCCGCGTGTAGAACTGGACGCCCTCGACACCCATGACGTGAAGGTCGCCATAGAAGGAGCCGTTCCAGCCGCTGAACGAAAAGATCGCCGGGGCCGCCGGCACGCCGACATTGATTCCGATCATTCCCGCCGGCATCTCGCGCACGAATTGCCGGGCCGTTCCCCCGTTCGTGGTGAAGAGGCTGGCGCCGTTGCCAAAACTGAGCTGGCCCATCATCGCAATCGCCTCGTCCAGGTTTTTGGGTCGCAGCATCGACAGCACCGGGCCAAAAAGTTCGTCCCGAAACAACTTCATGCCCGGCTCCACGTGATCAAAAAGCGTCGGACCCACGAAGAATCCCCGCGCCATCTTCGTCTCGCGACCGTCCCGGACGAGCTTCGCCTCCGTCTTTGCGCCCGCGGAGATCATTTCCCGCAGCCGGCCCTGCGCGCCGCCGTCAATGACCGGCCCCATGCCCGCCTCCGGATTCGCCGAGGTGTCATCCAGCTTGAGCGCGTCCATCGCCGACACGACGCGGTCGCGCAGCTCGTCGGCGACTTCGCCCACGCCCATCAGCACGGAGCCCGCCATGCAGCGCTGGCCCGCGCAGCCGAACGCGCTTCCCATGATCGCGCGCAAGGTCGGGTCGGGATCCGCGTCGGGCATCACCAGCAGCACATTCTTGGCGCCGCCAGCCGCCTGTACACGCTTGCCGTTCGTGGAACCGAGCGCGTACACGTGCCGCGCCACGGGCGAGGAACCGACAAAGCTAATCGCCGCAATTTTCGGATGCGTGCACAGCGTGTCCACGACCTCGCGCGCGCCGTGGACAATGCTGAAGACGCCGTCGGGCAGACCGGCCTCCTGGAAGAGCTCCGCCAACCGCACGGCCGTGAGCGGAACTTTCTCGCTGGGCTTCAGGACAAAGGTGTTTCCGCAAGCGATTGCCAGCGGGAACATCCACATCGGAACCATCGCTGGAAAATTGAACGGCACGATGCCGGCGCAGACGCCGATCGGCTCACGGCTGGTGAGACCGTCGACCATGTCGGCGAGCTGCGGCAGGCTCTCGCCCTTCGCGAGGATCGGAATGGCGCAGGCGAACTCGACGCACTCGATCCCGCGGCGGACATCGCCCTTCGCCTCGTCGAGCGTCTTGCCGTTCTCGCGTGTGACGAGCTGCGACAACTCGAGGAAGTGTGCCTCCAGCAGCTCCTTGTACCGGAATAAAATTCCGACGCGCTTGGTGTATGAAGTCTTCGACCACGCGGCAAACGCCTTGGCGGCGCCTTCGATCACCTCGTCCACCTGCGCCGCATTCAGCAGCGGCGTGCGCGCGATCACCTCCCCGGTGGATGGGTTATGCACGGGGATGAAGTCCGCGGCCATGGGCGTGGACCAGGTGCCGTCACGAAAGATGGGAACAACGGGGGCGGAGGAAGTGGTGGGCATGGCGGGGAATCCGGCGGGTCAGGGGCAGGCGGAGTCTGCCCTGGAAAAGAATGCGACGCGCACGCGGCTTGTCTAGCGATAACCGACCACCCCGGCCGCGGGGTGCGCCGCGATTTTTGCCAGCGCCTGCCGCAAGAGGGTCTTGCCCGGTTCCATCCGGTGCCACGGCGATGCTCCCGACGGATGCGGCAGCGGGATGAGGTCGAAGCCATGCCCGTGCCGCGTCAACGAAAACTGCCGCCCAATCACGGCGTCAAGTCGGGGCACGTCCATGAACTGTGCGATGGCGAGCTTGCCGATCGGCAGGACCAGCGCGGGCCGGAGAATTTCGATTTCGCGCTGCAGCCACGAGGCGCAGTTCGCGATCTCCGCGGGGTCGGGCACGCGGTCGCCCCCACCCGGTCGCTTGCCCGGGAAGCAACGGCACACGGCCGCCATGTAGATACGCGAGCGGTAGTCGGCCTCCGACCACCCGAGCGCCTCCTCAAACCAGCGAAAAAGAGTCCGGCCCGCGGTCCACGCAAACGGCCGGCCGAGCTTGGGCTCCTTGTCGCCGGGCGCCTGGCCCACGTGGAGGATGCGGCTGCGCACCGCGCCGCCCGTCACCACGGGAGGCTGCATCCGCGGGCAGCGCCGGCAGGCGCGCAACTCGGCGACGTGACGGTCCAGCGCAGCGCCGGAAATCGCGGGAGGAGTCGGGGTGGTTCGAACGAAATTTTCCAAATTGGCCAGATTTACGAAATTCCTTCGTCTTCAATTTTGTCCCCGTATTTCCCGTTCACGCCCGCGCCGTCAATCTCCCGCCCCGATACGACTCATCGAGCAACTCGACGATGTAACGCACCTGCACGTCGCGGCCTTTCTTCTTGAGCTCGCCTGCGAGCTGCAACGCGCACCCGGGATTGGCCGTGGCGATCACCTCCGCGCCGGTGGCGAGCGCGTTTTCGATCTTGCGCGCGCCGAGCGACGAGGCCAGCTCAGGTTGCGTGATGTTGTAGACGCCGGCGCTGCCGCAGCATAGCGCGCTCTCGCTCATCTCCACAAGCTCGAGCCCGGGAATGGCGTTGAGCAACTGGCGCGGCTGCGCCGTGATGCGCTGCGCGTGCGCCAGGTGGCAGGGTTCCTGATAGGTCACCTTCACCGGCAAGGGCTTGAGGTCGGTCTTGTTTAAGTCGATTTGCGCGAGGAACTCGTGCACGTCCTGCACCTTGGCGACAAATTTTCCGGCGCGTTCGTGCCAGGCGTGATCCTCGTGCAAGAGATGCGCATATTCCTTCAACGTGCTGCCGCAGCCCGCCGCGTTGACGATG
>JANMQT010000366.1:0-7267 GCA_031370675.1 Verrucomicrobiota bacterium
CCGGCATGTATATCGGCGATCCCGATGAACGTGGCCTGCATCACTGCGTTTTCGAGGTTTTAGACAACTCGATCGACGAGCATCTCGCCGGTTACTGCAATCGCATCGATGTTACCATCCACGTCGATGGCTCCTGCTCCATCCGCGACGACGGGCGCGGCATTCCCGTCGACATCCATCCGAAGTTCGGCATCCCGGCGGTCGAGTTGGTGCTGACGAATCTTCACGCCGGCGGAAAATTCGGCCAGGGCGCGTACAAGTATTCCGGCGGACTCCACGGCGTCGGCGCAAAGTGCGTCAACGCGCTCTCCGACTGGTTTAAGGTCGAGGTCCAGCGTGACGGCAAGGTCTACCACATGGCCTTCGAGCGCGGTGAGACGACGCAGAAACTGACGGTAGTCGGCACGCTCTCGGATGCGAAACAGACCGGCACGCTGATCTCCTTCCAGCCGGATCCGACGATTTTCACGATCACCACGGAATTCCAGTACGCCCGGCTCGCCAGCCGCCTGCGGGAACTGGCCTTCCTGAATCCGGGCCTGA
Source organism: Verrucomicrobiota bacterium (assembly GCA_031370675.1). GTDB lineage: Bacteria > Verrucomicrobiota > Verrucomicrobiia > Chthoniobacterales > SZAS-18 > SZAS-18. The sequence continues at coordinate 544 of JANMQT010000366.1, forward strand.
CGATCCAACTGACCGACGAGCGCGCCGAACCGGTGCGCAGCGAGGCATTTTTCTACAAGGACGGCATCGTTGAGTTCGTCCGCCAGCTTGGCGAAAACAAGCAGGTGCTGCATCCCAAGCCGATCGTCCTGGCCGGCAAGCGCATGGTCACCTTCCGCTCGAAGGACCAGGTGGAGGTGGAGGACTTCATGTTTTTGGACTGCGTCATGCAGTACAACGACAGTTACATCGACCAGATGCTGTTCTTCACGAATGCCATCCCGAATCCGGACGGCGGCGTGCATCTGGTCGGCTTCCGCACGGCGCTCACCCGCGCGATCAACCAGTACGCGAAGTCCAATAATCTGTTGAAGGAGAAGGACCCGGTCATTACGGGCGATGACGTTCGTGAGGGCCTGGTGGTCGTGCTGGCGATCAAGCATCCGAGCCCGGGCTTCGAGTCGCAGACCAAGGTCAAGCTCGTCACGCCCGAGGTTGAGGGCATCACCTCCTCGATCGTTTACGACGGCCTGATGCAGCATTTCGAGGAGAATCCGGCCGTCGCCAAGAAAATCGTCGACAAAGGCCTGAACGCCGCCGCGGCCCGCGAAGCCGCGCGCAAGGCACGCGAGACCGTGCGCAAGAGCGCGCTGAACGGCGGCGGCCTGCCGGGCAAGCTCGCGGATTGTTCCGAGAGCGATCCGGAAAAGACAGAACTCTACATCGTCGAGGGCGACTCGGCCGGCGGCTCCGCCAAGCAGGGGCGCGACCGCAAGACCCAGGCGATTCTCCCGATTCGCGGCAAGCTCATCAACGTGGAGAAGGCGCGGCTCGACAAGGTGCTCGAGAACAAGGAAATCCGGACGATGATCACCGCGATCGGCACCGGCATTGGCGCGGGCGAGCAGGAGGGCGCATTCAACATGGAGAAACTGCGCTACGGCCGCATCATCATCATGACGGACGCGGACGTCGACGGCTCGCACATCCGCACGCTGTTGCTGACGTTTTTCTACCGGCAGATGCCGGAGCTCATCCGGCAGGGGCACGTCTACGTCGCGCAGCCGCCGCTCTACCAGATTAAGCGGCGCAAGCGGGAGGAGTACGTGGACGACGACATGCAGCTCAACCGCATCCTGATCGAGCTTGGCACGGAGGATGTGCGCTTGAAGAATCACGCGGACGGCCATGAATTCAGCTCCGCGCAGCTTGAGAGCATCCTCGGCCTGCTCGAGAAGCTCGACAAATTCCGCGCGGCGATCCAGCGGCACGGCGGCGATTTTGAGAAGTATCTCGCGCACGCCGACGCCACCAACGGCAAGCTGCCGTCGAGCCTGATCGTGGTCCGCGAGGGCAACGAGGAAACGGTGCACTACTTCACCAACGAGGAGGAAGTGCGCGCCTTCGCCACGGCCAACAGCGACCTGCAGCTTTTTGATCGCGAGGTCGCCGCCAACGGCGATGGCGCCGCGCCCGAGGCGCCCGCCGCGCGCAACGGCGGCCCCCGCCGCCGCGCCCGTCTGGTCGAGCTCTTCGAGTCGAACGCCGTCCAGAAGCTCATTGCCGAACTGGGCGTGAAGGGCCTCAAAATCGAGCACTACAGCGCGCAGGACCGGCCGCTGTTCGAGCTCCTCGAGGGCACTGGCGAGAAGGCGGTGGCGCATCCGATCTTCGCCATTCCGGAGATTCTCGCCCGTGTGATGGAGAACGGCCGCCGCGGCGTGCAGATCAAGCGCTTCAAGGGTCTCGGTGAAATGAACGCGAAGGAATTGTTCACGACCACGATGGATCCGGCGCGGCGCAAACTGTTACGCGTCGAGCTCAACGACGAGAACGCGCTCGAGGCGGATCGGATGTTCACGATCCTGATGGGCGATGTGGTCGAGCCGCGCCGCCAATTCATCGAGGACAACGCGCTGAACGTGCGGAATCTGGACGTTTGACCGGCGCCCCCGCACCGGGAAGCTAGAAGCTCGAAGTTCGAGTTTTCAAATCGGCTCCACGCCGACTTGACTGAGCTGTCGGTTCACCCACTCCGCCACGGCTTCCACGCTGTGGAATTCCTCGACGCTGCGCACGTTCGCGTCGGAATCCCATTCGCGCACCGTCTTGGAAAGGGTGTCGCCGGGTCCGATTTCCAGAAACACGCGGGCGCCCCGCTCGGCCGCGGCTTCCAGGCACGCCACCCATTCAACCGTCTGCACGAGTTGCTCGCTGAGCGTGTGGACGAGCGCAGCCCGGTTCTGCACCGCGCTGGCATCAATGCCGGCCAGCACCAGCGGCGCTTCATCGTCCCATTCCTCCTTGCCGTAGACGCACGACCAGACGGCGCGATGAAACGGCGTGCGCGCCGGTTCCATCAGGGAAGTGTGCGCCGCGACCGCGACGGGGAGGAAGTTGGCGCTACTCGCGCCGGAGGTCAGCGCGGAGATCCGCAAGGCGTCGAGGCCATCGCGCCGGCCGCCCACCACGAAATGATCGATCCCCGCGGCGATCGCGACTTCCAGGCCGTGCAACTCAATCAGCGGCTCGAGACGGCTCCATCTCAGGCCGCGCAGCGCCAGCATGCCGCCGGGATTCTCGCGAGCCGCCACATCCATGAGCTCCGCGCGCAGACGCGCGAGATCAAGGGTTTCGCGCACCGAGAAAACGCCGCTGCACGCGTGCGCGGCGATTTCCCCGACGCTGTAGCCGAGGACAAGATCGGGCGGGGGGACAAACGGCCGGAGCGCATGCCACCACGCCAGGGTCGACAGGCAGACGAGAGGTTGCGCGGAATGATTGGCGAACAGCATTGAGGCGCCCTCGTGGATGGCGTCTAGAAAACCCTCGCCCATCCGCTCCTCGGCCGCCGAAAAAATGTCCTCCGCCTCCGGCACCAGCCGCAAATGATTGAACATTGCGGCATGCTGACCACCCTGGCCGGGACAAAGAAAACAGAGGCTCATGTTACAAATCCGAGGCGGCGCCCGGCAACCGCGCGCCGCCGGTACGGAGGCACGGGATTCCCCGACGAAACTTCCAACTGCTGCTTATTTCGTGCCGCGCGCGCATCTTTTCTCAGAAACAATCCGGCCGCATCGTGCCGCTTGCGCAGTATCCATGCGCTGGCCAACAATACAATCCCATGACTCCGCGCGACGCCCTCGAGAAGCATTTTGGCTTCCGGGAATTCCTCGACGCACAGGAGGAGGTGATCGACGCGATTCTCGCCGGCAAGAACGTCCTTTGCGTCATGCCCACCGGCGGCGGCAAGTCCCTCTGCTATCAGCTCCCGGCCCTCATGCTCGAGGGCGTGACGGTGGTCGTCTCGCCGCTCATCGCCCTGATGAAGGACCAGGTCGACGCGCTCGCCCGGCGCGGCATCGACGCGACCCTCATCAACAGTTCCCTCTCGCCCGAGGAGCAGCGCGACCGCATCGGCCGGCTGGCGGCCGGCGAATTCAAGCTCGTCTACATTGCCCCGGAGCGCTTTCGCAGCCCCACCTTTGTCAGCGCGCTTGGTCGCGCCACGATTTCGCTCTTCGCCGTCGACGAGGCGCATTGCATTTCGCAATGGGGTCATGACTTTCGGCCGGATTATTTCCGCCTGCACGAGGCCCTCGAGCGCCTCGGCCATCCGCAGGTCGCCGCCTTCACCGCCACCGCCACGCCGGAAGTTCGCGCCGACATCCTGACGCGGCTGCAGCTCGACGCGCCGCGCGAGTTCGTTTCCGGATTCGCCCGGCCCAATCTGAAAATCTCGGTCATCGCCGCGAGCGGTGAGGCGCATAAATACGAGCGCTTGAAGGCCCTCGTGCGCGAGCATCGCACCGGGATCGTGTATTGCGCGACGCGCAAACGCGTGGAGGCGGTCTCGGCCGAACTGACCGCGTGGGGCGTCAAATGCACCGCGTACCACGGTGGCCTGGATGACGCGGACCGCGAGGCGGCGCAGAACCGCTTCATCCGCCGCGAATGCGACGTAGCCGTCGCCACCAACGCGTTCGGCATGGGCATCGATCGGTCCGACATCCGCTTTGTCGCCCACTTCGAGATTCCCGGCAGCGTGGAGGCGTATTACCAGGAAGCCGGCCGGGCCGGGCGCGACGGCGAGCCGGCCGTCTGCGAACTTCTTTTCAACCATGCCGACACGAGGGTGCAGGAGTTTTTCATCGAGGGGGGGAATCCGCCGATCGCATTGATCCTCGACACTTACGACACGCTGCAGTCCCTGGTCGACGAACGCGGCGAGGTGGTGCTTTCGATCAAGGATTTATCCGATCGCATGAGTGGCGCGGGCAAAACCAACGACATGGCGGTCAGCTCCGCGCTCAGCATCCTGCATCGGGCGGGACACATCGATCGTTTCGACGTCCCCGGCGCTCGCACGCGCGGCACGCGGCTCGAACACCCAAAGTTATCCTCGCATGAGTTGAAGCTGGACCGCGCCACGCTGGTCGAGAAGGAACGACGCGACCGCGCGAAGTTGAAGTCGATCGTGGACTGGGCCTACTCGCGCGACTGTCGGCAGCGCGCCATCCTGCGTTATTTCGGCGAACCCGATCCCGCGCGCTGCGGCAACTGTGACAACTGCCTGAACTCGACGCTGGGCGAGCGCCGGCTCGGAACTGAAATCGAGTGGACGGTCGCCCGCAAGGCGTTGAGCGGGGTCGCGCGCATGTCGGACCGCGAAGGCTCCGAATGGCGCGGGCGCTTCGGTCGCGGGCGCATCGTGCAATGCCTGCTCGGCAGCCGTTCGCAGGAGATTCTCGCCGCGCAAATCGATCGCCTCAGCACGCATGGCCTGCTCAAGAACGAAGGCGCGAGCTATCTCAATTCGCTCTTCCGGGAGTTTCTCGATCAGGATCTCGTGGTCAGCACCACCGGGCAATACCCGCTGCTGACGTTGACCCCCGCCGGGGATGCGGTCATGCGCGGGGAGGTGAATCCGGCCCTCTGCTGGCCGGAGCGCGCGACGCGCGTCACGAGGTCGGCGCCGGTGCGCGGCGCCTCCGCCACGGAACGGGTGGACGCGGGCGATGCGCCTCTGCTGGCGGCGCTGCGCGAGAAGCGTGACCAGCTCGCGACCGAAGGTGGGAACCTGCCGCGTTACCTCATTTTCCCTGACGAAACCCTGCGGGCGTTTGCGCGGCTGCGACCGCGCTCGCTGGAAGCGGGAAAGCGCATCCGCGGCGTCGGCGAATTCAAGGCGCGGCAATACCTCCCGCACTTCCTCGAGGTGATTCAGGGCTTCGAGACCGGGGTTCGCGCTTCAAAGTAGGCGCGCGTCCGCCGGTGCCGATCCGCAAACATGCCGGCAAAAACAATCTTCATCACGGTCCGCTCCAAGAACCGCCCGAAGGTCCCAAGCGGCAAAGCATAAGTCACAAGGTCGGTCATTTCCGTCCGGTCGGGGCCCAGCGCACGGAACTGGTGACGGTGCTCCCAGCGCGGCATCAGCCACGACGACGCCTCATCGAAAAGCAGCGTGGGCAATGCGACCTTGCGCCAGCGCCCTTCCCACGTGACCGGGATCAAACCGAAGAAGCGCACACGAAACGCAAATTCGCCGCCGGGCTGCGCGGGTCCGCCACCGCGCAGGACTTCCGCCGCCTGCCACCGCGGCGAGATGGCCGTGATGTTCGCGGGGTTCGCATGAAACGAGAAGACGTCGTCGATCCCGGCGTCGAGCGTTACCGAGCGTCGGAAAAGGTTCATGACACGTCGCCAGGGTACCGAAGGGATTCCCGCGCGGCAGGTTGGAGCCACCCGACCGTTTACACGTCAGAGCGCGATCGGCGCCTGGGTGATCGGCGTGGCGATGGCCGCCTTCGCGAGCGCACCGGGCTCGAGAATCGTCGTCTCGATTTTTGCGTCCTCGGCAGGCCCCGCCACTTCGACGGGCGCAGGGAGGTCGGCGGGGGCCACGTCCGCGACCGGGGGCAGCGGCGCGGGGGACACCGGCCTTGCCACTGGCGAAGGCGGCAAATCGTAGGTGCCGTCGTGAAAGGCAATCACGTGACCCGAAGTCACCAACCAGCGCAGGTCCGCCACCAGCGCGGCCTTTGCCTTGGCGTGCGGATCGTCCGGCACCGCCGCGACCGGCTCGGCCGCTTCGACCTTGGGTTCCGTCGTCACAGGCGCGGATGCTTCCATGGATTCGTTCGGCACCGCGTCGGCCACCAGCGCGGGCGGCTCGGTCTCGACCGGCGCGGGTTCTGGCGCAGCCGCGGCTGCCACGGGCGCGGCCTCGGGGGGCGGGATGATCGCGGGACCCAGGATTTTTTCCGCGAGCGCCTTGCGCGAAATGCCGGGACGCGCGCCGATCGCCGCGAGAATCGCCTGCACATTCTCCGAGACCAGGGAATCCGGGTCAGGCCGAAACGCGAGCGGCCGCACGCCGGAGACGTGGACGAATTTCTTGCGGTGCTTGAAGATTTGCAGGCTCGCTTTTTGCAGGCCGGCCCGCACGTGTTGCACGAGGTTGGCCGGGTAGCGGGACTCAGCCTCCCAGGCTGAGCGCATGGCGCGGGAGAGCGCCGAATCGGGATTCGAGCGCGCTGCGGCGCCCACCAGGATGAACGAGGCACCGGTTTGCACCATCGACCCGAGGTGATGCTCGTCGAAATGCTGCCGCACTTCTGCCAGCGACTTGAGCACGACCGGCGGCTCGCTGCCGACCACCGTGTACGTGGTCGAGGCGCGCGACTGTTCCTTCCACTTTTCAACTTCCGCGGGATCACTCACCACTTCGATCTCGCGG
>JANMQT010000368.1:0-1611 GCA_031370675.1 Verrucomicrobiota bacterium
CAGGCCGAATTCCGCAAAGGGAACTCCGGGTGTGGCGCAATGTCGTGCTGGATGTCTCGCCAGCGACTTTGAACCCGCTCGCCATTTACGGCGCCCCCAACTCAACCCGTACAGCCCCGAAGGAGCAACAAATGTTCAAGTAAGAGCCGCGGAAAAATTTACCGTTTATCAACCAAGCCCACGTTTTGACTCATATTTTGGGCGTAACAGGGAGTCGATGTTTTAAACTTTGTTAACCATGTTCGCCCTGGTGTCGCTGGCGGTAACCTTGATGCGCTGTCGTATTTTCGTAATAGGGAAGCAATGCTGGCTCTTCCCGGCAGCGAACATCGCTTCGCCGGTGTCAAAATAGATTGGCCGAACTGCCATCATCCGAATGTGAATGGCTTCACATCCTCCGGATTATTGATCGGGATAATGACGCCGGGGCGTCGCGCTCGCCGCCGCTCCGGACCAGCTCAATCAATCAACTGCCCGTCGTCGGGCAAATCAGCGATTCCTGTCAAGTTATTTTTTCTGATTTTCCGAAATATTTTCCTTCACGGCCCACCCAAATCACCTTACATCCCCCGCCATCCCGTCCCACTCAGAGGGGCGTTGGCCAGCGTCACGAACGCGGGGCGGGTTGCGGTGGACGCGGCAGCGTCGGGCGTGCAGGTGGTTGCAGGGCGAGCTTCGGCTCGTGAGCGATCGAGCGGCACGCGGACGAACGGCGCCTTGCCCGGCGAAGCCTCTTGGCGAAGACGGGTTGTTGCGTACGGCAAAACCGTGTGGTCCTGGCATCCGTTGCTGATGCCAAGTTGGCGGAGGTTTTCGCAGGCCCGACCGGGTCGGCAAGGCCGTTAATTCGTCGACGACGGTGACAAACAGAAGAACTCGTCGCCGGGGAGATCACGGCATAAGCCGTAAAGCCATTGCGCAGGGAAGGCCGGATGCTCTCCGCTGGACCTGTATGCTCATGTGCGCTCTTTCTACACCATTGCACATGAGACCGCGGGTGCAGCGCGCACCCGGTCTTCCCTGCGCCCTCTGATTTCGGGGGCAAGGAGCTTCGATAGCAAGCCTCGGGCGCATCGCGCCGCGAGAACGTGAAGCTGTATCCAAGCTTGATGCGCGTCACGCTTTTCGTAATAGGAGTGATGCTGGCTCTTCCCAGACGGAAAGACCGCCGCGGACCCCCAATAGTTGCAAATGAGACCAATTGGCGCTATCGAGCCGCCGAACGAAGCCGTGACGGCCAAGCCGTTGCCATTGGGAGGAAGCATGATGTCTGCCAGAACTCTATCCCTGCTCGCCGCGTTCGCCGCCGCGATGCTGGCATCGCCGGCCGCACTGGCGCAGGTTTCCGACGACGTGGTCAAGATCGGTGTTCTCACCGACATGAACGGGCCGGCCTCCACGCCCACCGGCCAGGGCTCGGTCACCGCGGCGCAGATGGCGGTGGACGATTTCGGCGGCAAGGTGTTGGGCAAGCCGATCACCATCATATCAGGCGACCACCAGCTGAAAGCGGATGTCGGCGCCGGCCTTGCCCGGCGCTGGTATGACACCGAACAGGTCGACCTGATCGTGGACGTGCCGGTGTCGGGCGTTGGGCTGGCGGTACAGAAC
>JANMQT010000385.1:0-19357 GCA_031370675.1 Verrucomicrobiota bacterium
CGACGAAAGCGTGTCGAAGGCTTGAGCTGAAGCGGGGAATCTGCTTCTTAGGCCGGACGGATGAGTGGCGCGTCGCTCGCGCATTCCCCGACTGCATGACTGCATCAAATTCTCCCGTCGCGCCGCGCCGTGCGGCCGTCATTTTCATTTTCATCACCGTCGTGCTCGACATGCTGGCGGTGGGAATGATCGTGCCGGTGCTGCCGACGCTCGTGGTCACTTTCCTCGGCGGCGACGTCGCGCGCGCTGCCGGCATCTACGGGCTCTTCGGCACGGTCTGGGCGCTGATGCAGTTCATCTTCTCGCCCGTGCTCGGTGCGCTCTCGGATCGATTCGGCCGCCGGCCGATCATCCTACTTTCGAATTTCGGACTTGGCCTCGATTACATTCTCATGGCGCTCGCGCCGACCATGGCCTGGCTGTTTCTAGGTCGCGTCATTTCCGGCATCACCGCCGCCAGCTTTCCGACTGCCGGCGCGTACATCGCCGACGTGACGCCGCCGGAAAAACGGGCGGGGGCGTTTGGATTGCTCGGCGCGGCGTTTGGCATCGGGTTCATCCTCGGACCGGCGGTCGGGGGAATCCTTGGGAACATCGATGCGCGACTCCCGTTCTGGGTGGCCGCCGGCCTCAGCCTGGTGAACGCGCTGTATGGCTTCTTCGTCCTGCCGGAATCGCTTTCGCGGGAGCGCCGCGCCGGATTTTCGTGGCGGCGGGCAAACCCGGTTGGCTCGCTCACGCTGCTGCGGTCGCATCCCGAATTGTTCGGACTCGCGAGCGTGAACCTGATCGGATTCATCGCGCACGAAGTCCTGCCCAGCGTCTACGTGTTGTACGCGGGTTACCGCTACGGTTGGGACGAACGCACTATCGGCCTGAGTCTTGCGGCGGTGGGGGTTTGCTCCGGGCTCGTGCAAGCCATACTCATCCGGCCCATCGTCGCGCGATTTGGGGAACGCAATGCCTTGATGGCCGGATTGGTCTTTGGTGTTCTTGGTTTTGTGGTCCTCGGCTTCGCTTCGACCGGCTTCGCTTTTTGCTGGGGAATTCCGCTGACGGCCTTGTGGGGTCTGGCCGGTCCGGCTGCGCAAGGCCTGATGAGTCGTCGAGTCGGTGCGTCGGAGCAGGGCCAGCTCCAGGGCGCGAACAGCAGCCTGCGCGGGATCTCCGGAATGATCGGTCCGGGAATCTTTACCCTGACCTTTGCGGCCTTCATCGGAGCCCGGGCCGATTGGCAGGTGCCGGGTGCACCGTTTTACCTCGCAGGGTTGCTCTTTGTCGCCGCCTTGGGTTTGGCGTGGCGCGTGACGCGCGCACATTCAGGCGAAGCAGCGGACCACGCCACCGCCTAAGGAGCCATTGGGCGGGCCAGAAGAGAAAACGATTCATCCACGGGGAAGCAGACCTCCCACACGCATCCTTATTGTTATATCATACTACATTTATTACATGATGTTATGCTTATCAGCCTGCAAAGGAGTTGATTATCGCGTTGTGAATAGATTGTGAAGGCCCGTGAGGCCCTATTGGGTTATTCACCGATCTCGGCTGGACATGGGCCTATCCAGAAGATTCTCTCTGTTTTGACGGTCCGCGTGACGTCGGAACGCCAAGATTGACACCACCCACCCGTGGTGTTCTCTAAGCGGACCCACCCTATGCGTTGTCCGAAGTGCGGCAGTATTGAAGACAAGGTCATCGATTCACGTCCGGTGAATCATTTTGGCGCGATCCGCCGCCGCCGGATTTGCCTGCGCTGCCAGTTCCGTTTTACCACCTACGAGGAGATCGAGCGCGTCGCCACCCGGTTGATCAAGCGCGACGGCCGACACGAACCTTTCGATCGTAACAAGCTGCTCGCTGGCATGGTGGCCGCCTGTCTCAAGCGGCCAGTGAAACTCGAGGCGCTGGAGCTGGCCGCCGACGAAATTGTCCAGGAACTGGAATCGACCAACGAGCGCGAGATTCCCTCCCGCACGGTCGGAATCATGGCGATGGAGAAATTGCACCAGCTCGATGAAGTGGCCTATGTGCGCTACGCGTCCGTCTATCGCCGCTTTGAGGAGGTCGGAGAATTCATCGACGAGATCAAGCAACTCTCCCAGAAGCCGCGGGTGCCGACCGGCGCCCAGCCCGACCTCTTTACCGCAATCAACGGTTGAGACACTGACATCTTACTCGTCCATGACGCTCTTCGAACGCATTGTCGCCCGTGAGATTGCAGCCGACATCGTCTATGAGGACGACGAGGTGCTGGCGTTTCGCGACATCGCACCGCAGGCGCCGGTGCACGTGCTCATCATTCCGAAGCGGTGCATTCGGCGCCTCGGCGAAGCGGGCGACACCGACCAGGCGTTGCTGGGCCGCCTGCTGCTCACGGCCCGAACCGTGGCCCGCCAGCTCGGCGTGTTTGATTCGGGCTTCCGCGTCGTGGTCAACCACGGTCCCGACGCCGGCGAATCGGTGCCGCATCTTCACGTCCACCTGCTCGCCGGCCGGTCGCTTGCGTGGCCGCCCGGCTGACGCCAGATTGTCCTGCGGTTCCGGTCGTGACACCGGAGACTTCTTCCATGATTGAGGCGCTGTTCATCATTGGCCTGCTGGGTGCGCTGATGGCATTCATCGGGGAATTTCTTGGATCGCTGGAGGCTTTTCCGGCGATTTGCACGGGTGCCGTCCTCGTACCGGTCCTGTTTGCGACCGACTACGCCCGGATGGTGCACGCGTTCGACTTGCCGGACCGGCGGCGCGGACCGCTGCCGCCGGAACGATTCTACTGGTCGTTTCGCGGGCCGGCCCTGCGTTTGCGCACGCTTGGGTTGATCCCGATATCCGTGATCGCCTGGGCCTTTGCGATCGGCTTCCCCGCCGCGCCCCGTTGGGATCGCGGCTCGGTGATCGGTTGGGCGGCCACCGCGCTTGCCATCCCGGCCACGGCGCGAATGCTGGCCGGAACGATGGTTTACTTCCGCGGCGCGCAGTGGTTCGATCCGATGTCGCCTGCGGTCATCGGCTGGTACCGGAGAACGATGTATTGGCTCTCGGAAGACGCCGAGTTTCTCGGTCGCGGCCAGCTCAAGCAACCCGACGAAAAGGAACGCGCGGTCTATTAGTTGGAGGTGGTTCGGCCCCTCTCGAGCCGATGGCAGAATGGTAGGGACGAGCGTCCCCCGCTCTTCCAAAGCATGCTGCTTCAACCTCAATCAGAAGCTCGATCCTGCGTCTGAGCAGGCCACTGTTCGAAGATTTGGAACCACCCGGGACGGTCGTCCCTACCCACCTGCCAACGCGCCGGGAAAGCTGCGTCGCGTTTTATCTGCCGAGCACCTACTACTTTGCGCCACCGCCCCGGCCCTCGACCATCGCGTAGGCGTTGTGGTTGTGGATCGATTCGAAATTCTCGGCCTCGACGCGGAACCAGGTGATTTCCGGGTGAGCCTGCGCGCGCGCGGCGATGGCGCGGACCAGGTCCTCGACAAACACCGGATTTTCGAAGGCGCGCTCGGTCACGAACTTTTCGTCGGGTCGTTTCAACACGCTGTACAGCTCGCTGCTCGCGCATTGCTCGACGAGTCGGATCAAATCTTCAATCCAGATGTGCTTGAGGAACCTCACTGCGAAGCTGACCTGGCCGCGCTGGTTGTGCGCGCCGTATTTGCTGATCGCCTTGGAGCACGGGCAAAGGGTCGTCACCGGCACGGTCACCGTGATGATGAAATCAAAATCTCCCTTCCGCTTCGCGCCGGCTTCGAAGCGCACGCCATAGTCTAGGAGACCCTTCGCGCCGGACACCGGTGCCGACTTCTCGAGGAAGAACGGAAATTCCAGGTCGATGTGCGCCTCCGCCGAGTCGAGACGGTCGAGCAGGCGCGCGAGTACGGCGTCGATGTTGCTGACCTGGAAAATCGGGCCGTGCGCGTTGAGCACCTCAATGAAGCGGCTCATGTGCGTGCCCTTGAAATGATGCGGCAGGTCGACTGTCAGCGTGAAGGTGCCGACCGTGTTCTGCAGTGCACCGCTGGCGAGGTCGCGCACCTGGATCGGATACCGCAGCGCCTTGACCCCCACCCGGTCGATCGCGATCTTCCGGTGGTCGGGCTCGTTCTGGGTGTCTTTCAACGCTGGCGATTGCTTGGGGGCCATGCGGACAGGGGGCGGCTGAAAAAAAGGGCCGAAGCGGTGAACTTCGGCCCGGGCCGGACCCAGGGGGTGGATCCGGTGTTGGAAAATTTAGACCGGAATTACTTCATCAACAAGGCGGAACGCGCGCGCTTGATCTGGTTGGTGATCTTGCGGTGCATCTTGGCCGAAACCCCGGTGGTGCGGCGCGGCAGGATTTTGCCACTCTCAGTGACGAATTTCTTCAGCAGGTCGGGATTCTTGTAGTCGATGGCCTCAACCGGCAGGTCGAGCCGGCGGCGCGGCATCGAGCGGTTGTGGCGGCGCAAACTGGCCTTGCGGGCGGTGGTTCTGGGCTGTGACATAAAATAAATTACTTGGTTTCGCGATGCAGCGTATGGCGGCGAAGATGCGGATTGTATTTCTTCTTCTCCAGCCGGCTGGGCGTGTTCGGGCTCTTCTTGTTCCGCGTGGTGGTGTAGCGGGACGCGGGCTTGCCCTCGGCCTTGGCCTCGGTGCATTCAAGCGTGACGATGTCTCTGGGCATAAAATGGATTTTCTAAAACTGGGGGGCGGCGGAACGCTCCGGATTATTCGCGTTCCCGGTCGCGGTTGTCCTCGGGCTTCTCCTCCTCCTCCGTATCACCACCTTCCTCATCGGTCAAACCGAAGAGCGAGGTGACGACCGGACGGACGCGCTGGTTGCGGTTCTGCCGCTCAATCTGGGTCTGGCATTCCACGGTGTAGCGGGTGAAGGGAATCGCCTCGAGACGCGGGTGCGCAATCGGCTTGCCCGACATCTCGCATTTGCCGTATGCACCGCTTTCGATGCGCTTGAGCGCCTCCTCGATTTCGTACAAGGCGTCCTGCTCCTGCGACAAGAGGCTGAGCGCGAAATCACGATCGTAGGCGTCGCTGCCAGCGTCGCCCTGGTGCATGCCGAAGGCGGAGGCTTCACTGCCCTCGGCCCGCGAACGCAGGTTGTCCTGCGCCATGCCCTGCATCGAATCGAGCATGGAATCGCGCAACGCGAGCAGCCGCTCCTTCTGCTTGCGCAAGAAGGGATTCAATTTCGAATCGTTGTTCATGGCCGACGGGACAAGCATCACGGACGCGACCGTGGCGGGAACCCTTTTGCCCTTGGCGACGGCGATCGGCTTCGCCACCGGTTTCAGCTTGGGCGCCGCGACCGGCTTCGCCTTTGGCATGACCTTGGCTTTCGGGGCGGGTTTCGCCTTGGGCGCCGGCTTGGCCTTGGCCGTCTTGGTTTTCGCCTTCGCTTTGGGGACCGGACGCGACGCCTTCTTCGGCGCCGCCTTGTGCTTGGCCACGGTCTTCAACACGCGTTTGGCGGCCGGGGCCGAAACACGTTTGGTCGACTTCGAGGAAGATTTGATTTTGGTCTTGGGCATGGAGGCGAGACGGGGGGAAAAAGAGGCGGACATATACCGGCGAACACCCCGGGACGCAAGGGCAAATGCGGAATCGATCGCATTCCCACTTTCGGACCGCCTTAGGAGCTCGCGCTGGAGTATCGCCGCAGGGCAAATTTCCAGAGCGCGCGCGAGAGCACGAGGGCCAGCAACGCAGCCGTTCCGAGCTGCAGCAGGCCCGGCCACGGCGACTCGCCCGGCCGCACGAGAATTCGGGCCGGCACGTTGGCAACGAGGATTACCGGCAGAATCCAGAGGAAGACAAATCGGAACGCCCCGCGGTAAATTCCCTCCGGATATCGCGCAAGGCTGACGAGGTTGAAATATCCGTAGATCAACCCCTGCGCGCGGACGATCCAGAAGCTCGCGGTCGCCAGCACGAACATGACCGCATAATGAATGGCGATGCCGAAAACCAGTGCCAATCCGTAGAGCCCCCATTGCGCCGGTCCGGGCACCAGCGCCAGCCGGTGGAGCGAGAAAGCCACGATGCCCGCGCCCACGAATCCGGTCACGATGTTGTCGAGGCCGAACTGCCGCACCGACACGCTGAATTGCGCGTCCACCGGCAGCAGCAGCATCAAATCCAGTTTCCCGGTGCGCACCAACTCGGGCAGGTTCGCGAGGTTGACGTAGAAGAACGACTGGAACAACTGGCTGACCACCTGGTGCGTGCCGATCAGCAGGACGACCTCCCATTTCGTCCAGTCGAGAATCCGATCCGTCTGCCGGAACATCACCTCGACAAAGACAATCTGCCCGAAGAACCAGAGCAGCTCCGTCATGATCCAGAGGATGAAATTCGCCTTGAACGCCATGTCGCGCACGAGCGAGTTGCGGAAGAGGAGCGCGTAGGTCGCCCCGTATTTGCGCGCGGTCTTCATGATCGTCATCCCCCCACCGCCTGGTATCGCTGCACGCCGCGCGCCCAGAGCAGCCGCGCCACGCCGCACGCGACCACCAGCCAGAGGAATTGGATCACGAGACCGCGGGCCAGCGCCGGTCCCTGCGTGCGCTCCATGAAAATCGACACCGGAAAATAAAGTTCGTAGGTGAACGGCAGCCATTCCGTCACCTGCCGCACGGCGGGCGGCATCAGGTCGAGCGGAAAAATCCGCCCGCTCAGGAAATACTCGAACGAGTAGACGATGAAGACGATGGTCGAGATCTCGAGCAGCCAGAAGGCGATCATCGCGAGCGCGTAACTGATGAAGAACTGCAGCAGCGCCGACATCACCAGCGAAACGCCGGTGAGCCACCACGTGGCCGCATCCTGCGGCACGCGCAAATCCGCGCGGTAAATCCAAAGCAGCACGGCCGACGGCAGGATCGCCACCGCTGTGTACATCAAGCGGGCGCTGCCGAAGAGCGAAAGCCGGTAGAGCATGTAGTCGAAGGGCCGGATGAGAAAAGAGCTCAATCGCCCGTCGCGGATGTCGGCCGCAATCTGCCACTCGTCCTCGATCGGCGTAACCAGGTTTTCCGCCAGCATGATGAAGAGAAAATACCGGACCATGCCGCTGTAGTCCCAGCCCTCGATCTCCACCCCGTCGCGCGAGTAGAACAGGGCCCGCCACAGGTACAAACCGCCCAGCATGGGAACGAGCCCCGCTACGGTGCGAAACAAAAAATTCCACCGGTAGACCACGGTGTTCTGCAGCCCGAGGTTAAAGATGGCGAAGTACTTGCCCATGACGAACAAACGGTCCCGCCGTCAACCCCGCGGCTTCGCGCCCGCGCGCTCCCGGGCCTGCACCAGCTCAGCAGCGAGCCGCAGAGCCGCAACCATGCTGTCCGGACGAGCGAGTCCCTTCCCCGCGATCGAAAAGGCCGTGCCGTGATCCGGACTCGTCCGGAGAATCGGCAGTCCCCACGTGACATTCACACCCGCGTCAAACGCGTGCAGCTTGAGCGGAATCAAGCCCTGGTCGTGGTACATGCACAGCACGCCGTCCCAGTCCCCGCTGGCAGCGGCGTGGAAGGCGGTGTCGGGCGAGAGCGGACCGTGAAAACTGGCGCCCGCTCCCGCGCGGTTGAGGCGCTCGATGGCGGGCGCGATCACCTCGATCTCCTCCTGGCCAAATGTTCCGCCCTCTCCCGCATGCGGATTCAAACCGGCCACCGCAATCCGCGCTTCGCGCGACAAGCGGAGCCGCAGAAAGCCCGCGAGCTGCCGGCCGACCCGCTCAATTTCCGCCGACGAAAGCTGCTCAATCGCCTGCCGCAGCGGAACGTGGATGCTGACCAGCCCCACGGTCAGCGAGCCGCCCGTCAGGATCATTGCGAAGTCGTTGATCCCGCAGCGCGCGGCGAAAAACTCCGTCTGGCCGGGAAATGAAAATCCGACGCCGTGCAGCGCCGATTTGCTGACCGGACCCGTCACGACCGCCGCCACTTCGCGCGCGATCGCGAGTCGCGCCACTTCCTCCAGCGCGTCGGCCGCCGCGCGCGCGGTCCTCTCGGTGGGCTGGCCTGGCACGGTCCCGGGCGGTACGTTTCCGACCACGAGATACTCGAAACCGGGGGCCAGCCGGCCCGAGGCGAGCGCGGCACGGGTGACCTCGGGTCCGATGCCGGCGGCATCACCCAGCGTGACGGCAATTCGGTGCGCGCTGTCCATGGGGAGCAGCATGCTACGCGGGCCGCGGCTGGGCGCGACGGCTTTCTCCGCCGGCCCGGGCGATCCGGATCAGAACATGCGGATGTACGCCTTCTGGCGCAAACCGTCGATCCACTGCTGCGTCATGCGCTGGCGTTCGTCGCTTTGCATTTTGCGCTCGAGGTCGGGCCGGATTTCCGCGAGCGGCTTCGACGAAGCGTCCTTGCGCTCGTCGACGCGCAGAATGTAGTACGCATTTCCGATCGAGAGGACCGGGCTGAGCTGTTTCGTATTGAGGGCGAAGGCGGCCTTGGTCAGGTCGGGATTCAGGGTCTTGCGATCGATCCAGCCCCAGTCACCGCCGTTTTGCCGGCTGCTGTCCTCGGAATACGTCATGGCCATCTGCTCGAACGGAGCACCCATTAGGATTTTGGCTCGAATCTCGTCGGCCATCGCCCGCTGGCTGTCGAGCCCAAGGGCCGAGGTCCCGGGCGCGCGACCGATCATGATCATGCGGAGATGAATCTGATCCTGGTTCGCGAAATCTTTCTTCGATCCGGCATAGTAATCCTGCACCCGGTGCGGCGAGACCAGCAGGTCGGTCTTGATGTTGCTGTAACGCATGGCCTGCACGATGAACTTGTCGCGCTCCATTTCACGGAACCGCGTCATCGTATAGCCCTGCGCCACCAGCGTGCGCATGAACGCCTGCCGATCGCCGCCGAAGTCCTCGCGGATGATTTGAGAGATGCGCTCGTCGATCACCCGAACCGGCACGTTGAATTCCTTTTTCTTGAACTCCTGCAGAATCAGCTGGCGATCGATGAGATCCTTCAACGCGCCGAGGCGCGCCTCCTTGATTTTGTTGATTAGCTCCTGGCCGGAATACTGCGCCTTCAGCGCTCGCTCGCGCGCCTGCACGACTTCGCGCACTTGGGAAAACGTGATCACGTCGCCATTCACGACCGCGGCGACGCCGTCGAGCACCTCGGCGGCGGGCAGGGTTTGCGCCAGCGGCAGCAGCAGCGCGAGGGCGAGGGCGAGCACGCCCGCGGCGCGGCGCCAGGGGGTGCGAAAGGACATCGGGGACATTCTCTTCATATCATCAGCGGCAATCGGGGGAAACAGGCCAAACCGCCAGGTGCCATTACAGCTTCCGGAGGAGGTCGGCAATCTCCCGAACCTTTGAATCCGCATCGCCCGAAGTCAAGCGGGGGTACCTTCCCCCCAGCTGGATGGGCTCCCCGGCCCGTGTCAGAATCAACCGATCCCCCTTCGTCTCAACCGTGCCCACCCCCTTTTCGGCCGCCAGCAACTTGAGCCCGGTCAAGGCCAGCAAGTGGTCCGCGGGCACCGGCAGCCGCCCGAAACGATCGCGCCATTCCGACCGCAGCGCCTTCAATTGCTCCGCTGTGCAGACTCCCGCCAGCCGGCGAAACGCCTCGATGCGCAGCCGCGTGTCGGACACGTACGTCACCGGAAGGTGCGCCGCGAGGGTTGCCGCCCCGCGCTTCGTCCGGGAGAGCGGCTCCGTCGCGACGATCGATTCTTCGCGTTCCACAAAGTCCAGTTGCAACGAAACTTCAGGGCGCCGCGGCAGCGTCTTGCCTTTCAGCTTGGCCACCGCCTGCTCGAGCAACTGGCAGTAGAGCTCAAAACCCACCGCGGTGATGTGGCCGCTTTGCGCCACGCCGAGGATGCTCCCCGCTCCGCGGATCTCCAGGTCGCGCATCGCAATCTGAAACCCGGCGCCGAGCGAGGAATACTGGCTGATCGCCTCAATCCGCCGGCGCGCCTCGCCCGTGGAAAGAAAATCCCGCGGCAGAAAAAGATACGCGAAAGCCTTATGCGAACCGCGGCCCACCCGACCGCGCAATTGATACAGGTCGGCCAGCCCGAAACGATCGGCGCGATCGATCAGGATCGTGTTCGCGTTCGGGATGTCGAGACCGCTCTCAATGATCGTGGTCGAGACCAGTACATCGACTTCGCCCGCCACGAAGCGGCGCATGACGTCCTCGAGCTTGTGTTCGTCCATCTGGCCGTGCCCGATTTCCACGCGCGCCGCGGGGCACAACTCCCGGACGCGTTCCGCCGTCCGGTAAATCGTCTCAATCCGGTTGTGCAGGAAAAAGACCTGCCCCTGCCGGGCCAGCTCCCGGTCGATCGCATCCCGGATCAGCCGCTCGTCGTACCCGCACACCACCGTCTCCACCGCATATCGGTTCGCCGGCGGTGTCTCCAGCAGCGACATGTCGCGCGCCCCCGTCAACGCCATGTACAGCGTTCTTGGTATCGGTGTCGCAGACAGTGTCAATACATCCGTATGCGGATAGAGTTCGCGGAGTCGCTCCTTGTGCTGGACGCCGAAGCGCTGCTCCTCGTCGACCACCAACAGGCCGAGCTGGCGGAAGGTGACATCGCCCGAGAGGAGTCGGTGCGTGCCGACCGCGATGTCCACCGATCCGTCGGCCATGCCCTTGAGGGCCTGCTTTTGCTGGCGCGGGGTGCGGTAGCGATTGAGCAACGCGATCTGAATCGGGAAGTCGGCCATCCGATCCTGCAGCACCTCGAAATGTTGCTGCGCGAGCACCGTCGTGGGGGCCAGGAAGGCGACCTGCTTTCCCGCCAGCGCCGCCTTGAATGCGGCACGGATGGCCACCTCCGTCTTGCCGAACCCCACATCGCCACAAATCAATCGATCCATCGGCTTCGATCGCTCCATGTCGCCCTTGGTGTCCGCAATCGACGTCAATTGATCGGCCGTCTCGCGATAGGGAAAAGTGCGTTCAAAATCCGCCTGCCAGGCGCCATCGGGCGGAAAGGCGAATCCCGCGCGCATTTCGCGCTGCGCCTGGATTCGAAGCAAGCGCGCCGCGTAATCCTCCACCGCCACCTCGGCCGACTTGCGGGCCGACGACCAACGAGCGTCCCCCAGTCGGCTGAGCGGCGCATTCTGCCGGCCCATGCCAACGTAGCGTGAAACGAGAAACGCCTGCTCGAACGGCACAAACAACCGGGCCGCGCCGGCAAACTCCAGAATCAGGGTCTCTGTTTCGCCATTCCCGACCGACCGCCGCTCAAAACCTCGGAACCGAGCCAGTCCATGCTGCGCGTGAACGACGAGTTCGCCCTCCTTGAAGTCGTCGAAGTTGATTTGGGACCCGATTCGCCGACTCAGCCGGCGCGCCGTGGTGCTCGTGACCGACTGCTGGGCCCGGCCGTGGGGATGCCCCGTCAGCGCCAGCGCCGGCAACACCACCAACCGCCCCTCGGCATAGGAAAAGCCCTCCAGTACCTCCCCCGGCAGGTAGAAAAGTGATTTACTATTATCAGTAGTTTCATTCCTTATCAACAATGCAGCAGCATGTTCCGATTGATTGCGATAAGTTATAAACACTTCAAATCCTGAGCGAAGCCAATACCCCAATTGTTTCCTGCCGCGCTCGATTCCGACCTCCCGGCCGACCCCGGAATCCTGCCACCAGGCCTGGACGCGGGACGTCAGATCGAGGAATCCAGCTGCCTCGACTGCTCCCGGTTCAACCCCGTCGACGCCGCCGCCGTTCAGGTGGACCTCGGCTCCCTCGGCGGTCGACCCCACGGCGCAAACGAGGTCATCCGGACTTACGTAACTCGACAATAAATGATTGGAACCCCCTGGAAACCGGAGCATCAGGGTGATCGCCGGGAGTTCGGTGAGCGACTTTTGCTCGTCGAGGTCGAACGACCGAATCGACTCGATGGAATCCCCGAACCACTCGGCGCGGATGGGCTGCAATTTGTCCCAGCCATAGACATCGAGGATGCCGCCGCGAACGGAGAACTGCCCGCGGCTGTCGACCCGCGGCGCGCGCGCGTAACCCGCGCCGACCAGGAGTCCGGCGACGTGCTCGAGCGAGATTTCGTCGTTCACGGCCAGCTGGAAGGCGGCGTCGCGGAACGCCGCGGCCGGGGGCACTTCTTCGGCGAGTTGCGATTTCAGCACGACCACCACCCCGGCCGCCGCCGCCGGCTGCGCCAGTCGCGCCAGCGTGGAAAGTCTTTCCGCGTTCAGTTCGGGATCCGGCAGCGCACCCGGAATCGGCGCGAGTTCCAACTCCGGCAGGAACAGCGCCTGGACGCCCCACGCCCGCAACCCCGCGTGCATCTTCTCCTGCGCCCGCAGGTCATCGCACAGCACCCAAATTCTCCCGGTCCCCAGCTCGCGCTGCAGCAGTGCCACGAGAAACGGCTGCGCCGCCTCCCCCACCCCGCCCAGCACCACGGGTTCTTGCGCGTCGCGCGCGTGTTGCCTGATTTCGTCCAAACGCGACGCCACACCCGGCGCCGCAGCGGCCTGGCGAAACAACCGTGCCAGCGGGTCCGGTTCCGCCGGCGTGCCGGACTTTTCCCCGCGGCTCATTGGATCCGCAATTGACGGGTGATCCCGAACCGCTCGATTCGCTTGCGCAGCGTGGCGCGCGTGATCCCGAGAAGTTTGGCCGCCTTCAATTGGTTGCCGCGCGTCTGTTTCATCGCCGCGATCGTGAACTCCCGCTCGAGCCACGGCAGAAGCTGCAGCTCGGAGTCCTGCGCCGCCGCGCTGAAGAGGAGATCAATGGCGGATTGCACCGCGCTTTCGCTTCCGCCCGTGGCCTCCGGATGGCCCGCGGTCGAAATCGACACGCCCGCTCCCGCCCCGCGGCTCTCATTTCCGCTGGGTGCCCCCATCGGGATGTCCTTCGGCAGAAGCACATCGGTGGTGGCCAGCACCGCCGCGCGCTGGATCGTGTTTTCCAACTCCCGGACGTTGCCCGGCCACGGGTAACTCTCGAGCGCGCGCACCGTTTCTTCGGAAAGCCGGAGCCGCGGCAAGCGCTTCTGCGCCGCGATGCGCGCGAGAAAATACTCGGCCAGCAGACGAACGTCCTCCAGTCGCTGCCGCAGTGGCGGCAGGTGAATGCGCACCACGTTCAGCCGGTAAAAAAGATCCTCCCGGAACAGCTTCAACGCCATTTGCTCCTCGAGATTCTTGTTCGTGGCCGCCACCACCCGCACGTCCGTGCGCAGCGTGGCGCTCCCGCCCACCCGCGAAAATTCCCCCTCCTGCAGCACGCGCAGCATCTTGCCCTGCACGGCCAGCGGCATCTCCCCGATCTCGTCGAGAAACAACGTCCCGCCGTCGCTCTGCTCAAAGCGCCCCACCCGCGTGGCAATGGCTCCCGTGAACGATCCCTTCTCGTGCCCAAACAACTCGCTCTCCAACAGCGTTTCCGGAATCGCGGCGCAATTGATCGCCACAAAGTATTTGTCGCTGCGCCGGCTGTAATGATGGACGGCGCGCGCCACCAGTTCCTTGCCCGTCCCGCTCTCGCCGGTGATCATGATGGGCGCATCGGACCCCGCCACCCGGCCGACCATCTTGAAGACCTGCTGAATCGCCTCGGATTTGCCGACCAGGCTGTCCTGGTGCTGCTCGACGGTAAGTTGCGGCTGAAAGGTCGTGGCCGCGCGCATCTCCGCCTGTTGCCGGAGCGCCGTGTCCACCACCACCTTGAGATTGAAGGGCAATGCCTCCTTCCGGATGAAATCGAAGGCACCCAGCTTCATCGATTCAATGACCGATTGCGTGGTGCCGAACGCGCTGGTGAGCACGACCATCGCGTTGCTGTTGTGCTGCCGCACCTTGGCGAGCAGTTCCATGCCGTTCATCGGCTGGAGGTGCGTGTCGGCGATCAGCAGGTCGGCGTCCTCCGCGCAGAACAGCTTGTACGCGTTGTCCGAGCGCGTGGCGATGAGCACGCGCGTCAGCGGCGTGGCGAGCTGGTTGACCGCCCACTCGAGGAAGTCGGTCTCCGGATCGGCGATGACGATGGTTTGCATTTGGTACGATCCCGCTCCTTCAGCCCTCGTGAATGGCCCCGTACCGCCGCTGCCGGCTGCTGTATTCCTCGATGGCCTCCAGGAGATCCTCCTTGCAGAAGTCCGGCCACAATTTTTTCGTCACGTAAAATTCCGCGTAGCTCACCTGCCACAATAAAAAATTGGAGAGGCGCATTTCGCCCGAGGTACGGATGAGCAGATCCGGGTCCGGGTAGTAGCGCGTGTAAAGGTGCTTGCTGAAGGTCTCCGGGTCGATCATCGCCTTGTCGATGTGCCCCAACTCGATCTCGCGCAGCAGGCTCTTGATCGCGTCGATTAATTCCACCCGGCCGCTGTAGCTGAGCGCGAGGATCACCGTCAGGCCGTTGCAGCCGGCCGTCGCCTCGATCGCGCGATTCAACTGCACCTGGCACGCCGCCGGCAGATCGGTCAGCCGGCCGATGGCCTGCAGGCGCACGTTCTTGCTCACGAGCTCGGCCGTATTCTGGTGCAGAAATTTTTCCAGCAGCACCATCAAGCCCGACACCTCGGCCTTCGGGCGCAGCCAGTTTTCCTGTGAAAACGCGTAGAGAGTCAGGTACGACACGCCCAGCTCGGCGCAGCCCTCGATGCACGCGCGCACCGCCTGCGCGCCATTCTCGTGGCCCATGATGCGCGGCAGGCCACGCTGCACGGCCCAGCGACCATTGCCATCCATGATGATGGCGATGTGCCGCGGCACGGATGGCAGGGATCGATGTTCGCTCATGGAGATATTTCAGCCCGCGAGAAAGGTCTGGTTGCGACCCGGACCCACGCTAATCCATTTCAGCGGCGCTCCGGTCAGGGCTTGCAGCTTCCGCAAATACGCGCGCGCCCTCGGCGGCAGGTCCGTATGACGCCGTACGCGATCGATCGGTTTCCGCCAGCCCGGCAGGTCCACGTAAACCGGCTCGCACTGCGCCAGGTCCAGCACGTCCGCCGGCGGCACGTCGATCGTCTTTCCGTGCAGGCGATATGCCACGCAGACCCGCAGCGCGTCGAGTCCGTCGAGCCCGTCCAAGTTGGTCACGGCGAGCTGATCCATGCCGTTGACCTTGACCGCGAAACCCGTCGCCACCGCGTCGAACCAGCCGCAGCGACGCGCCCGGCCGGTCACCGCGCCAAATTCGCGACCCATCTCGTGCAGGCGATCGGAGAGCGCCTCGTCCTCGGTCGGCAACGGACCGCCTCCCACCCGCGTGGTGTAGGCCTTCATCACGCCAACCACTTGATCGATCCGATTCGGCGGCACGCCCGATCCCGTGCAGGCGCCGCCCGCCGTGGTGCTCGACGACGTCACAAACGGATACGTGCCGTGGTCGATGTCGAGAAACGTGCCCTGCGCGCCCTCGAACAACATGCTCTTCCGGCGATCCAGCATCCGGTGCAAATAGGAAACCGTGTCCGTGAGGTGCGGGCGCAGGATCGCCGCGGCGCGCTCGTACTCGCGTTGCACCGGACCCCCCGCGATGGGCGCCAGGCCCTGCAGCTTGAGGTAGCGATTGACCTCGCGCATCCGGTCGCGCAACCGCGCGGCAAATGTTTTCGCGTTGGTCAGGTCGGTCATGCGCAGTCCGGTGCGCGAAATCTTGTCGGCGTAGGCCGGGCCGATGCCGCGCTTGGTCGTCCCGATTCGGCCGCTGCGCCGGTCCTCGCGCTGCGCGTCGAGCGAGCGGTGATGCGGCAGCACCACGTGCGCACGATCGCTGATCAGCAGGTTGTCGCTGCCCACGTGAATGCCCCGTTTGCGCAGCCCGGCGATTTCCTCGCAAAGCGACACGGGGTCGATCACCACGCCGTTGGCCAGCACGCAAACCTTGCCCGCGTGCAGGATGCCCGAGGGCACCAGGCTCAGGACGTAGCGCTCCTTCCCGATGACGATGGTGTGACCGGCGTTGTTCCCGCCCTGCGTGCGCACCACCACGTCGACCCCCCGCGTCAGGTAGTCGATGATCTTGCCCTTTCCTTCATCTCCCCATTGTGCGCCGATCAAAATGGTGTTCGCCATGCGCGGAATATGTCGGCGACCCCTCCCGACCACAAGCCGACCACTGACGATTTTTGACCACTGCGGCGCGAGAGATCCCGCCACGAAGACACGAAGGACACAAAAGGGAGGTTTACCACAGAGACATCGCAGCCGCCCGGGTGAGAGCCAGTTTGTCTAGCCGCCCAGGACGCACCAGGAGCACAAAAGCCGATAGGCAGATCTTCTAATAGAAGAGGTTTCACACGGAGTTCACGGAGGCACGGAGGGCGGAAAACAAGAGGACGGAGGACAGGCGACGGAGAACACCAGCCAAATCCTTCCGGATTCTTGGTCTCCTTGGATTCCTTGGTGGTTAGCCCTGGCCGTCGAGTGTCGATTATACCCCTCGCATCCGAGGACTTTTCGCTTCGCTCAAATCTCGAATCCCCGATTCCGCATTCGCCATTCCTCCACGCGCTATTTTACATCTTCTGTCATCTGAGGTCCAACCCTTCTAGGTGTCCGTGGATTTCTTGGTGGTTCTCCCAGTTCCCTGCTGGCACCCGACCCTCGACTGTCGACTCTCGACTCAGCCCTCGTGTTCTTTCGTGTGAATTCGTGGTTCCTCCGCCTGTTTGCCGCCAAACCTGAAATCCAAGATCTGAAATCTGAAATCGCCCCCGCCGTCTGGGCCTCCGTGCTCAGTCATGCGTTCTTCTTTACGTTCTTTGTGTTCCGTGCGGTTAATCCCCAAACCTCCGTGCCTCCGTGAACTCCGTGTGAAATCATCACGTTCGTGTCCCTTCGTGTAAATTCGTGGTTCCTCTGACCTTCGACCCTCGAATCTCGACTGTGGCATTCGCCATTCGCCATTTCCCCAGTCTTCTCCATAGTCCCTGCTCATGCCGCAGTTCCAATTCAAAGCGCGGGACGCGCAGGGCGCCCTCGTGGAAGGCGTGGTGGAATCGCCCGATCGACCCTCGGCGCTGCGCCAGATTGAATTGCGCCGCTGCGTGCCTTTCCGGGTCGTGCCGATCCCGGATGCGTCCTCTCCCGGTCCCGCCGGCGAGACGCGACCCACGCCGGCGATCATCGACGCCCCGGTTGCCGAGCGCCCGTCTGCTCCCGTGCCAGCGGTCGACCGCCTCAACCATTCCCAGCGCCTGCTCTTCACGGAGCAGCTCGCCTACTTGCTCTCGGCCGGCATGACGCTCGACGAGGCGCTCTCCATCCTGGGCAAACGCCTCACGCAGGGAAATCTCCGCGGCATCATCGAGCATCTGCATGGCGCGCTGGTCGATGGTCGCAGCTTCTCGCAGGCGCTCGGCGATTTTCCGCGGTCGTTCCCGCCGCTCTACGTGAACCTCGTGCAGGCGGGCGAGGCCAGCGGCGCGTTGCCCGATATTCTCAAGCGATTGGTCGGCCATCTCGCCGCCGTGAAGACCCTGCGCGACAGCGTCCAGCAGGCGCTGCTCTATCCGGCCATCCTGAGCGTCTTCGGCGTGTTGCTCGTGGTGCTCTTCATCACCGTGCTCGTGCCGCAGCTCACCTCGTTCTTCGCCAAGACCGGCGGTTCGCTGCCGCTGCCCACCCGCCTGCTTATCAAGCTGAACGACCTCTTCGTCGGCTATTGGTGGCTCGGTGCGCTCGCGGCAGTCGGCGTCTTTACGGCGTACAAGATGTTCACGCGGAGCCCCGACGGCCGCGAGGCCTGGGACCGCTTCCGCCTCAAGATTCCGGGCTACGGCCGCGTCATTCAATATCGCTTCTACGCGCAGTTTGCCCGCACGCTCGGCACGCTCCTGCACAACGGCGTGACGCTGCTGCGCGCGGTCGATTTGCTCGCCAGCATTTCCGAGAACGCCTTTCTTCGCAAACGCCTGCTGGCCGGTCGCGCGGAGCTCGTGGAAGGCGCGAGTCTCTCGAAAGCCATGTCCCGCCAGGGCGTTTTCCCGGCGCTGATGCTCGACATGATGTCGGTGGGCGAACAGACCGGCCGCTTTGCCGACACCATGCAAATGATCGCCGATGTCTACGAACGCGAGCTGGATCGCCAGGTGCAGATCGCGACCGCGATCATTCCGCCGCTCATCATCGTGATCATTGCGTTGCTGGTGGGCGCGGTCGTGTTTGCCATCATGAGCGCCGTCTTCAGCATCACCAGCGGCCTCCGCGGCCGCACCGGCGGGTGATTGGGGGGCTCCGTCGTCGCTCCCCCGTCCTCTGTCCTCCGGAGCGCAGCGACGCGTCAGCCTTGAGCCCGGCGCTTCGGGATGGGCAAAATCCCGCGCACCTCGCGCCGGTATTGCTCGTACGACTCCCCGTGCGCCGCCAACAAATCGCGCTCCTCGAGAAATATCCCCACGAAGATGTAGCCGGTCGTCGCGATGGCAAACAGCAGATGCCCGTACGTCATCCGCGGCGTCGCCCAGAACCCGATCAGAAACCCGAGCATGATCGGATGCCGCACAAATTTGTAGAGGAACCGCTTTTGGAAATGCAGCGGGCTGGGCTCTGATTCGCGCAGCCGATGCCAGACCTGGCGCAGGCCGAAAAGATCGAAGTGATTAATCATGAACGTGGAGAGCAGGACGACCAGCCAGCCAATCCCAAACAGCGCCCAAAGCAGATTGCGTCCGAAGGCGCTCTCTACCTTCCACACCACCCCTGTGATCGGCTGCCACTGCCAATAAAGCAGCAGCAACAGCAAACTCGCCAACAGGACAAAGGTACTGCGCTCCAACGAGGTCGGGACAATTTTCGTCCAGCGCGCCTTGAACCACGGACGCGCCATCACGCTGTGCTGCACGGCGAAGAGACCCAGCAGCACGCTGTTGACGAGCAATGCCGTGGGGACGGATCCCGGCGCGCCCGAGTCGATCGACTTGGGCACGCCAAAATTTCCCACGAAGCCAATCGCGTAAAGAAAACTCACGAGGAAAACGAAGTACGAAATGACCCCATACAGAAAGCCCAGGATTTTCATGGAATGATTCTGGTTGGTTTGCGCACCCCCTGTCGGCCGGCTTCAGGCAGGAAGCCGCTGCGGGCTGGAGACTTACAACCTCATCGGTGATGGGCGCCCAAGCATAAAAACGGGCTGGGTTATTGAGCCCTGCGATCTTCCTTCCCCAGTCCTCCGTCCTCTGTCCCCTGTCCTCTGTGTCCTCTGCGTCTCTGTGACAAATCCCGACCCAATTCGGCAATCTGCATTCGCACTTCGGCATTCCGCTGGACGCGGTCACGCGTCCAGCGGGCTCCTCACCCCCACTCCGGGCCGGTTCATCACGTGCGTGTAGATCATCGTTGTCGCCACGTCCGCGTGACCCAATAAATCCTGCACTGTCCGGA
>JANMQT010000391.1:0-4608 GCA_031370675.1 Verrucomicrobiota bacterium
GCCGGCATCCGCCGCCAGACCATCGCGAACAAGTTCGTGCCGGTCGTGGGTGGATCGGCCTTTAAGAACAAGGGCGTGCAATACCTCGTCGACGCTGTCGTCGATTATCTCCCGAGCCCGATCGAAATTCCCCCGCAGGAAGCCCACGATCCGGATGACCTGGAAACCAAGATTCCCATGCCCCCGGATGACAACGGGAAGTTTTGCTCGCTGGCCTTCAAGCTCTGGAGTGATCCGTTCGTCGGCAAGCTCGTCTTCTTCCGCGTCTATTCCGGCAAGCTGACGAAGGGCGACACGGTTTACAATCCCCGCACGAACAAGCGCGAGCGCATCAGCCGCCTGATCCAGATTCAGGCCGACAAGCGACTCGACATCGACACCTGCTATTCCGGCGACATCGCCGCGATCGTCGGCATCAAGAACATCACGACGGGCGACACGCTTTGCGATGAGGATCATCCGATTCTGCTCGAGCCGCCTTCGTTCCCCGATCCCGTCATCAGCATGGCGATCGAGCCGAAGACCAAGGTCGACCAGGAAAAGATGGGCAACGCGCTCCAGCGCCTCGCCGAGGAAGATCCGACCTTCCGCGTGCACACGAACGAGGACACCGGCCAGACGATCATCGCCGGCATGGGCGAGCTGCATCTTGAAATCATCCGCGATCGCATGATGCGGGAGTTCAAGGTCGAGGCAAACGCGGGCAAGCCGCAGATCGCCTACCGCGAAACGATTTTGAAGTCCGCCCACGGCGTCGGCAAGCTCATCAAGCAGTCCGGCGGTCGCGGTCAGTACGGTCACGTCGAGGTTGACGTCCGTCCGGCCGGGCGCGGCAAGGGTCTCACAGTGGACAACAAGGTCGTCGGCGGCGTCATTCCCAAGGAATACATCCCGGCGGTCAAGAAGGGCATCGAAGAAGCCGTGCTCAACGGTGTGGTCGGCGGCTATCCCGTCATCGATGTCGAGGTCGACATCGTCTACGGCAGCTATCACGACGTCGATTCGAACGAACTCGCGTTCAAGATGGCCGCGATCTTCGCGGTGAAGGACGCCTTCAAGCACGCCAACGCGATCCTGCTCGAGCCGATCATGAAGGTCGAGAATTCGGTGCCCGAGGAATACCAGGGCGACATCATGGGCGACCTCAACCGTCGCCGCGGCCGCATCAACGGCATCGAGAGCAAGAACGGCCTGAGCATCGTGAACGCCGAGGTTCCACTCGCGGAAATGTTTGGTTACGCCACCGCCATTCGGTCGCTTTCGAAGGGCCGCTCCAGCTATTCGATGGAACCCAGCCACTTCGAGCAGGTGCCCGCCCAGGTGCTCGCCGAGGTGCTCGACAAAAAGGGCGAGAAGTAATCCCGCCGATCCAGTCCACCTTTCACTTCCCCGCCTCCTTCCATGACCACCGGCCAACGCATTCGCATCCGCCTCAAAGGTTTCGACCACCGGATGCTCGATCAGTCCAGCCTCGACATCGTCGAGACCGCCAAGCGCACGGGCGCCAAGGTCTCCGGCCCGATTCCGCTGCCGACCCGCATCGAGCGCTTCACGGTGAATCGCTCGCCGCACGTCGACAAGAAGAGCATGGAGCAATTTGAAATCCGCACGCACAAGCGCCTGCTCGACATCATCGAGCCGACCGCCAAGACCGTGGATGAACTCCGCAAGTTGAACCTGCCGGCCGGCGTGGACATCTCCATCAAAATCTGACCAACCACCCATCGGTGCATGGCCCGCGAGGGCCGGAATCGTCAAGACTCCCAGCACCCCCAACCCCACGTCTCCCGCGG
Organism: Verrucomicrobiota bacterium; assembly: GCA_031370675.1. Taxonomy (GTDB): domain Bacteria; phylum Verrucomicrobiota; class Verrucomicrobiia; order Chthoniobacterales; family SZAS-18; genus SZAS-18. Next base: position 1,794 of record JANMQT010000391.1, read on the forward strand.
CCCCCGGCCCGGTGAAACCTCTGTACCATGAGCATCGGACTAATCGGAAAGAAACTCGGCATGACCCGCGTCTATGACGACAAGGGTCGCATCACGCCGGTCACGGTCATCCACGTCGCACCCAACGCGGTCGTGCAGCGCAAGACCCAGGAGAAGGACGGCTACTCGGCCATCCAGCTCGCGGCCTTCGACCAGGCGGATCACCGAATGACGAAGCCCGTCGCCGGCCATCTCAAGAAGAATGGCGCCGGTGCGAAACGCAAGCTGCAGGAATTTCGCTGCGCCAACGATGAGGCCGTCTCGGCCGCCCCCGCCGAAGTCACGGTGAATCAATTTCAAGTCGGCCAGTGGGTCGACGTCATCGGCCAGAGCAAGGGCAAGGGCTTCCAGGGCGTCATGAAGAAGCACAACTTCCATGGCCAGGGAGCAGCGCACGGCTCGAAGACCCACCGGCGCAACGGCGCCATCGGCAACCGCTCCACGCCGGGCCGCGTCTGGAAGAACATGGGCATGCCCGGCCACATGGGTGACGAGCGCGTCACGGCGCAGAATCTCAAGGTCGTGCAGGTGCGCGAGGAAGATAATGCGCTGCTCGTCAGCGGACCCGTCCCCGGCGCGGCCGGTGGCTACGTGTTCATCCGCGCCGCGAAGAAGAAGCCGCTGCCGGCCGCCGCGAAGTAATTTCACCCCCACTTTACGCCTAACATGAGCGCCACCATTCTCACCGTCGACGCCGCGAAAGCCGCGCATCTCGACCTCATCACCGACAAGCGAAAGGGCATGCAGGCCCTGCACGAGACGATTGTCGCTTATCGCGCCAATCGCCGCGCCGGCACCGCCAGCACGAAGACCAAAGCCACCGTCTCCGGTTCCGGCAAGAAGCCGTACCGCCAGAAAGGCACTGGCCGCGCCCGCGCCGGCTACATGTCCTCGCCCATCCGCCGCGGCGGTGGCGTCGTGTTCGGTCCGCATCCGCGCGACTATTCCAAGAAGACGAACAAGTCCGTCAAGCGCCTCGCGCTGCGCAAGGCGCTGAGCGCCCAAATCATCGACGGCAACGTGCTGATCGTTTCGGATTTCAACGTCAAGCAGGCGAAGACGAAGGATTTTGTCGCCGCCGTGAAGAAGCTCACCGACGCCGCCAAGGTGTTGATCGTCTCGGGCGATTTCAGCCCCGCGACCTATCTCGCCGCGCGCAACGTCGGACCGGTGCAGTTAATGACCGACGCGGAGTGCAACGCCGAGCACCTGCTCAAGTACGAGAAGATCGTCGTGACCAAGAAGGCGTTCGACACCCTCGTCCTGCGCACGACCCGCGCGGATCGCCGCGAGACGACCGCCGCCGCCTAACCTGAATTCCCCGAGGCCCACGCCATGAACGAACCCACCGACCTGATTCAAACCATCTGCCTGACCGAGAAGGCGACGCTGCTGGGCGACAAGGAAAACCAGTACGTTTTCAAAGTCGTGCCCCGCGCCACCAAGCCGCAGATCAAGGAGGCGATTGAGGCGCTCTTCAAGAAGACCGTCATCAACGTGAACACCGCCAACTACGCCGGCAAGAAGAAGCGCGAACGCCGCGCCGACTTCGGCCGCCGCCCGCATTGGAAGAAGGCCATCGTCACGCTCAAGGAGGGCGAGAAGATCGACCTCGCCTGAGCCGCGACCAAGCCGCGCATCCCTTTACCCCAGCCGAAACACCTATGGCTCTCAAATCCTATCGTCCCATTACCCCGACGCAGCGTTTCAAGATGACGCCGGCGTTCGACGAGATCACGAAAAGCAAACCCGAGCGTTCGCTGACCGAGCCCCTGCGCAAGAGCGGCGGCCGCAACAACACGGGTCGCATCACCGTTCGTCATCGCGGCGGCGGCCACAAGCGCCGCTATCGCCTCGTCGATTTCAAGCGCCAGAAGTTCGGCGTGGAAGCAACCGTGCTCGCGGTGGAGTACGATCCAAATCGCACGGCGCGCATCGCGTTGATCCAGTACACGGACGGCGAAAAGAGCTACATCCTCTGGCCCGTCGGCCTCGCGGTCGGCGCCAAGGTGATGTCCGGCCCGAACGCCGCGCCCGAAATCGGCAACGCGCTTCCGCTCAGCGCCATCCCGCTCGGCACGAACATCCACAACATCGAGTTTCGCCCCGGCCACGGCGGCCAGATCGCGCGCAGCGCGGGCCAGATTGCCGTGCTGAACAATCGCGAAGGCGGCTACGCGCTGGTGAAGCTGCCTTCCAGTGAAATCCGGAAGATCCACGAGAATTGCTACGCGACCATCGGCCAGGTCGGCAACGTCGATCACATGAACGTGATCAGCGGCAAGGCCGGACGCTCGCGCTGGAAGGGTCGTCGCCCGACCGTCCGCGGCGTGGCCATGAACCCGATCGATCACCCGATGGGTGGCGGCCAGGGCAAGAGCAAGGGCGGTGGCGGCCGGCATCATCCGGTCAGCCCGTGGGGTCAGCTCTCGAAGGGCTTCAAGACCCGCCGCAAGCACAAGCCGAGCGAAAACTTCATTGTCACGCGCCGCACGAAGAAGAAGAAGTCGTCCTAATCTCCAAACCGAACCGTTTAAAGACCTATGGGAAGATCGTTGAAAAAGGGCCCCTTCGTTGAGGGCCACCTGCTCGAGAAAATCGAGAAGCTAAACAAGGAAAACTCGAAGAAGGCGATCAAGACCTGGTCGCGCCGCTCGATGATCGTGCCCGATTTCGTCGGCCACACGTTCCTCGTCCACAATGGCAAAATCTTCAATTCCGTCTTCGTGACCGAAAACATGGTCGGGCACAAGCTCGGCGAGTTTTCCCCGACCCG
>JANMQT010000011.1:0-35450 GCA_031370675.1 Verrucomicrobiota bacterium
AGTCGCTGCGCGGCCTGTTCTGCGGCCCGCGGGAATGCCTGGCGCTGATCTTGTTGCAAATCCGTGCTGACAAAGAAGCTCGCCTCGCCGGTCACTCGCCCGCCATCGAGCACGCGACCGCGGTCGCTCCCGCCTTCGCGCAATTCGTAGCGGACTTTCAGGCTCATCACGAATTCACTCGCCTGCAGCACGTTTCCGGGAACCGAGCGCACCGGCGTCAGTTGCACCGCGTCGAGCGTGCACCGGAGGGTCGCGTCGCCCGCGCCCGTAGGCGCAATCTTGAACGTGCCGTCCCGTTGGAACTCCTTGATGAGGGTCGTCGTCAGCAGGCCCTCCACGTGCGGCGCCAAATCATCACTGCGGAACATCGGGACCGACAGCGTGCGAACCGACTTGAGATATGTCGGCTTGGCTGGCCCAAGCGAGTAGGCGCAGCCGGCGCCGAGCATCACCACCGGAAGAAGCGCGGCGGCCGCCCAGCAGGAAAGCCGTCCGGGCCGGGCGTGGCTGGTCGCAACGATGGCCATGCGCAGCGAACGAGTGATGGACTACCGCGAAGGGGTCGGCGCCGGTTCGACCGGCGGAGGAGCCGGTTCACCCGGCGCCGCAGGTGCCTCACCCGACTCGCGGGCAGGCTGAGCGCCGCGTGGACCCAGGGACGACGGACCGCCGAACGGATTGCTCGAATCAAAGTTGGGATCCAGTCCCGGCATGGGCGCGGCGCCTTCCGGGCCCATTCCGGCGTCATCCGGCAGCGGGGCGTCGAGACCGGGCGCCAGCGGCGGAAGCTGCGAAACCGGCTGGCCGAGCGGGCCGCTTCCGGGTGGGAGCTGACGCCCCTGCAGTTCTGCCACGCGCCGCGGATCGGGTTTGCCAGGCGTCAGGATCGGATCCTTGAATATGGTCTCACCCAATTTCGTGCGCAGCTGCGCAAGTCGTGCCGTGGCGATCTTCGCGTCCGGTGAATCGGGCGTCTGACGCACCACTTCATTGTAATACATGATGGCGGCCCGCCAGATTTTGGCCTTGTCGTAATATTGCGCGACCTTCAGCGAAGTGCGCGTCTGCGCCTTGCCCAGCGAAGCGAGGTACTCGCGCGCCTGCGGCGCCTTCTCGTGCTTGGGGTAGGCGGCCAAAAAATCCTCCAGGTACTCGCGCGCGAAACGGGCCGCGTTGCGATCATAGGATCCGGCCTTCACCATCGTGACGTACACGTAGCCAATCTGGTACATGGCATCATCCGCCACGTCGCTGGTCGGGTACTTGTCGACGACAATCTGGTAGGCGTTGACCGCGCCGGTAAAGTCACCCTGTTTTTCCCGCGCCCGTCCGATGTTGAACTCCGCCAGCGCGGCGTACTTGCTGTACGGCGCATTGCGCATGATCGCCGAGTAGATATCGACCGCGCGTCCCATCGAAGGCAGCGTGGGAATGCCGAGAATCTTTTGCCGGCGCCCCTCGAGATACGCGTTGGCGACACGCATCTGGCCTTCGATGGAGGCGTTAAAATCCTCGCTGCGGGGGTAGTCCTTGTTCAGCTTGGTGTACGCCTTGTACGCGCCCTCTAGATCTCCGGTCTTTTCCAGCAGCAGACCCACCTTGTACTGCGCCCCCGACGCCAGGGGGCTCCGCGGGAAACGGCGGACCACCTTGCGATAACCGTTGACGGCCGCGCCGGTGTTCCCGCTCCGTTCCATCTGGGCGGCGTAATCGAACTGCCCCTGGGCGCTCGCCGCATCCGGCGTAATGGGCGTGCCCGGAGAGACGTATTCAGCGCCCTCCCCCGGCCGAACCACGATCGGCGCCGGACAGCGTAGGGGCATCAGGACAAGACCAGCTAGAAGCAGAAAGAGCGCGAGGCGTGACTTGCTCATGAGGCGATTCGGGGGGAACGAAAGGGACCGTTCAGCGGACGGCGGCGGACGGGCTGGAAGGCATTTTTTTGGGAACCGGGAGGCTAGCGGAAGTTTGCACAGGGTCAAGAAGTCGCGCGCGAAGTCTCAGACGCCAATCCTGCACCTCTCGTTCGATCGAAGCAGCCTGAGGGGTCGACGGCTCGTCGCCTAGAGACGGACGACCTCCACCTTCACCTTGCCGACACCAGACCCCATAATCCCGATCGCTTCGGCCGCCCGTGGACTTAGGTCGACGATCCGCCCCCGGATGTAGGGTCCGCGATCGATGATTTGGACCACGATCGCCTTCCTGGTACCCACGTGCGTGACGCGCACAAAGGTTCCCAAGGGAAGCGTCTTGTGGGCGGCAATCAACTCGCTGTTGCTCCATCGCTTTCCGCTCGCGGTGCGGCTCTGGCTACTGGCACGACTCGGTCCGTGCCACGAGGCCATCCCATACTCGACGCGTCCGGTCGGCGTGGCTGCCTTGGCGGGCTCCGGAATCACTGCCCGCGGTTGGTTGGATGCGCAGGCGGACAGCGCCGCCATCGCCAGAACCGCCAGTGGGCACAGGAGGATGGTCGATCGCATCGCACCCTTATCCAAGATTGAGTGAAAAAGGCAATCGTCTCGCCGCACCCTCCAAACCGGCGCCCCCGCTTCAGGCGCTCGGCGGCTTCTGCTCGGACAGTCGCTTGAAGATCTCGTCCAGTTCGCGCAACTGACCCACCACCTGCGGCCCTTTCTCCGCGACCACCTGGACCAGTCGCTTGGCGTGATCCGGATTGCGGGCCGTCATTTCCGACAGGGCCATGACGATCGCCAGCGCGTTGTTGGTCGAGTGTTTGAACTCGCGAAACTTCCGGTGCAATTCCTCGAAACTCGGCCCTTCGGGCGGAAGCGGGATCGGGGCGTGGCCGGTCATAGCAGGATTGAAGCGGACGGTCTCGACGTCATGTTGAGCGGGCGGCAGAGGAGTCATCATGTTATTACTCGTCGGTTAACCCGGTGGGGAGCAATATCCGGGCCGACCCTACGAAAAGATGCCCGCCCTGCCCAATCAAAACCTGCGCGTGGTCGGTGCCCGCCAGCACAATCTAAAGGATCTCCACTTGGAGATTCCACGGGGCAAACTTGTTGTCGTCACGGGCGTCAGCGGCTCGGGCAAGTCCTCCCTCGCCTTCGACACGCTTTATGCCGAGGGCCGGCGCCGCTACGTCGAGAGTCTGTCGGTCTCGGCGCGGCAGTTTCTCGACCGCATCGAAAAGCCGGATGTGGATCGCATCGAGGGCCTCTCGCCCGCCATCGCGCTCGAACAGCGCACGAACGCCCCCGGGCCCCGCTCCACCGTTGCGACCACGACAGAGATCCACGATTACCTGCGGCTCATCTTCGCGGCGGCCGGCTCACCGCGCGATCCAAAGACCGGCCGCCCGCTGCAGCGCCAAACCGCGACCGAGATCGTGGATCAACTCGCCAGCCGCGGCGCCGGCACGCGCCTCGTTCTGCTCGCGCCGATCGTCCATCGAAAGATCGGCACGCACGAGGATCTCTTTGAGCGAATCCGGCGCGACGGATTTACGCGGGCGCGGGTGGACGGCGAAATCTTGGACCTGAGCACGCTGCCTGAGGGCCGGCCAAAGCTCGCGAAGTCCAAGCCGCACACCATCGAACTGGTCGTCGATCGCATCGTGGTGCGCGAAGGGATTCGTTCGCGCCTGGCGGATTCAGTCGAGACGGCGCTGCGTTGGGGTGCGGGCTCGCTGGCGGCTTTGCAGGGAACCGAAAACGCCCTGACGGAAACGGCGTATTCGACGGAATTCCGCGATCCCGTGACCGGCTACACGCGCCCGCCGCCAGTCCCGCGGGATTTTTCGTTTCACAGTCCGCATGGAGCCTGTCCGGCCTGCCACGGGGTGGGCTCGAGGCTGGATCCTGATCCGGATTTGATCGTCCCCGATCGGACGCGCTCGCTCGCGGACGGTGCGATCGTGCCATGGTCGTCCGCGCCCGACCGGATGCAGCCGTTCTACCGCGCGCAACTGCGCGACCTCGCCGCGCATTATGGCGCGTCACTCGACACGCCATTTGCCGAATTACCGGAGCCGATGCAGACCGCGCTGCTGGACGGCAGCGGCGGGGAGGTCATCGGCTTTGCCAAATCGGCCAGGCAACCATTTGCGGGTCTGGTCGCGCAGCTGGCGTCGCGCTGGAAGGAAGCGACGAGCGAGGCAGTGAAGGTGCGGCTCCGCCGTTACCTGGCGCCGCGACCGTGTCCGGTTTGCGGGGGCGCCCGACTCAAGCCGGAGTCCCTCGCCGTGATGCTCGTGGATCAATCCGGCCGCGAACTCAACATCCATGGGGTCAGTCAGCTCACCGTGGCGGGAGCCGCGGCGTTCACGCAACAGCTCGCCCTGGAAAAAACCGCGCGCATTATCGTGGCGGAACCGCTGCGCCAGATGCAGGCCCGGCTCGATTTTCTCCACGAGGTCGGACTCGACTACCTCACGCTCGACCGCGAGACGAACACGCTCTCGGGTGGCGAGGCGCAACGCGTGCGCCTGGCCACGCAAATCGGCGGGGGCCTCTCCGGCGTGCTTTACGTCCTCGACGAGCCCAGCATCGGGCTGCATCCGCGCGACAACGATCGCTTGATCGCCACGCTGCATCGCCTGCGCGACCTCGGCAATTCGGTACTCGTCGTCGAGCACGATGAGGCCATGATCCGCGCCGCGGATCATCTCATCGAGATTGGCCCCGCGGCCGGCGCCGAGGGCGGCCGTTTGCTCGCCCAGGGTTCCCTTAACGATCTGCGCGAAGCCCCGCTTTCGCCGACCGCCGATTATCTTTTCGGTCGCAAGCACATTCATCCGCCCAAGAGGCGCCTCCCGGCCGACGATTGCGACTGGCTGGTCATCCGCGACGCGGCGGAGCACAACCTGCAACGGGTGAACGTCCGAATTCCCCTCGGGTGCCTTGTCTGCGTGACCGGCGTCTCGGGCAGCGGCAAGTCGACGCTGGTGGACGGCATTCTCCGCCGCGCGCTGTTCCAGTATTTGCATCGCTCCACGGACCGGCCGGGGCGCCACGCGGGCATCGACGGGATGGAGAAACTCGATCGCGTCGTGGTGGTGGATCAGGCGCCCATCGGGCGCAGTCCGCGCTCGAACCCGGCCACCTACACGGGCCTGTTCGCCCCCATTCGGGATTTGTTCGCGAAGCTCCCCGCGGCGCGGTCGCGCGGTTTCACGGCTTCGCGCTTCAGCTTCAACGTCAAGGGCGGCCGCTGCGAGCGCTGCGGCGGCGACGGCCAGATTCAGGTCGAGATGCAATTTCTACCCGATGTCCACGTCATCTGCGAGGCCTGTGAGGGCCGGCGCTTCAACCGCGAGACGCTGGAGATCACGTTTAAGGGAAAATCCATCGCGGATGTCCTCGCCATGAGCATCGACGAGGCCGCGCGCTTTTTCAGCGCGGTGCCCGCACTCGCGCCACGCCTGGCCGTGCTCGCCGAAGTCGGTCTCGGTTACCTCGCGCTCGGGCAATCGGCCGATACCCTGTCCGGCGGCGAGGCGCAGCGACTGAAGCTGGCGACCGAACTGATGAAGTCACCCGCAGCCGGCGCGGCGATTTATCTGCTCGACGAGCCCACCACCGGACTGCACCTCGCCGACATGGACCGCTTGATGAGCGCGCTCGTGCGACTGCGCGACGCCGGCCACACACTTGTCGTGGTCGAACACCATCCGGATTTCATCCGCTGCGCCGATTGGGTGATCGATCTCGGACCGGAGGCCGGCGCAGGCGGCGGACGCGTCGTGGCGTTCGGTTCTCCCGAGGCGATTGCCGCCGCTCCCGCCAGTCACACCGGCCGCGCGCTCGCCGAAGCGATGCGCCGGCGCTAGCTTGGGTCCGCCGGTTTCCGCCCACGTGAAAACGCCCCTTCTCCCCGTCGGTTGCGCGCTTCTGCTCGCATTGCTTTCGGCGCGCGCGGCCGAAACACCAGCTTCGCATGAGGCCGCGGCGCGGGATGCCTACAACGCGGCGATCCAGCTTCTCCGCGCTGGTGACGACGAAAAATTTGCGGGCGCGGTGATCGATTTCCGCGCGCGGTTCGTCGCGGAAGTCCTGGCCGGCAACCTGCGACTGGAGGGCGCGCTCGTCCGCGCGGGCCAGGCGTGGAAATCCGGTCGCGCCGCTGATTTCGACACGGCCGCCAATGCGCTCCGCGAATTCACGCGCGAATTCGCCTGGCACGAGCGGGTCGCGGAGGCGCGCCTCGCGCTGGCGGAAATCGCGGCTTACGGCCCGGATCCGGAGCTGGATACCGCCCGCAACCAATTGCGCCTGGCGCGCGCGGCCAACCCCGCGGGAATGCTGGCCGAGCGGGCCGACCTGCTCGCCATTCGGCTCGCCGCCGAAACCGGCAGCGCCGACGATCCCGTGTCCCTCGCCGATCGCTTTCTAAAGCAATATCAAAGTTCCCCCCTGACCGACTCGGTCCGGTTTGCGCGCGCCGAAGCCCTGTTTCGCCGGGGTGACCTCGAGGGCGCCAGCCTCGCCTGGGAGCAAATTGCGGAGGAACGGCCCGACTCGACCTTGGTGCCAGCGGCGTTGCTCGGCGCAGGCGAGGCCGCCCTGCGCCGCGAATCCACCGCCTCGCTCGAACGTGCGGCAACGCTCTTTGAATCGGTCGCGGGGATCACGCCACCGGGACCGTTGCGCGCCGCCGCGCGGGTCGGCCAGGCGCGCGCGAAGCTGCGGCTCGGCCGGGCCGCCGTGGGATTGCTGCATTGCGACGCCGTCCTGCGAGGCGAGGAAGGCACCCCGCTGGAAACCACACGAATCGCGGCGGAACTGACGCGCGGAGAGGCATAGTTGCGGCTTTCGACCGACGACCCCCTGCGGCTGCCGGATGCGGTCGCGGCGTTTCGCTCGGTGGCGGAATCGGCCACGACGCCCGTGGAAGTCCGGCGGCAGGCTCTGGCCCAACTGGGCGACGCGCGCCGGCGCACCGGCGACAAGACGGGGGCGATCGCAGCATGGCAGGAGGCGCTGCGGCAACCACCCGCCGGAGGGCAGGACACGATGTGGTTTGCCCGCGCGGGTTTCGATGCGGCGCAGGCGTTGCAGGAACTCGAGCGCTGGCGCGAAGCGGCGATGGTGTATGAGGCACTTGTGCAAGCCGGCGGAGTGTTGCAAACGGAAGCCGAGGCGCGTCTCGCGCAACTTCGGCTCGAGCGCTTCCTCTGGCCGCAGCCGTCGCGTTGACCCGCGCGAAAGTTTCATTTTTTTGCGAGGTCGTTCGGTGCCAACGTGGTTGACTCATCATGACGACGCGGAATCACACCAAGCTGTTTATCCCCGGACCGGTCGAGGTTTCACCCAAGACCCTCGCCGCGTTTGCGAAACCGGTGATTGGTCACCGCGGAAGCGACTTCACCCGTTTGTACGCGTCGGTCCAGGGCCCGCTGCAAGAGCTCTTCGCGACCAAACAAATGGTCCTGCTTTCGACGTCTTCCGCCTGGGGAGTAATGGAAGGGACCATCCGGAACCTGGTGGAGAAACGCGTGCTTTGCTGCATGTGCGGGGCGTTTTCCGACAAGTGGCTTGACGTGGCGCGCCGGTGTGGTCGCGAGGCCGACGGGCTGCAGGTCGAATGGGGCCAGCCGATCACCCCGGATCTCCTCGAGGCAAAACTGCGCGAGCGGGAATACGACGCGGTCACGCTCATTCACAATGAAACCTCCACGGGCGTGATGAACCCGCTCGCGGAGCTCTCGGCCGTGGTGCGGAAATTCCCGGGCGTACTGCTGATCGTGGACTCGGTGTCGTCGTTCTCGGCGGTGCCGATCGCGACGGACACGCTCGGCCTCGACGTGCTGCTGACCGGCAGCCAAAAGGCGCTGGCCCTGCCACCCGGATTTTCGCTCCTGACCGTCTCTGACCGCGCCTACGAGCGCGCCGCGCGATCGAAGGATCGCGGGTACTACTTCGATCTTCTCGAGTTCAAGAAAAACGCTGAGGGAAACATGACGCCATCGACTCCGAGCGTGAGCCACATTTTCGCGCTCCAATCGAAACTCGAGGACATCTTTGCGGAAGGACTGGAGAATCGCTACGCGAGGCACGCTAGGACCAGCGCGCTGGTGCATCAGTGGGTGACCCGCCGTGGGTTCGGTTTCTTCGCGCCGGAGGGTTTCCGCGCGAAGACTCTCACCTGCGTGGCGAACACCCGCGGAATCGAGGTGGCGGATCTGGTGACCAAGTTGAAGCAGCGCCACCGCCTCGCGATCGATGGCGGCTACGGCAAGCTCAAGGGCCAGACTTTTCGCCTGTCGAACATGGGCGACGAGACCGAAGAGAGCGTGGGCGAGTTGCTCCACGCGCTCGACGACTGCCTGGACGCCTAGGCGGCTCCTAGCCGGGGAATTCGGCCAGCATGGCGCGCATCATCCGGCCATCCGCGCCGAAGCCGTGACCGGTGCGCTGAACCGGCATGTCTGGAACAGCGGCGGACGATGAAACGAACTCCGCCGCGAAAGCGGAACCCGCATCGATGGTCGCGTCCATCGTGCCCTCGCGACCGAAGAAGGCAACGCGTTCGGGCTTGAGCGCATCGAGCGCGGAGGTGGCGCAAATCACCGCGGCCGCTTCCTCGAGCGTGAGGGCGTCGTGCGTCTGGCCCAGCCGCTCAAGCACCGAGACGACCCGCGCCTTCACCTGATCCGCCAGCGCTGAACGCTCCACCGACGCGACCAGCTGGGGAATCGCATGCACGCACGCTTCCTCGTGTTTGTGATCGTGCTCGCAGTCGGGTTGGACTTGCTTTTCGTCCTGCTCGTGAGTGTGGACCGCTCCGCTGTGAATCGAGAACTTCACACCAGTGACCCCGCCTTCGGTCACGCGCTCAAAGTGCGCATGAAACTCGCCGAGATCGACCTGCGACAAATCCCATTCGAGCGACGAGGGCTTGGCCCCGAGGTCGCACAATGCGCCAACGAGAATCGAGCCGCTAAGCCCGTTGGAACAGTCGAAATAGAGTGAACTCATAGGCGGGGCGTGATGACGGGACCTCGGCTGTCGGACGGTGATTTGGGGGCCAGCAGCAGGCGCATCGGGATCATCTCGCTTGAGAAGAAACCGTGCTTGCGGAAGAAGCGCTGCGAGGACTCATCGATGCGATCCGTCAGCAACGTGATGCGGAAAAAATTCTTCTTTTGCGCGTAGTCGACGGCGTACTTCAGCATCTCCTCGCCGAACCCACGGCCGCGGTGGTCCTGGTGAATGACCAGATCCTCGAGCAGCAGGACGAAGCCGCCCTCTGCGGTGGAAATCGTGATGAGCAGATTGACCATGCCGATGATGCGGTGGTCGCCCGCCCGCATGACGAAGATGCGTCCGCGGTTGGGTTGCTCGAGAATGAGCCGCAGGCCGCGCATCTGCTTTTCGTGATCGGGGCGAAAGTCCGCCTCGTGGGAGAAAAGGTCGGCCAGGAGGTCCGCGAGCTGCGGCAGATCCTCGAGGCTGGCGGGCTCGATGCGGGTTTGGGAGCTCGGCATGCGACCGCGACGCTACATCCGCAGGCGGGTCGGGGTAAAGGAGATTGGCCGCCCATGACAGAAGGTTGACAACCCGGCTGACGTCGCTAACTTCCGCGCCCGCGCCAATCTGGCTGGTTTCAGCTTGGGCCGGTCAAATCAAGTTCCCTTTCCCATGAAACGCACGTACCAGCCCTCGAAACGCTGCCGCCGGCAGCAGTTCGGTTTCCGCGCCCGCATGAAGACCAAGAACGGACGCGCGACGCTCAGCCGCCGCCGCCGCCAGGGTCGCAAGCGCCTCCTGCCGAAGGGCACCGAACTAGAGTTTCGTCGTCACAATCATTCCAACCACCCCGAAAAGGCCGGTGGTTTCCAAGCCAAGGGCTACCGCAAGCGCATTGTTCGCTCGCGCGCGCGTCGCGCGGTGCGCAACGAGGCGAAGCACGGCGTGAAACCGGCCGCCCGCGTGGCAAAACCCAAGTCCGCGAAGGCCAAGGCGCCAAAGATTTCCACCAAGAAGACGTCGGCCAAGAAGGCGTCCTGATTGGTCGCCGGCACCGGCGAAGGAGGCAGGATATCGACGCAGCACCGCCCAACGACGCGGCGGGAGCTTCCCGAAGTGGTCGCCTGCGCTTCCCCCGCGTCGCGAGGTTGACGCTCACCGCCGAATTCCGGCGCGTCCGCTTGGAAGGGCAATCCTGGCCCGGACGCTACTTCACGCTGGCCGTGCTCGAGCCCGCCGGGGCCGGCCCAAGCCGCACCGGATTCATCACGACCCGGCAGCTCGGTGGAGCGGTCGTGCGCAATCGCATCCGCCGCCGCCTCCGCGAGATCGTGCGCTCGTCCCGGCCCCGGCTCAAGGACGCGTGCTGGATTGTTCTGATAGCCCGGCGTGCCTCGGCGCGCGCGACCTCCGGTGCGCTGCGCTTGGAATGGGAGCGACTGGCCGCGCGCGCCTGCTTGTGGAAGACCGTCACCTGAGTTGACAACGCTGCCCGGCGGACGGAAACGAGCGCCAATGATCAACCTCGCCCTGCGCGGTCTGCTGCGGTTTTACAAGCGATTCGTTTCGCCGCCGCTGCATGCGCTGATCGGTCCAACCTGCCGGTACGTGCCGACCTGCTCCGAGTATTTTAGCGAGGCGCTCGAAACGCACGGGACGCTGCACGGCATTTCGCTCGGCGCCCGTCGCCTCTGCCGCTGCCATCCGTGGGGCGGCCACGGCTATGACCCGGTACCTGAAGTTGCCGATTCGAGCGTCGAGGGTCGAGGGTCGAGGGCCAGAACCCATTCAGGATCCAAGGCGTAAAGTCGCCTCAATTACCCGTCGGACCGCGCATTTGCAGGAGCGCGCCGACGTCGTGCTCTCGACCTTCGACCCTCGACCCTCGACCTCCTTTTCTCCCCGGTGGATTTTTGCCAATCCGCACCTATTGTCCCGCCCACTCAAAATGACCCGCCTCGATACAAAAGCCTGGATCGCGATCTCCCTCAGCGTCATCGGTATGATCGCGTGGCAGTTCTATTATAACCGAGAGCTGGCCAAGGCGCTGCCAGCGGCCCCGCCCGCCCAAGCGGATCCCGCCACGCCCGGTGCCGCACCTTCCCCGCCCGCCGCGCCGGCAACCGTGAAGGCCGAGGCCGCACCGGCGGGCGCCGAACCCACGGCCGAACGGATTCCCGCCAAGTTCGAGAAACTGGCCAACGCCGCGGCGGAATGGACTTACACGAACCTCGGTGGCGGCATCGCGCAGGCCACGATGCTCGGCGATCGCAACCTTAACGCCGCGGGTGGCCAGTTGCAGTTGAACGCGACCGGCGGCGTGCCCATCGGAGCGCTTTCGGAAAAGCCCGGCGACGCCGCAGCGGCCAACGTCGCCTACGAATCCCGCCGCGAAGGCGACGCGGTGTTCTTTCAGCGGACCACGCGCGACGGCCTGCGCATCGTGAAGAAATTCTCGCCGCCCGCCGGCGAGGCGGTCGATCCCTTCCTGACGCAACTGGAGATCACGTTCACGAACACGGGCAGCCAGCTGTACCGCGACGACGGATTTTATCTGCACCTTGGTTCCGCCTCGCCGATTCACGCCGCCGACCAGACGACCTACACCGGATTCGACTGGCATCACGATGGCAAGACGACGTTCAAGGATGTGAACTTTTTTGACCCCTCGCGAATTCCGCTGATTGGAATCGAGACCAGTCCCGCCAAGGCCGTATATGCCGAGCCGGCCGAGCGCCTCTCCTGGGCGGCGGTGAACAATCAATTCTATACCACCGTGCTCTCCGCCCTCGGCGAGAAGCCGAACGAGGATCCCGCCGCGCGCGGCGTGTGGGCGGTTCGGTTTCCGATCGCTCCGCCCGAGGGGAACGGCACGCCCGCCCCCGGCACGCCCATCTACGCCATGACCGGCGCCATCGGGCTTGCGCCCCTCAAGCTGGCACCGGGCGAGAGCCAGACGCTGCGCTTCCAAATCTATACGGGGCCGAAGGAATACAAGCGCCTCAAGGCGCTCGGCCACGGCGAGGACGACATCCTCAACTTCGGCCTCTTCAAGATCTTCAGCGTCTTCCTGCTGACCTCGATGAATTTCCTTTACCGGTTCCTCGGTAATTACGCGCTCGCGATCATCGTCCTCACCTGCATCATCAAGGCCTGCCTGTGGCCGTTGCAGAGCAAGGCGATCCGCGAGATGAAGAAGATGTCGCTGCTCGGACCGAAGATGGCCGAGCTGAAGGAGAAACTGAAGGACGACCCGCAGAAGCTCAACCAGGCCATGTGGCAGTTGCAGCGCGAGTATGGCGTCAACCCGATGGGAGGTTGTCTGCCCACCGTCGCGCAGATGCCGATTTTCTTCGGCTTTTATTCCATGCTTGGCACCGCCGTCGAACTGCGCCAGAGCAGCTTTCTCTGGGTGAAGGATCTCTCGGTGCCGGACACGGTCGGCCACCTCTTCGGCGTCCCGATCAATCCGCTCCCGATCATCATGGCCGCCACGATGTTCTGGCAGATGAAGATCACCCCGAAAACGGGCGATCAGCAGCAGCAAAAGATCTTCATGTTCATGCCGTTTATTTTTATCGTATTCTGCTATAACTTTGCGGCGGCACTCGCGCTTTATTGGACGGTGCAGAACCTTCTTTCCGTGCTGCAGACCTACCTGACGCGTCACCGGCCGTTGCCGGCTCTGACGAAAGTCGCCTCGGGCGAGAAGCCGGCCAAGGCGCAGGTGGTCGGCGGCAACGCGAAGAAAAAGGCGCTGCGCTGAGCCAACCCGGCCGCGCCGTTGTTTTCAAACATGGAACCGAATCCAAAGGAAATACTGGACGACATCCTCGGTCTCCTCGGCTTCGTCGTGACGATCGAGGAATCCGGCAGCGCGGATGCGCCCGTCCTGCAGGTGCACACGCCGGATGCCGCCCGGCTCGTCGGGCCCGACGGCCAGACGCTGGAGGACCTGCAGTTTCTCCTCAACCGCCTCCTGCTCGCCAAGAGCCCGGATGCCCCCCGCGTCACCGTCGACATCGAGCACCATCGCGCGATGAAGGAGGACCACCTCATGCAACACGTGCGCGCCGCGGCCGACCAGGTGCGCCAGACCGGGCGGCCCGTGCAGCTGGAGCCGATGAACTCCTACGACCGCCGGCTCGTCCACCAGGCCTTCAAGGAAGACCAGGAAGTCATGTCGGTCAGCCCGAATGATGACAGCCGGCTCAAACGGATCACCCTCCAGCGCCGGGGTTGACAAAAGCCTGGTCCACTCCATCGTCTTCCCTCCCATGCCGGTCGCGGTTCTTTCCAGCCCCATCTCTTCGTCGCCCGCCGCGGTCAGCGTCCGGTCGATTCGCCCTATGCACGCCAATCTTCTCGACGAAGCCTCCAAAATTATCACCGATCCGCTCGTGCTCGTGAACGTCGTTTCCAAACGCGTCCGCCAGATGAGCAAGGGCCAGCGTCCGATGGTGGAAGTCGGCGTCCGCGCTGACCTCTGCGACATCGCACTGCGCGAAATCATCGAAGGCAAGCTGGTGCCGCGCGCGGCTTCCGACGCGAAGGAAGACTAGGCCCGTCGGGCGGGATTTTTTTGACGGCTGCAGGCAGCCCGGTGGAGATTCGTCGCCGGTCCGCCCCGCTGCGCGTTTCCACATTCGACTTTCGAATTTCCCTCGAGTTTCGAGCCTCGAACCTCGAGTTTCCCGCGCGTCCCGTGCGGGCCTTATGGCTGAAGACATTGCCAATAACCGCAAGGCTCTGCGCGATTACCACATCCTCGATCGCTTCGAGGCGGGCGTCGCCCTCAAGGGTACGGAGGTGAAATCCATCCGGCTCGGCCTCGTCAATATCAACGACGCCTTTGCGCGGATTGATCAGGGCGAACCCACGCTCCATCAGGCGGACATTCAGCCCTACGTCAAGGCCAGCCACGAGCAGCACGAGCCCCGGCGCGAGCGACGCCTGCTGCTGCACAAGAACGAGATCGAGAAACTTCGCGCGGCGTCGGCCATCGAGGGCCACGCGCTGGTGGCGCTCCGGCTCTATTGGAAGAATGGGCGGGTGAAGATTGAGCTCGGTGTCGGCAAGGGCAAGCTCGCGCCAGACAAGCGCCAGGACCTCAAGGCCAAGGCCAACCAGCGCGAAGTCGACCGCGAGGTCGCGCGGTTCAATCGTAAACAAGGGGTTTGAGTTGGAGTCGTCGGCTGGGGCCAAGACCGCGTGTGCTGCGGGCCTGTCGGCTGGTTTGTCCCACGCCTTCACCGCCGTCGCGGCCGCCACGGCGGGAACGCCGGCGCGCTACCAACGCCTCGCTGGGCCAAATCGGTGGGAACTCGCGGCACCGCTACCGGGTCAACGCCACGGCGGGGCCAATCGCCACGGGCGCCCCGAGATTCCGTGGCCGGCGGTGGAGGACCGTCACGTCCAGCACCGCGATCAGCCGCGCAAATCTTTCCCGGATCGACGCGCGCAGGCCATGCACGAAACCGACGTCCGGCGCGTCAAAACCCACCACGTCGAGCCCGCGCCGGCTGCCGATGAAGATCGCCCGCTCATTGTGGAAGCGCTGCGAGATGACCGTGAACTCCCGCTGGCCGTAAATCTCCCCCGCCCGAACGACGGAATCCAGCGTGCGGACGCCCGAGCGGTCCAGGTAAATCCGGTCCGCGGGCACTCCCAGCCGCACGAGGTCGTCGCGCATCGTTCCGGGTTCATCATAGTTCTTGGAGTAATCGCCACTCACGAGGAGATATTCCACGCGCCCGGCCTTGAACAATCTTCCCGCCGCTTCGATCCGATTCCGATAGTGGTGATTCTCGCGACCCACGGCGACGTACTTGGACGTGCCGAGTACGACGCCGACCTTCCGATGCGGAATCGCGTCGACCTCGGCGAAACAACGCGCCCGGGCCATCCGCGAAATCCACCACGATGGCAGCGTCAGGGTCGCCGTCACGAGTAGACCGGTGATCAGCAGGCTGAGCAGGAAAATTTGCCGTCGCATCGCAGGGAAAATTATTCGCCGAGGATCTTGATCAGCACGCGCTTGGGACGCCGCCCGTCAAATTCCCCGTAGAAAATCTGCTCCCAAGGGCCGAGATCAAGCCGGCCTTTCGTGATCGCGACCACCGTCTCGCGGCCCATGATCATGCGCTTGAGATGCGCGTCGGCATTATCCTCGTGGCCGTTGTGATCGTATTGCGCGTACGGCTTCTCCGGCGCGAGCGCTTCGAGCCATCGCTCGAAGTCGCGATGCAACCCGGCTTCATCGTCATTGATGAACACGCTGGCAGTGATGTGCATCGCATTGACGAGGCAGAGGCCCTCACTCACGCCGCTGTCCCGCACGGCGCCGGCCACCTGCGCGGTGATGTTCAACAGCGCGCGTCGGGTCGGCGTCTCGAAATGGAGCTCCTGCCGATGGGATTTCATGCGGGCGCCGGGAACGGGCTCAGGCCGACGGGAGCAGGCGCGCACCCGGACCGGTCCGCAACTTGGCCCGAGTCTCGCTCCGGCGACCACGGCTGAAGCCGCTGTTTGCCACGCCGGGCAGCGGATGCTTCAAAATCTCCACAAACTGACGCTGCGCGGCCGAAATCGGCCGATTCCGCCGGTAGATCACGCCGAGAGGGCGCCACATCGAGTCCGCCTCAATCTCCTTCGATACGAGCAGACCCGTGCGCACTTCGTGCACCGCCGCCGTCTCGGGAATGATGGAGATGCCGTTTTCGATCTCCACCGCGCGCTTGACCGTCTCGATGTTATCCAGCTCCATGACGCGCTTGATCTGCACTCCGGCCAGCCGGAGTGACTTGTCGATGGCTTTGCGCGTCGGCAGGTCCGGCTCAAAGGAAATAAAACGTTCGCCCTGCAGGTCCGACAACTTCACGCGCTTCCGCGCCGCGAGCGGGTGCCCGGGATGGCAGATCAGGACCATCCGATCCTCCCAGAACGATTCCACCACCAGGCCGTGCCGGCGCTGGGGATATGCCAAGAGGCCGAGGTCCGCCACGCCTTCCAGCACATCGGAATAAATTTGGGTCGACCGGCGGTATTCCACCTCGAGGTTTACGTCGGGGTAGAGCGTGCGGTATTTCTTGAGGTAGGGCGGCAGGTCGTGCAGGCCGACGCTGTAAATCGCCGCGATCTTCAGCGGACCGGCGACCACATGCTCCAACTCGCGCAACCGATCGGACAGGCCATCGTACGACTTGAGGATCTCCTTGCTCGCCTGCAGGAACGCCCGGCCCTCCTGCGTCACCGAGAAGTTCTTCTTGCCCCGCTCGATCAGGCTGACGTGGAACCGGCGCTCGAGCGCGCGAATCTGCTGGCTCACCGCGCTCTGCGTTACATGATTCAACGCAGCCGCACGGGAAAAGCTGGCGGTCTCCACCAGATCACAAAACACCTTGAACGTCTCTAGCTGCATACAGAAACTACGGGAACAAGCTTTCGGATTAGCCCGTCTAATAGATTAAGCTCCGATTTGCAATCTTTTCTAATGGATACAATCGCCGACCGTTTCGCCGACGTGCGAAAAAGAATCGCGGACGCCGCCGCCAGCGCCGGGCGTTCGCCGGATGAGATCGAGCTCGTCGCGGTTTCGAAAACGCATCCGCCCGAGTCGATTCGCGCGGCGGTTGAAGAGGCCGGACAAGCCCTTTTTGGCGAGAGCCGTCTGCAGGAGGCGCGAGCCAAGCAGCCGCTCCTTCCGGGCCGGCTGCGCTGGCATTTCATCGGCCACCTGCAGAAGAACAAGATTCGAGCGGCCCTGCCGCATTTTGAATTGTTTCACGGTGTCGATTCGCTCGATCTCGCGCGCCAGATTCAGCGCATCGCCGAGGAGGAAGGCCTCCGGCCGGCCGTGCTAATTGAGGTCAATGTCGCGGGTGAGGCGTCGAAGTTTGGGTTTCCCGCCGGGACCCTGGAAGCGCAAATCGAGGGCTTGCTCGCGCTCGACCGGCTCGCCATCGAGGGCCTCATGTGCATCCCCCCGCCCGGGCCGACCCCAGGGCATTCGCGCGCGTATTTTGTCCAGCTCCGGGAACTGCGGGACCGTTTGCAGACATCCGCGCGGGTTGGACTGCCGAGACTTTCGATGGGCATGAGCAATGACTACGAGGTGGCCGTGCAGGAGGGGGCGACGCTGGTACGCGTGGGCACTGCGCTTTTCGGCGAGCGGACGCGGGGATGACGGGTAAGGTTTCCGCGTGAAGATCTCTCCCGCCAACATTCAGGTCATCGGTTCCGAAGTTGCCATCGCGTGGAACGACGGCACGGAAACGTACGTGCCGCTCGAGAAGCTGCGGCTGCAGTGCCCGTGCGCCACCTGCAGCGGCGAGCCGGACGCGATGGGCCGGGTGTACAAGCCCAAGGTCTCTTACAATGCCGCCACCAGTTTTCAGATCCGGACCTGGGGTCTTGTCGGTGGCTATGCGTGGCAGCCGACCTGGCAGGACGGGCACAGCACCGGGCTGTACACGTACGACTACCTGCGCCGGATGGATTCGCTCTAGCCCAGCGCTCCCCAGACTCCCGGCATGGATCTTGAGGAATTCCTTTTCGTCGACGGCGACGTGGCTGGTTTCCGGCTGCACGCGGGCAACATTGGTCTCGTCCAAGCCTTTATCGAGGCGAATCCAGCCTACACCCAAATGGTGGCCGGGCGCCCGCCCCTACCCGACGAGGCCCTGCAGGAGTTGACGGATTTCCCGAAATCCCTGCGGCCGGAGGACGTCTACGTTTTCGGCCTGCGCCTCTCGGGCGAGATGGTGGGCTTTGCCGGGCTCCTCCGATCGTGGCCGGTCGAGGGGGTGAGTTACATCAGCCTCTTTCAAATCGCGGAATCCCAGCACGGCTCGGGCGCAGCGCAGACAATCTATGGCGCGCTGGAACGCTGGATGATCGAGGCATTTTCCCCGCAGTGGCTGCGGCTCGGCGTAGTCGGGGTCAATGCCCGCGGCAGGCGATTCTGGGAACGCGTCGGCTATCACGAGATTGAACGGAAGCCCGATTACGTAATCGGCCACCTGACGCACAGCGTCGTGATCATGATCAAGTCCTTGGGTGGATGGGATGACGAGGCCTATTGGCAATTCGTATCGTCGGGGACCCGGCCACCGCATTGACAAACCAGCCGTGATTGCGAATCTGGTCGTTAAGGTCATTAATTATTTGAGGATCGAAGTAAATTTTTCACCTTCGTTCCCCTGCGAGCGTGCAATGTTCTGACCCCGGTATGCGACCACTATCCCTGATCGCCATTTTCCTCCTCGCCCTGGCTTTTGGCGGGTGCGGAAAGAAGGCCGCGCCCGCCAGCCCGCCGACGCGATCCGTCACGGCCGCGAAGGCCGACGTCCGGGACGTGCCGCTGTACATCGACGAAATCGGCAGCACCACCGCGGTGGAATCGGTCAATGTCCAGGCGCAGGTCGCCGGTCAGATCCAGCAGGTGCATTTCCAGGACGGCGCTGAGGTCGCGAAGGGCGATATGCTGTTCACGATCGATCCGCGTCCGTACCAGGCGGCGTTGGACAAGGCGGCGGCCACGCTGGCGCAAACCACCGCCAAGCTCGAATTCCAGCGCGCGCAAATGGTCCGGATGGAGGAACTGCGCCGCAAGAACGTGGCCACGACGCAAGACTTCGATCAAGCGCGCGCGACCCTCTCGGAATACGAGGCCATTGTCCGAGGCGACCAGGCCAACCTCGACAACGCGAAACTGAACTTCGAGTACTGCTCCGTGCGCGCGCCCATCTCGGGACGCCTCGGCAAGCGGCTGGTCGATGCCGGAAACGTCGTCGCCTATCCCGGCGGACCCATCCTCGTCTCGATTCAGAAACAGGATCCGCTGTACGTGGACTTCACCATCGCCGAGGACAAGCTGCCGGCGGTGCGCGCGTACCAGAAAAATGGCACGTTGCGCGTCGAGGCATGGTTCGCCACGGAGCCGCAGAAACGGCGCGCCGGCGAGTTTGCCTTTCTCGACAACGCCGTGCAGCTGGGCAACGGCACCGTGCGCCTGCGCGCCCGCATCCCGAACGAGGACCGCCTGTTCTGGCCCGGCCAGTTCGTCAACGTGCGCCTGATTCTCGACACCGTGAAATCCGCGGTGGTCATTCCCAACCAGGCGCTTCAAACCGGCCAAATTGGGACGTTCGTTTTCGTGGTCACGGACGACATGAAAGCCGCCATCCGGCCGATCCGCCCCGGCCAGCGCCATAGCAACGAAATCGTGATCGAAGACGGCGTGAAGGGCGGCGAAATCGTCGTCCTGACCGGCCAGCTCCTGCTTTCGCCGGGCGCACCCGTGAAAATCGTCGGCGGGCCCGCGGCCACCGGCGCATCACCCGCGGCGAAAGTCGACCCGCCGAAGGATGAAACGAAGAAGCCATTGTGATCTGACCTGATCGCACCGCACCCCGCTCCGTCTCCCGCGCCCGTCATGAATCTTTCCGAGCCCTTCATCCGCCGCCCGGTGATGACCCTGTTGCTGACGGTGACGACCGTTATCTTTGGCGTGCTGGCCTATCAGAAGCTGCCGGTGAATGATTTGCCGTCGGTCGATTTTCCGGTGCTCAGCGTGAACGTCGGTTATCCGGGCGCCAGTCCCGAGACCATGGCCGCGACGGTCGCCACGCCGCTGGAGCGGCAATTCCTCCAGATTCCGGGACTCGACATCATCACCTCGAACAGCTCGCAGGGGAACACGGGGTTGACCCTGCAGTTCAACCTCAGCAAGAGCGTGGATGCGGCCGCCACGGACGTGCAGGCCGCGATTCAGCAGGCTTCCGGCGCGCTGCCGGCGGACCTGCCGTCGCAGCCCACCCTCAGCAAGCAAAACCCCAACGAGCAGCCCATTCTCTACATCGGCCTGACCAGCCAGTCGCTCACCTTCGGGCAGCTTTACGATTTCGCGAACACGCTCGTCGCCCAGCGCATCTCGATCCTGCCGGGCGTTTCCAAGGTCGACATTTATGGATCCAAGGGCGCGATTCGCGTCAAGGCGGATCCCAGCAAGCTGGCGTCGCGCAAGCTCACGATGGATGAACTCGCCACCGCCATTCGCGCCGGCAGTAATTACCAGGGCGCCGGCCAGATCGACGGGCCCAATCGCACCTTCCTGCTGCAGCCGCAGGGCCAGCTTGAGACAGCCGCCGACTATGAGCGCCTCGTCATCGCCGAGCGCGAGGGCAGCATCATTCGCCTAGGCGACGTGGCGAAATTGTCGGAATCCGTCAGCGATGAGCGGTTCGCCCGCATCTTCAACGTGCGCGGCCGGCCCACGGCCGCCGCCTCCATCACGCTGGCCGTCTCCCGCCAGCCCGGGACCAACACCATCGAGGTGGCACGCGCCGTCCGTAATCTCCTGCCCCAACTGCTGCGCGAACTGCCCGGTTCGATCGACCTCATCCCCACCTACGATCGCTCCGACACGATCACCGCGTCGGTCAATGACGTGAAGGAAACCCTTTTCATCGCGTTCATCCTGGTGGTGCTCGTGATTTTTGTCTTCCTTGGACGGGCGGCCGACACGCTCATCCCGGTGGTGGCCCTGCCGCTGTCGCTGCTCATCACCTTCATCGTCATGCAGTGGCTCGGCTACAGCATCGACAATCTTTCGCTGCTCGCCCTGACGCTGGCCATCGGCTTCCTCGTGGATGACGCCATCGTCTTCCTCGAGAATTGCGTTCGCCGCATGGACAGCTATGGCGAGAGTCCGATGGAGGCCGCGCTCGCCGGCGCGAAGGAAATCAGCTTCACGATCCTTTCGATGACGCTGTCGCTGGCCGCGGTGTTCATCCCGCTCGTGTTCATGCCGGGCGTGTTGGGGCTCCAGTTCCGCGAATTCGCGGTGGTCATCATCGTGGCCATCATCGCGTCGGGCCTGGTGTCGCTCACGCTCACGCCGCTGATGTGCGCGCGCCTGCTGCACGGGCACGCGAGTGGAACTAAAACCTGGATGGAACAGAAAATTAACTGGGTGATGGCCCGGGTCGTCGGGGAATACGGACGCACGCTGCACATCGCCCTGCACCACCGCTGGGTCTCGCTCGTGGCATTCTGCTTCTGCATCATCGCCACGGTTCTGCTGTTCCGCGCCCAGCGCATCGCCTTCCTGCCGGTGGGCGACAGCGGCTTTGCGCGCGGCATCATCCGCGCGGCGGAAGGCACGTCGCCGGACGCCCTTCGCACCTACCTCGCGGCGATCCAGGAAATCATCAAGAACCACGACGCGGTCGACAAGTCTCTCGTCCGGACGCAGGGCTTCAACGTCTTTACGGTGCTGTTCCTCCGGCCCCGCAACGAGCGGCCGCCGATCGACGACGTCATCGCGGATGTCTCGCGGCAGATCAACCAGATCCCCGGGCTCGTGGCCTACATTTCGCCCAATCCCGTGCTGCAGATTTCCACCGGGGCGACCAACAACAGCCAGGGCAAGTTTTCCTATTCGATTTCCGGCATCAGCCAGGAGGAAGTGCGCAACTCGACCGAGGAACTCACGCAGCGTCTGCGCGCCTATCCGGGATTCCTCTTCGTCAACAACGATCTCCAGACAAAAACTCCCAACCTCGAGATTGAAATCCTCCGCGAACCCGCCGCCACCTACGGCATTTCCGCGCAGCGCATTCTCAGCGCCCTTCGCGCCGCCTATTCCCAGAACTACGTCTACCTGATCAAGAAGCAGACCGATCAATACCAGGTCATCCTCGAGGTGGACGACTCGCAGCGCTCCGTCCCGGAGAACCTCAAGCTGCTCTACGTCCGGAGCGACGACCTCAAGACACTGGTGCCGCTCAGCGCGGTGGCACGTTGGAAGGAGGTCGTCGGCCCGCAGAATATCGCGCACCTCAATCAATTCCCGGCCGCGAACATTTCCTTCAACCTCAAGCCCGACGCCGTGATCGGCGACGCCGCCGCGTTCGTGGAGAAGACCGCGCGCGAGGTGCTGCCCGGATCCGTGCGCGGCGAAGCCCAGGGCGAAACCAAGGTGTTCACCGAGACCATCCGCTCGCTCAGCGTCTTGATGATTTTCGCGGTGTTCGCGATGTACGTCATCCTCGGCATTCTCTACGAGAGCTACGTGCATCCGCTCACCGTCCTTTCATCGCTCCCCGTCGCCGCGGTCGGCGGACTGGCGACCCTGCTGATCCTCCGTCAGGAATGCTCACTCTACGCCTTTGTCGGCATCTTCCTGCTGCTCGGCATCGTGAAGAAAAACGGCATCATGATGGTCGACTTCGCGTTGCAGCGCATGCACGACGGTCTCGACAGCGTGGCCGCGGTGCACGAGGCCAGCATCGAGCGATTCCGCCCGATCATCATGACCACGCTGGCCGCGCTGATGGGCGCGCTGCCGCTGGCCTTTGGCTTCGGGGCCGACGGGGCCGCGCGCAAGCCGCTGGGATCGATCATCGTGGGCGGCCTGATCGTGTCGCAGGTCATCACGCTGTACATCACGCCCGTGCTGTTTCTCTACCTCGAGGAATTCCAGGAACGGGTTCTCGATCGCGTCCCGCTCCTGCGCCGGCAGAGTCTGGCCAAGCCCGCGACCGCCGCGGGAGACAAACCGCCCGAGCCCGTCACCGCCTAGGCGGCGAGCCAGGCAAAGTTCGAAACTGGAAACTCGAAGAAACCATCGAAAAGGACTGAAGCGGGATCAACTCTACCGCGGCCCCCTGGTTTTTTCTCGCTTCAAGAAAATTACACTTACTTCGAGCTTCGAATTTCGAATTTTCCCGGAAGCCAGGCGGACCGCACGAACCGAGGGCACAAGACATCGCCCGCGAAATAATCTTGCCTCGTTTTTATACGACCGTATAGTTACGACGTGGCCCGGCCATCGCAAAATCTGGATCAGAAGCTCACCCGCCTCGGCCGGCGGCATCTGGCGCGCCGCGGTTCGGCTGGTTTCAGCGTGCGAGAGCTCTGCGCCGAGGCCGGCGTGAATCTCGGCATGTTCCACTACCACTTCCGGAGCAGGGCGGCCTTCATCGGCGGCCTGCTGGAGGAAATCTACGGCCCGATGTTTGCCCGGCTGAACCTCGCCGCGGCCTCCGGTGCGGATCCGGTCCAGCGACTCCGCTCCACGCTCGTGGTGTTCGGCGGCTGGGTGTGCGAACACCGCCGCCTCCTGGCCCGGCTTTCCGCCGACCTGCTCGGCGGCGATTTGACGGTGGCGGCATTTGTCCGCACCGCGGAACCGCGTCACCTGGCGCTGATCGGCGGTCTGATCGTCGAGTGCCAGCGGGCCGGACGATTCCCCACCGGCGACCCGGCTGAGGCCCTCATTTTCATTGGCGGCAGCTGCTTCCTGCCGCTGATGGTTGGCACCCTGGCCGAGGGCAATCAAATGCTCCCCGCCCCGCTGCGAGCAGTCTTCAAGAAGGACGGCGTTATCTTCACCGAGGCCGCCCTCGGGCGACGCATCGATGCAGCGCTCCGCGGCCTGACTCTCCCCCATTCCCATCACGTAAATGCAAACTAATCGCCTGCGCAGCGTTGCTGCCCTTGCCATGCTCGCGGCCGCGCTGTTGACCGCGTCCGCCTGTTCACGCTCCTCTTCCGAAGTCTGGAACGGCTACATGGAGGGCGAATTCGTACGGGTATCGGCACCCATCGGGGGCCAGCTCATGAAACTCGCCGTTTCGCGGGGCGCGGAAATCAAGCCGGGCGCCGCGTTGTTCACGCTCGAAAGCGCGAGCGAGGTCGCCGGAGTCGCGGAATCCGAGGCCAAACTCGCCCGCTCCGAAGCGCAGCTCGAAAATCTGCGGAAGGGCAAACGCCCTGTCGAGATGGCGATGGTGGAGGCCCAGCTCGCCCAGGCCGAGGCGAACGGCCAGCTCGCCGCCGCCAACCGCGCGCGCCAGGAAAAACTCGCCTCCGAACGCACCGTCTCCGCCGCCACGCTCGACGAGGCCCGCGCCACCGAAATCAACGCGCGCGCCCGCGTCAGCGAGCTGCGCGCCATGGTCGAGCAGGGAATGCTCGGCGCCCGGGCCGACGAGATCAGCGCCGCGGAATCCGACGTGGAGGCCGCTCGCCGCACCCTGGTCCAGGCGAAATGGAAGCTGGACCAGAAATCGCAGGGCGCGCCGGCTGGGGGCCGCGTCACCGACACGTTCTTCCGCGAGGGTGAAATGGTCGCCGCCGGCACGCCGGTGGTTGAAATTCTCCCTCCGGAAAATGTGAAGGCACGATTCTTCGTGCCGCAGGAACAACTGCCCTCGCTCCCGCCGGGCACGCCCGTGCAGGTTCGCTCCGACGGTGGCAAAACGACCATCCCGGCCCGCGTCGTCCGCGTGGCGTCGCAGGCGGAATACACCCCGCCGTACATTTACAGCCGCGAGAACCGCTCGCACCTCGTGTTCCTCGTCGAGGCCAGGCCGGACAATCCCGCCGACGCGATCAAACTGCCGCCCGGCCTGCCGGTGGAGGTGACCCGATGAATGGAAACGGCGCGTCTCCCGCCATCGATGTGCGCGGCCTGACCAAGAGCTTCGACGGTCGCAAGGTAGTTGACGATTTCTCGATGCGCGTGGATCGCGGACGCATCTATGGCTTCCTCGGACCGAACGGCAGCGGCAAGACGACGACGATTCGCATGCTCTGCGGGTTGCTCACGCCGGATGCCGGCGACGGCACTTGCCTCGGGCTCGATCTCCGCACGCAAGCGCAGGCCATCAAGCGCCAGGTGGGATACATGACGCAGCGCTTCAGCCTCTATGAAGACTTGAGCATCGAGGAAAACCTGGATTTCATCGCGCACGTTTATCAGGTGCCGGAGCGCGCGCATCGCGTCATCCGGACGCTCGACTCGCTTGGCTTGACCGAACGCCGAAAACAGCCCGCCGGATCGCTCTCCGGCGGTTGGAAGCAGCGCCTCGCACTAGCGGCGTGCCTGATCCACGATCCGCAATTGCTCCTGCTCGACGAGCCGACTGCGGGGGTCGACCCGAAGGCCCGGCGCGACTTCTGGGACCATATTCACGAGCTTGCCGCCGGCGGCATGACGGTGCTGGTGAGCACGCATTACATGGATGAGGCCGAGCGCTGCCACGCGCTCGCGTACATTGCATACGGCAAACTCGTCACGCGCGGCACCGCTGCGGAGATCGTGGCCGAAGCGGGACTGACGGTCTTTTCGATCCGCGGAGACGACCTCACCGCCACGGCCGCCGAACTGCGCGGCAAGCCGGGGGTCGAACTGGTGATTCCCTTCGGCACCGCGTTGCACGTGGGAGGTGCGGATCGGGCCGCCGTCGAGCGGGCCATCGTGCCCTTGCGTGGTCGCCACGGCGTCACGTGGACCGAAGTGCCGACCAATCTCGAGCACGTCTTCATTCGCCTGATGGATCAGACCCCCGACAATTTCTCCGTGTAATACCCTGCGTTCCTGCCGCCATGGACCATCCACACTTCTCGGTCGATCGCATGCTCGCCGTGTTGCAGAAAGAATTCCGCCACATGCGGCGCGATGGCGTCACGCTGCGTCTCGTCGTTGCCCTGCCGCTGATGCAGCTCATCCTGTTCGGCTACGCCATCAACGGCGATCCCAAGCACCTGCCCACCGCGGTGGTGGCCGCGGATTCGAGCGAGTTTTCGCGCAGCCTGATCGAAGGCATGCGCAATTCCCGCTATTTCGAGGTCACGCGCCGTCTCCAGAGCGAAACGGAGGGCGATCGGCTGCTCGCCGAGGGTCGCGTGAAATTTCTCGTCGTCATTCCACCCGATTTCGGGCGGACGCTCATGCGCGGGGAGCGACCGGTGGTGCTCGTTGCCGCCGATGCCACCGATCCCTCGGCCACGGGTAACGCCATCGCGTCACTCTCGCAAATAGCGCAGCGCGCCGTCGGGCGGGATCTGGTGGGGGTGGCCGCGCGTGCGGGCGCGTTCGCGCCGGCCCCGCTCGAGGTCCGCGTGCAGGCGCGCTACAACCCCGATGGCATCACGCAATACAACACCGTCCCTGGCCTCATGGCGGTCGTGCTCTCGCTTTCGTGCACGATCCTGACTTCGATCGCAGTCACGAAGGAACGCGAGAAGGGCACGCTGGAAAACCTGCTCGCGACGCCGGTCCGGCCGCTCGAATTCATGGCGGGCAAGGTGCTGCCGTACGTCGTGGTGGGCTACACGCAGGCGATCATCTGCCTGGCGTTTGCGCGCGTGCTGTTCGGCGTGCCCTTCGAGGGCAGCTTTCTTCTCCTGATGGTCATGACTGGCGTTTTCATTCTCGCGTCGCTGGCCGTCGGGTTCACGTTTTCGACGCTGGCCCAAACCCAGATGCAGGCGATGCAGATGTCGCAGTTTTTCTTTCTCCCGGGCATGCTGCTCTCAGGATTCATGTTCCCGTTCGAGGGAATGCCGCGCTTCGCCCAATGGATCGGCTCGCTGCTGCCGATGACCCATTTCCTGCGCATCGTGCGCGGCATCATGCTGAAGGGCAACGGCCTCACCGAGGTCCTGCCCCACTTCTGGCCGCTCGCCGCCTTCACGGCCGTGGCCGTGCTCATCGCCCTTGCCCGCTACCGGCAGACACTGGATTGAGAAATAAAGTTATGGGGTTAAGCGGAAGCGTTGTGGCCGGCCTCGCTGAGCCCGGGGCGGAGAGGACGCTGGAGAAGACCCGAAACTCGAAGCTCGTAGGAATTATCGAAAAGGTTTGAAGCAGGGAAAATCTCCGCGGCAGCCCTTTAGTCTTTCCTCGTTTCAAAAAAGTTAAATTTTCTTCGAGTTTCGAGTTTCGATCTTCGAGTTTCCCGGGCGACGCCCGGACTTAGCTGGCCGTCGGGCTAATTTTTCTTCAGCGCCGCCGGCGCCTCCAGCCCCCGACGTTTCAGCAGCGGCGCAATGTCAGGCTCGCCTCCGGTGAAATTCCGGAACATCAACAGCGCATCCTCGCTGCCGCCGCGCGAAAGCAGCTTGTCGCGAAAACGATCGCCGTTCGCGCGCGTCAAACCGCCGTGGGTCTTGATCCAGTCGACGCTGTCCGCATCCAGCACCTCGCTCCAGATGTACGAATAATAACCCGCCGAATACCCGCCCGCGAAGGTGTGGGAAAAATAAGGGCTGCGATAACGCGGCGGCACCGGTGCGAATTCCACGCCGTATTTTTTCAGCGCCTGCGCCTCGAACGCCATCGTGTCGGTGGGCACCTCGCCAGGATTGAGCTGGTGCCACGCCTGGTCCAGCAAGGTGGCCGCCAGGTACTCGGTCGTCTTGTGGCCCTGGTTGAATCTGTCCGCCGCCTTGAACTTCTCGAGCAGTGCAAGGGGAAGCGGTTCGCCCGTCTGGTAGTGCTTGGCGTAGTTCGCCAGAATCTCCGGCCAGGTCGCCCACATCTCGTTCACCTGCGACGGATATTCCACGAAGTCGCGCGGCACGCTCGTGCCGCTGAAGCGGGGATACTTCACGTTTGAGAACATGCCGTGCAGGGCATGCCCGAACTCATGAAACATCGTGTTCACCTCGTCGAAGGTCAGCAGCGTCGGCTCGCCCTCGGGCGGCTTGGGAATGTTCAGGTGGTTTGCGACCACCGGCTTGTTCGCGAAAAGGCCGGACTGCGGCACGTATGCGTTCATCCAGGCACCACCACGCTTGGAGGGGCGCGCGTAAAGATCCGCCAGAAACAACGCGAGCGGCGAGCCGTCGGCGTTGAACACCTCGAAAACGCGCACGTCGGGGTGATAGACCGGAAGGTCCTTGCGCTCCTTGAAAGTCAGCCCGTAGAACTTGTCCGCGGCAAAGAAAACCCCGTCCTGCAGCACGCGGTTGATTTCGAAATACGGCTTTAGTTGCGCCGCGTCGAAGTCATAGCGCGCCTTGCGCACCTTTTCCGCGTAGAGATCCCAGTCGGCCGCGCCCAGCTGGAAGCCGCCCTTTTCCTGATCGATGATTTTTTGCATGTCGGCGGCCTCGCGGCGCGCGTTGGCCACGGCCGGCGGCGCGAGCTTGGCAAGCAGCGCGTTCACGGTCGCCACGTCGCCCGCGGTCTGGTCCTCCAGCTGGTACGCCGCGTGATTGGCATAGCCCAGCAGTTGGGCGCGCTCGGCGCGCAGTCGGGCGATCCGCGGCACAATCGCGCGATTGTCGAATTCGCCCCCGTTGCTGTTGCGCACCAGCGACGCCTGCATGATTTGCTCACGCAGCTTGCGGTTCTGCAGCGAGGCGAGCGTCGGTTGTCCCGTGGTGTTCGACAGCGCGATGAGGAACTTGCCCTCGTTGCCGGCGGCCTTCGCCGCGGCGGCCGCGGCGGCGATTTCATTGTCGGAAAGACCCGCCAAATCCTCCTTTTTTTCCACCAGGATCGAGGCGGCGTTTTTCTCCTTGAGCACGTTTTGCGCGAACGAGGTCTGCAGCGTGGCCAGCTCGGCGTTCATCGCCTTGAGCTTGGTTTTATCGGCATCCGAAAGCTTGGCGCCCGCCCGGACGAAATCCTTGTAGTAGCGCTCCAGCAGCCGCTTCGACTCCGCGTCGAGCCCGAGTTGCTCGCGTTGGTCGTAAAGCGACTGGATGCGCGCAAAGAGCGCGCTGTTCAGTGTGATGGCGTCGCGTTGCGCCGAGAGCTTCGGCGCGTTCGCCGCCTCGATTTTTTGCAGCGCCGGATTCGTGTTCGCGCCGGCCAGGTTCGAGAAAATGCGGTTCACCCGCGCGAGCAACTGCCCGGAGCGTTCCAGCGCGACGATCGTGTTGTCGAAGGTGGCCGGTGACTTGTTGTTCGCGATGGCGTCGACTTCCTTGAGCTGGTCGGACATGCCCTTTTCAAAGGCGGGCGGGTAATCGTCGTCCTTGATCTTATCGAACGGCGGGTACTGGTACGGCAGCGTGCTTTCCGTCAGCAGCGGGTTGTCCGCGGCGGCGGCCGCGGGGGCTGGGGTGTCACCGGCGGCGCACAACGTGGCGGTAAGCCCGGTCGTCGCGACCAGCCGGGCGATCAAACACCGGAGGGGAAATGAAGTGCGCATGGGAAGTGAATCAGGGGGTGGTGGGAAGGGGATGGCTGCGGCGCGCGGATCGCGCACTCTTAGTGCTTCACCGGAACGGGGTCATCCAACCCGCGCCGTTTCAGCAGGGGCGCAATGTCGGGGTCGCCGCCGGTGAAATTCCGGAAAAGCGTGAGTGCCTCATCGCTGCCGCCGCGCGAGAGCAGCATCGCGCGAAACCGATCGCCATTCTCGCGCGTCAGGCCGCCGTGCTGCTTGATCCAGTCGACGCTGTCGGCATCGAGCACCTCGCTCCAGAGGTAGGAATAATAGCCCGCGGAGTATCCACCCGCGAAACTATGCGAGAAATAGGGCGACCGGTACCGCGGTGGCACCGGCGCAAAATCCATCCCGAATTTCTTCAACGCCGCGGCCTCAAAAGCCAGCGTATCGGCCGGCACTTCCTCGGGCTTGAGCTGGTGCCAGGCCTGATCCAGCAGGGTCGCCGCGAGGTACTCCGTCGTCTTGAAGCCCTGGTTGAATTTCTCGCCCGCCTTGAATTTCTCGAGCAGGGCGAACGGCAGTTGCTCCCCGGTCTGGTAGTGCTTCGCGTAATTCTTGAGCACGTCGGGCCAGATGGCCCACATCTCATTCACTTGCGAGGGGTACTCGACAAAATCGGTCGGGACATTCGTGCCGGCGAAGCGCGGATATTTCACGTTTGAAAACATGCCGTGCAACGCGTGCCCGAACTCGTGAAACATGGTCACAACCTCGTCAAAGGTCAGCAGCGCCGGCTCGCCCTCCGGCGGCTTCGGGATGTTCAGATGGTTGGCCACCACCGGCTTGTCCCCAAACAAACCGGACTGCGACACGTATTCAGTCATCCAGGCGCCGCCCCGTTTGGCCGGGCGCGCATAAAGGTCGGCGAGAAACAGCGCGAGCGGCGTACCGTCCGCGTTGAAGACCTCGAACACGCGCACTTCCGGGTGATAGGTCGGCAGATCCTTGCGCTCTTTGAAGGTCAGTCCGTAAAATTTGTTGGCGGCGTAAAAGACGCCGTCCTGCAGCACCCGGTTCAGCTCGAAGTACGGCTTCAGTTGCGACTCATCAAAGGCGTAGCGCGCCTTCCGCACCTTCTCGGAGTAAAGATCCCAGTCGGCCGCCGTCAGCTTGAAGCCCCCCTTTTCCTGGTCGACCAAGGCCTGCATGTCGGCCAACTCGCGGCGCGCAATGGCCACGGCCGGCGGCGCGAGCTTGGCGAGTAGCGTATTGACGGTTTGAACATTCCCCGCGGTCTGGTCATCGAGCTGGTAGGCGGCGTGATTGGCGTAGCCGAGCAACTGTGCCTGCTCCGCGCGCAGCTTCGCAATCCGCGAAACGAGCGCGAGATTGTCCCACGCGCCCCCGTGGCTGTTGCGCGCCAGCGATGTCTGCATGATCTGCTCCCGCAATTTCCGGTTCGCCAGCGAGGACAGCGCGGGCTGGCCGCTGGTGTTGAGCAGCGCAATTACGTACTTGCCCTCCTTGCCCTCCTCCTTGGCGACGGCCGCGGCGGCGGCGATTTCATTCTCGGGAAGACCCGCCAGATCCTCGCGGCGATCAACCACGATGGATAAAGCGTTCTTCTCTTTCTGCACGTTCTGCGAGAACGCCGTCTGAAGTGTGGCGATTTCCGCGTTCATCGCCTTGAGCTTGATTTTATCAGCCCCGGAGAGCTTGGCCCCCGCCCGGACGAAGTCCTTGTTGTACCGCTCAAGCAGACGTTTTGACTCGGGATCGAGGTCCAGTTTGTCACGCTGATCGTAGAGTGATTGGATCCGCACAAACAGCGCGCCATTCAGCGCGATCGCGTCCCGATGGGCCGAGAGTTTGGGCGCGACCGCGGCCTCCAATTGCTGCAGCGTGGGATTCGTGTTCGCGCCGGCGAGATTCGAAAAAATCCGGTCGACCCGCGTGAGCAACTGGCCCGAGCGCTCAAGCGCCACGATGGTGTTGTCGAGGGTGGCGGGTTCCTGGTTGTCCGCAATGATCGCGACCTCCGCGAGTTGGTCCGTCATGCCCTTCGCGTAGGCCGGCGCAAAATCACCGTCCTTGATCCGATCAAACGGCGGCAAGTGATACGGCAGCGTGCTGGCCTTGAAGAGGGGGTTTTCCGTCACGGAAGTCGGACTCGGCGACGCGGCGGGCGTGGGCGCGTCAGCAGCCGGCAGCGCGGACGAAAGACCCGGGGCGAGAAGCGCGAGCGCGGTGAGGGCGAGAGCAGAGGAATGGCGCATGCGGGAGACGAAGGGAAACCGAAGGAACAATTCAGGACTGCAGTCGCGCAGCGGCCCTGGTCACGGACGCGGAATCGCCGATCGAGATTACCTCCGCGCCATTCACAATCCGGCCGACTAGGCCCGCCAGCACCGCCCCGGGCCCAAGCTCAAGAAAGAGCGTGACGCCAAACTCGTTTGCCAGGCGCTCAATCGATTCGATCCAACGCACCGACCCCGTTACCTGCTTCGTGAGGATGTCTCGCGCGGTCACCGGGTCGCGGACCGGCTCCGCGGAAAAATTTGCGATGACAGGAAATCGGGGTGCCTCCATCGGCGTCGTCGCCAGCGCCTCGGCCAGTCGCGTACGGGCCGGTTCCATCAGGCGGGAGTGATAGGCCCCGGCGACATCGAGGGGCACGGCCTTGCGAAAGCCGCGATCTTTCGCCTGTGCGATGGCCTGCTTGATGCCATCGACCGCGCCCGAGAGCACGTACTGGCCGGGCGAGTTGTAATTGGCCACCTCGACGCGGCAATCCTCCGCGAGCGCGAGCGCGGAGGGAGCGTCGCCGCCAATCAACGCGGCCATCGTCCCGCCGGCCAGCCGGCAGGCCTCTTCCATCAGCTCGCCGCGTCGCTCGACCAGCTTGAGGCCGTTTTCAAAATCGAAGGTCCTGGCGGAGGCGTGTGCGGTCATTTCGCCGAGCGAAAGTCCGGCCGCGCCAACGATCGCGGCCTCAAATTCGGCCGCGCGTCCGTCGAGCGCCTCGCGCAGCGCCGCGAGTGCCGCCAGGCCGTGCAGGTAAAGCGCCGGCTGGCAATTCGCCGTGCGGGTCAGATCCTCCTTGGGCCCCTCCCACATAATCTTCGTCAAATCGCGTCCTAGGCAGGCATCGGCCTGGGCGTAAAGCGCCGCGGCGGCCGGCGAGGAATCCTTGAGCTCGCGGCCCATGCCCACGGCCTGGGCACCCTGGCCGGGAAAGAGAAGTGCGATCGGGGGAAGCATCGGGGGCGAAGCTCAGCTTCGCCCCCAAACTCGAAGGACGAAACTCGAAGCTCGAAGGAAGCACGGAAGATCGAATAGGGGAAAGTCAAAAAAGGCCGTATTTCTTGCGGAACGTGCTTCCTGGGCGCTGATTTCTTAAACTTTCGGTGTTTCCAGCGTTCGCTCCGTTTTCTTCGAGTTTCGAGTTTCGAATTTGGAGTTTTCCCGCCCAGAGGCCCCGAGTTTCCAAAAATCAGTTGTGCAACTCCCGACTCTGGCTACCGTCCCCCTCCCTATGCCGAAATCCATTGCCCGCCGGAAGACGAAAAAGGCCGTCGCCAAACGCTTCAAGATCACTGGTTCTGGCATGAAAGTGAAGCGCACCCAGGCTGGGCGCCGACACATTCTCCAGAAGAAGAGCTCGAAGCGGAAGCGCCTGCTCGCCAAGTCTGCCCTCGTCGACAAGACCGAGATCAAGAAGATCAAGGAATGCCTGCCGTTCGGCTGAGCCTGTCTGCTTTCCCTTCACCCCTGCTGACCTAATCCTATGCCTCGCGCCACCAACGCCGTCGCCAGTCGCCGCCGCCGCAAGAAGATGCTGAAAGCCGCGAGTGGCTTTCGCGGCCGCCGCTCCAAGCTTTTCCGTTACGCCAAGGACGCCATCTACAAGGCGCGCTACTGGGCCTACCGCGACCGCAAGACGCGCAAGCGCAACTTCCGCAGCCTGTGGATCCAGCGCATCAACGCCGCCTGCCGCGTGCACGGCCTCAGCTACAGCCGTTTCATGGAAGGCCTGCGGGCCGCCAACGTCCAGGTGGACCGCAAGATGATGTCGGAGCTCGCGGTCAACGACGAGGCCGCCTTCAACGCCCTTTTCGAAACCGCCCACAAGGCGATTAAGAACAAGAAGGGCGCAGTCCTCCAGGCTGCCTAATCCAACCGGCCACGCCGGAACGAATGAGTCCATACGGGGACGGCGCGATACCAATCGCGCCTTTTTCGTTTCAAGAACGATCCATGCTGACGGAACTCGACCAACTCCAGGCCGCCGCGCTGGCCGACATCGCGGCCGCCGCCGACCCGGCCTCGCTCGAAGTCGCGCGCGTGCGTTACCTTGGTCGACAGGGCACGCTTTCCGCGCTCGGCGAGCGCATGAGGTCCCTCTCGAAGGCAGAACGCCCGGCGGCAGGCAAGAAGCTCAACGAAGTGCGCACGGCCGTGACCGCAGCCTTCGATGCCGCGGCACAGGGCCTCAGCACCCGCGCCGAATCAACCGCGCTGGCGTCGGTGGATGTCACGCTGCCCGGCACACCGCTGCTGCCGGTGGGCGCGCTGCATCCGCTCACGCAATTGCAGGATCGCGCGGTGCAGATTTTTCGCCGGCTCGGTTTTGCGCTCGCCGATGGACCGGACGTCGACGATGAATTTCACTGCTTCGACGCGCTCAACACGCCCGCGGATCACCCGGCGCGCAACGAGCAGGACACGTTTTACCTGCCGGACGGCCGCCTGCTCCGCACGCATACCTCGACCGTGCAGATTCGCGCGATGGAGACGCAGCCCCCGCCCGTGCGCATCATCGCGCCGGGCGCGGCCTATCGCCGCGACGAAGTGGACGCGTCGCACCTCGCGCAGTTCAATCAGATGGAAGGCCTGGTGGTCGACGAGGGCGTCACGCTCGCCGACTTGAAGGGCACGCTGGAATATTTCCTGCGCGAATTGTTCGGGGCGAAAACCGCCATTCGTTTCCGGCCGCATTTCTTTCCTTTCACCGAGCCAAGTTTCGAGATCGACGTAAAATCACCCGCGTTGCGCGGCGGTGAGCGCTGGCTCGAGGTCTGCGGCTGCGGCATGGTCGATCCGGCGGTGTACGATCAGGTCAACCAACGCCGCGGCGACCAAGCGTACGACTCCGAGAAGTACACGGGCTTCGCGTTCGGATTCGGTCTCGATCGACTCGCCATGATTCTACTCGGCCTGCCCGACATCCGGCTGCTGATCGAGAACGACGTGCGGTTCTTGGAACAGTTTCGGTAGGTGGTTCGCGTCGTCCCTACGCGATGAGGTGGAACGTGACCTCCGGGTACGTTGCCAAACGGTAGGGATGACCGTCCCCGGTCGTCCCAAATTTTCCGTCCGCAACAAATGCGCGGCCCTACCGTCAACCTCGCGTTCGACGCCAAATTCGCTCAGTTTGGGACGGCTCCGCGAGCCGTCCCTACCCCTTTGCCATCGGCTCGGGACGAGCCGAACCACCGGCCACCTCGACGATTCCCTCTCGAATCGCCTCGACGGCCGACTCCAGTTGCAAATCCGCAATGCAATACGGCGGCATCAACACGACCACATTTCCGATCGGCCGCGTGAGCAGGCCGTGCTGGCGCGCGACGTAACAGACTT
Source organism: Verrucomicrobiota bacterium (assembly GCA_031370675.1). GTDB lineage: Bacteria > Verrucomicrobiota > Verrucomicrobiia > Chthoniobacterales > SZAS-18 > SZAS-18. The sequence continues at coordinate 34,496 of JANMQT010000011.1, forward strand.
CGCGGCCCAACAACCCTCCCGCGGGATCGCCACGTAATTCCACGCCCGCGATGAATCCGCACTGCCGCACCTCCGCGACCAACGGCAACGGCTCGATCCGCTCGCGCAACAACTCAGCCAGCCGCGTGATCTTCCCTCGCAATGTCGCCAGCACATTTTCGTCACGAAAAATTTTCAGGCTCTCCAGCGCCACCGCGCACCCCAGCGCATTCGCGGTGTAGCTGTGCCCGTAGTAAAACGCGCGCCGTTCGCCCGGCTCGCCGCGAAAGGTCTCGAACACACGCTCGGTCGTCATTGTCGCCGCCAACGGCAAATATCCCGCGGTCAGTCCTTTCGCGAGACAGAGGAAGTCCGGCGTCACGCCTTCCCGCTCGCTCGCAAACATTGTCCCCGTCCGGCCAAAGCCAGTCATCACCTCATCGGCGATTAAGAGCACGCCGTGTGCGTCGCACCATTCGCGCAGCCGACGCAGCGTGCCCGCCGGCCAGAGCCGCATGCCCGCCGCACCCTGGATTAATGGCTCGATCACGGCCGCAGCCACCGTCTTCGCCCGCGTGGGCTCCAGCGCGAAAAGCTGCGTCACGTCCGCCATGCGAATGACGTCGAACGGTTCCCCGCCCTGCTTGATCGTGTCGTGAAATACCGGAATCCCCCCCAGGCCCGCCGCACCCAGCGTGTCGCCGTGGTAGGCGCGATCGAACGCCACAAACGCCCGCCGCTCCGGCTCACCGCGAAATTGATGAAACTGCCGCGCCATCCGCAGCGCCGATTCAATTGCGGTTGATCCGTCATCCGAATAGAACACTCGCGACAAGCCACCCGCCGGCCACAGCGCGACAAGTTCACGCGCCAGCTCGATCGCCAGCGGATGGGTCGCACCCAGAAACGACACGTGCGCAAAGCGCTCCAGCTGCGCCGTGATTGCCGCGTTCAGGCGCGGATGATTGTGCCCGTG
>JANMQT010000048.1:0-17992 GCA_031370675.1 Verrucomicrobiota bacterium
TACTGGCCCCGCGCGCGGTGGGGAAACCCCCGCCCAGCCCATCCCCGTTGAAATAGTTGAGCACGTTGGCCGCCGCGACCCGCACCCGTCCACCGACGGCCGGCGGCAGCGGTGAACGTGGATTCACCGCCGTGAACGTGACAGCTGTGGTGGGTTCGAGGTGATACCGGCCGCCGAATTGCGTCAACACACCGGTCAATCCGCTCGCGGTGTCGCCCGCCCGCAGCGTCCCGCTCGCCAGCAAATACGGCGTCGAGTTGGGGTACGAGTGTCGATTGCCGTCGTCGAGCAAAATGCGGTTGAGATTGTTTTGGACTTGTAGCGCATTCGCCGCGGCGCCGGGCGCGACCACGTTCGTCGGCTGCGAAAGCGGCAGGCCAAAAGTCAATTCAACCTCGCCGTCCGACCCGAGGAGTTCATTTCCCGTCACCGTCAACGTCTGCGGGAACGTCACGCGCATCCCCTCGTAGCGCTCCAGTGCGTCCGCTGCGGCGAGCGGCAGCGCCAGGGGAATCGCCGCCGGAAGCGGAGCCTGTCCCAAGACGCGAACCGACGCCACCGGCGCCAGTTCAGTGAGCTCCTCGAATTCGGAGACGACACCCGTGACGCTTACGTGGTCGCCCGGCATCAGGGGTGGCGTGCTGCCGTCGTCGAAAACGAAGATGCCTTCCGACGTGGCCGGATCGTTGTCGTAGTTCGCTTCCAATTCCTGCAGGAAGAATCCATGCAACCCGCTGCCGGTGCTTTGGAAGGCACCGGTGACGACGCCTTCAATCGACACAAAACTCCCCACGAGCGGGCTGGCGGTGGCGTTACCCTGGATATCGTGAATTCTCGTGACGGATGCAGGAGCCGCGACCGTGGAAAATGTCATCGTGCGATCGGCCGGGAGATGCCGTCCGGTGTTTTGGTCAATGATGCCGGTGGCGAAAAACGTGACGGTGACGGTCTCTCCAAACGCAAATTCCGTGGTCGGTCGGATGGTGCGTTTCGTCGGGGGGCCGCTCACCGTGGCCGCATGTAATCCGCTGTCGGAACCTGCGATTTGAAACCATCCCCCGGTCACCGCCGTGGGGTGATTGAAATCAATGGCCAACGCGGAGTTTGGGAAGGCGCCGGTCGCTCCGTCCGGTGGGAACGTGGCGGAAATTTCCAACGGCCCGCTCCCGGCATCGGTCGTCAACGTGAGGTCGTCGATCGCGAGGCCGTTGTCATTGCCGCTCTCGTTTTCGTCCGTCCACTGAATCGCGAGGGTCTGTCCCGGCGCCCATGTCAGCCCGGAAATGGTGCCGGCGATGGGGCGTCGATTCGCCACGTCATTTCCGTCCCGCGCGCCCGTGGCCCCGATCAGAATGGGTGCATTGAACGAGAGTTCGGAAACCTCGATAAATGAATCAGCACCGATCTCCACCACTCCGATCGCATACGAGAATCGCAGCCCATTCGGCGTGGCAGAACCGCCGTAACGCCATTGCTCACCGGCGTACGCAATCGTCACGCGGGTGATCACATTCGGCGTGTCGTTGACGAAGACGGCGCCAAACCGCGACACTACGGAGCCGCTCGCCAGCGATCCCAAAGCCCGCTCCAGCTTGCCGGTGGATCCAAATGAATAGACGGAGCCGGTCGTGGCTGAGCCGCTGCCCACCGCGAACTTCGCGTCAGGCGATGTGCTGCCCGGCACGAGCGAGAAACTCCAGCCCGCCAGGTTCGTCGCATTGATGGGTGAGGAGAACAGCGCGTGCGGGCCGGGACCGATCAACGTGAATGTTCCCGACGCGGGCAGGCCATCGAAATTCTGGACGTAGGTCCCGCCGGAATAACTGATTTGGCCGTGCACGCTACCCACGGCCCAAATCGCCGCCATGATGGCTGCCCCGCGGGCGCCGCGGGAAAACGCCATCCCACTCATCGCGATTTACTTAAGTCACGAGGAGGGCGACTTGACCAGATCGAAATTCCGCGCGCGCGGCGAACCGCGTCGGCCCTTTTCCATTTCCTTCTTCAAGGCGCGCAGCACGGTCTCCAGCTGACGCCGCGCCTTGGGATCGGTCAGCTCCGCCGTGACTACCCGGCCGTAGTGCGTCGGACTGACGCCGAGCACCCGCCCGGTGACAAACGTGCGGTCCCCCTTGCTCGGTTCGAAGCTGGAAAAATAGTGAATGTCGGCATCGGGCGACCCGCTCTGATAGCGCCCAAAGTAGCGCACCGCATCATCCGGCGTCATCGGCTGGCTCAGGCTCAGGGCCCGGGTGGTTTGATTGACGACTTCCCAGCCCTGCTGCGCAAACGAGGCCGTCAACACGCGTTGCATGCCGAGGATATCCGTGCTGCGGATGGTCATTTCCACCGGCGGCTCGGCCTTGGTCTTGTCGCGCTGGAAAGCCTCGCAGGAGATCGCGGGCACCCCCAGAAGCAGGCACGCAAGGCAGCGGAGAAAAATCATGGGATGCGCGGCAATGACGACGAGGACCCGCCCGACAGCACGTCGGCACCAGCCTAAGGTGCAACAATCGGCCCGTACTGATCCGGTCGGCGATCCCGGTAGAACTGCCAGGTGTTCCGCACCTCTTCGATTTCGTCGAGATCGATGTCGCTCACGAGCAGTTCGTCCTTGTCGCGACTGGCCACCGCCACCATCTGACCGCGCGGATTGCAGATGTAAGACTGCCCGTAGAACTCGCCAATCGCCCAAGGCTGCTCGACGCCCACCCGGTTGATCGCGCAGATGAAATACTGGTTCGCCACCGCGTGCGCCGGCTGCTCAAGCTTCCACAAATGCTCGCTCAGACCCGCGACCGTCGCCGACGGATTGAAGACGATCTCCGCGCCGTTCAGACCCAGGCAGCGCGCGCCATCGGGGAAGTGGCGATCATAGCAAATGTAGATGCCGACCTTGCCAAAGGCGGTCTGCCAGACCGGATACCCGAGATTGCCAGGCCGGAAATAAAACTTCTCCCAGAATCCTGGCAGACAGTGCGGAATGTGCGTCTTGCGATATTTGCCCAGGTACTTTCCGTCGGCGTCGATCATCGCCGCCGTGTTGTAATAGACGCCGGTGTTCTCCACCTCGTACACGGGCACCACCAGCGCCATGCCGAGCCGCTTGGCCGTTTCCATCATCAACTGCGTGGTCGGACCTTCCGGCACGCGCTCGGTCAGCGCATACCAGTGCGTCGTCTGCTCCGCGCAGAAGTACGGACCGTAAAAGAGCTCCTGCAGGCAGACGATGTTGCAGCCCTTGGCGGCCGCGTCCTCGAGGAAACGCACGTGCTTGTCGATCATTGCTCGCTTGATGACCTCCGGCGGCGCATCCCCGGGATGGGTGCATTTTGCCTGGATCAACCCGATACGGACTTGGCGGCTCATGCGGCGAAGATTGCGCCACCCCCCGCAAGTTGGTCGAGCAGATTGTGTTTCCGTTGTCCGGCAGTTTTTGCGACAACAACGGCCGATGAGCACGCTTGCGATCACCGTGGACGGCCTCGCGCTGCCCAATCCGTTTGTCATCGGGTCGGGGCCGCCCGGCACCAATCTTAACGTGATCCAGCGCGCCTTCCGCGAGGGCTGGGGCGCGGTCATCGCGAAAACGATCAGTCTGGACGCCTCCAAGGTGGTCAACGTCGCCCCGCGCTACGGCAAGCACCACGCCCTCAGCGGCGAGGTGATCGGCTGGGAAAACATCGAGCTCATCAGCGATCGCCCCTTCGAAATCTGGATGGACGAATTCAAACGCTGCAAGGACGCGCAGCCCAAGGGCGCCCTCATCGCGTCGATCATGGAGGAATACCGCAAGGACGCCTGGGTCGAAATTGTCGAGCGGTGCCAGGCAGTCGGAGTGGACGCCTTCGAACTGAATTTTTCGTGTCCCCACGGACTGCCCGAGCGAAAAATGGGCGCGGCGATGGGCGAGGACCCGGAGATCTTGAAGGAGGTTTGCGGCTGGGTGATGTCGGTCGCCAAGGTGCCGGTGTGGGCGAAGATGACCCCGAACATCACCCACATCGAGGAGCCGGCTCGGGCCTCCCTGCGGGCGGGCTGCCACGGCATCAGCGCAATCAACACGATACGCAGCGTGATCGGCGTGAACCTGGAGACGCTCCGACCTGAACCGACAGTCGAAGGCTACACGACACCCGGCGGTTACTCGAGCCGCGCCGTTAAACCGATCGCGCTGCGGATGTGCATGGAGATCGCGGCGCTCATCCAGCACGAATTTCCGGGCCGGACGCTCTCGGGCATCGGGGGGGTCGAATCCGGCACGGACGCGGCGGAATTCATCCTGCTCGGCAGCGACACCGTGCAGGTGTGCACCGGCGTGATGAAATTTGGCTACCCGATGGTGCAGCGTCTCGGCGAGGAGCTGCTCGCCTTCATGGAGAAGCACAAATTTGAATCCATTGCGGATTTCAAGGGCAAGAGCCTGCCGTACTTTACGACGCACGCCGAACTCGTGCGGATGCAGCGCGAGCGGAAGCAGGCGGACGCCGCGCGCAAGATGATCAAGGGCGACGCCGAATGGAGCGGCGATGATTTCGTGAAACAGTCCGCCGCCCTGGCAGGGGGAAAGGGCGGTGATGAGTGATCAGTGACCAGTGACGAGTATGGCCGAGGAGCGTCCAAAGCCGGGGGGATATCGGGACGTGCTCGTTTGGCAGAAGGGGTTTCAACTGGCGAGGGAGATCTATCTGCTGACGCGAACTTTTCCCGCCGAGAAGCGATTTGCACTAACAAGTCAATTGCGCCGCGCCGCGACCTCGGTGCCCTCGAATATCGCGGAAGGCCAGGCACGTCGCACGACTGGAGAGTTCATACAGTTTATCGGCTACGCCGAGGGTTCCCTTGCCGAAATCGACACCCAACTTGTAATTGCCACAGAAGTTGGCCTCGCAAATTCGAAGTCGGTCGTGCCCATCGACGACCGGGTCCAGGAGCTCAGACGTATGCTGAATGCGCTGAGAAGAAAGCTCGACGCGTAGCTCGGCAGCTCATCACTCTTCACTCGTCACTTTTCACTTCCCCATGCCCCTCCTCATCACGAATGGCGAAATCGTCACGGCGGACTCGCGTTATTGCGCGGATATTTACTGCGAAGGGGAGACGATCACGCGCATCGGGACGAAGCTCGAGGCGCCACCGGGCGCGGAGGTGATCGACGCGACGGGGAAATTCGTCTTCCCCGGTTTCATCGATCCGCACACGCATATTTATCTGCCCTTCATGGGTACCTTTTCGAAGGACAACTACGACACCGGGGGCCGCGCGGCGCTGGTCGGGGGCACGACCACGATTTTCGACATGTGCTGCCCGTCGCGCAGCATGGAGGCGCTCGATGGCTTCAATACTTGGAATGCCCAAAGCACGGGCAAGGCCGCGTGCGACTACAGCTACCACATGGGCGTGACGAAGTTCGATCACGGCACCGAGGCGCAGCTCACCAGCATCGTGGCCGCCGGCGTGAAATCGTTCAAGGTCTTCCTCGCTTACAAGGGCGCCTTCGGCATTGATGACACGGAGCTCTATCGCACACTCAAACTCGCGCGCGAACTCGGCGTCGTGACCGCGGCACATTGCGAAAACGAAACGCTCGTCGCCGAACGCCAGCGCGAACTGCTGGCCGCGGGAAAAACCGATCCGGCCCAGCACCACGAGAGTCGCCCGCCCGAAGTCGAGGCCGAGGGGGTCCATCATTTCCTGAGCTTTGCCGGTCTCACCGGCGCGGCGGTCTACATCGTGCACCTGAGCTGCGCCGAGGCTCTGCGCGTGGCCACCGACGCGAGATTGCGCGGCGTCAATGTCCGAATCGAAACGCTCATTCAATACCTGTTGCTCGACAAGACATACGCGGAGCGCGGCGGCTTTGGCGCGGCAAAATACGTGATGTCGCCCCCGCTGCGCGATGCCCGCAACCACGCCGTGCTCTGGCATGCGCTCAACTCCGGACTGATCGACACGGTGGCAACCGACCATGCGCCGTTTGATTTCATCGGGCAGAAGCCGATGGGCCGTGATGATTTCACGAAGATACCCAACGGAATTCCCGCACTCGAGGATCGCGTCAAGCTGCTCTACTCCCACGGCGTTTCCACGGGACGCATCGATCTGAATACGTTCGTCCGCGTCGCCAGCACCAATGCGGCCAGGACCTTTGGCCTCTTCCCGCGCAAGGGGGCCATCCAACCCGGGTCGGACGCCGACCTGGTGGTATTCGATTCAAATTACCGCGGCCGGATCTCCGCCGCCACGCAGACGATGAACGTCGACTACAACCCCTTCGAGGGCTGGGAATTTGTCGGGCGGCCGTCAGTGGTCACCCTGCGGGGCGAGGTCGCCGTGCGCGACGGAAAATTCGTCGGCACGCCCGGACGCGGGCAATTCCTGGCGCGCTGATCAAGCCGCGGCGTGACGCCGTTTCAGGCCCAGGTAAATAAAGAAGCTCAACGCGAAGCCAGAGAACCATGAATAGTTGTAGAGCGAGAGCAGGAATCTCGGGACGCTCGTGGGCGAAAGTGCGTTGATTTGCGCGAGAAAGCCGGGCAGGTGCGGCAGGATGCCGAGCAGCAGCGCCGTCAGCGCCGCCGCCGACCACTTCGGATATCGTCCGTCCAGGCAGTACAGGTCCGCGACGTCCAGCTGCTTCCGGCGAAGAACGTAATAATCCGCCAACATGATGCCGGCAATGGGCCCGAGCAGCGCGCTATACCCGACCAACCACTTGAAAATGAAACCGGACGGATCGGCGACGAGCTTCCACGGCATGATCAACACGCCGATGAAGCCGGTGATCAATCCGCCGAGTCGGAATGAAATGCGACTCGGTGCCACATTGGCGAAGTCATTCGCCGGGCCCACCACGTTTGCAGCCAGGTTCGTGGCCAGCGTGGCGATGCAAAGCGCCAGCAGAGCCACCACCAGCACGATGGGATTCTTGAATCGCGTGACGACATCCACAGGATCCCAGATGGTCTCGCCGTAAATGATGGTGGTGGCCGACGTGACGGCCACGCCGATGAAGGAATAAAGGGCCATGGTCAGCGGCAGTCCGGCGGTCTGGCCGATAATTTGATCGCGCTGGCTGCGGGCGTAGCGCGAGAAGTCGGGGATGTTCAGCGAAAGCGTGGCCCAAAATCCGACGATGCCCGTGAGCGCTGGAAAAAAGAACGACCAAAACTGCCCGCTCTTCGGCTGGCCTGCGTCGAAGGCCGAGGGCTGCGAGAGGATCGGCCCGAAGCCGTTGGCGCTTTGATATGCCCAGCCGAGCAGGAGCAGTCCGAGCGCCAGCAGGAGCGGCGCCTTGATGTTCAGGAGCAGGCGGATGGAGTCGATCCCGCGAAAGACCACCGCCATGTTGATGCCCCAAAAAAACAGAAAGCAGAAAAATTGCGCGAGCGAGATGCCGAGGACGTTGGTGGCGGGACCCGTGGCGATCGACGGGATGAAAACGGCGAGAATCTTGAAGATGGCATTGCCGCCGATCCACGACTGGATGCCGAACCAGCCACAGGCGACGAGCGCGCGAAGCAGCGCCGGAATGTTGGCGCCGCGCGTGCCGAACGAGGCGCGGCAAAGCACCGGAAACGGGATCCCATACTGCGTGCCGGCGTGCGCGTTCAGGATCATCGGAACCAGCAGGATCAGGTTGCCGAGAAAAATCGTGAGAATGGCCTGCGACCAGTTCATGCCGCCGCCGATCAGCGACGAAGCGAGCATGTACGTTGGGATGCACGCGGACATGGAGACCCACAGCGCGGCATAATCCCATTTGCTCCACGTGCGCCGTTCCGGCGGCACCGGCGCGAGGTCCTCGTTCCAAAGCGAAGTGGCGTCTGATGAATTCGTGCTCATGTCCCGTGGTTCCCCAACGCGAGCGTTCTAGCCGATGTCCGAAGGATACGGAAATCATTTTGTTCAGCGCGGGTGATCCGGTGGAGCACGATCTCCGAGCGCGTCTGCAAGACGTCTGCAGCCCGCTCCCGCGGACTGCCAAGCCCCTTGGCCACGCGCTCGTCGACGCGTGCCCCCTGATCTACTTCTTCGCAGCGGCGGCCTTCAGGACAATCTCCTGTCCCTCGCGCGCGGCATCCACCTCAAGCGTCTTGCCCGATTCCTTCACCAGCTGCCGGGCTCGCTCGACCATCGAGTCCACCTTGGTGTCGTCATGATCCGGATCGTGATGAAAGAGGCAGAGGCGCTTGGCGCCTGCCTGGAGCGCGAGCGCGACGGTATCGTCCATGCAGGTGTGCCCCCAGCCGAGCCGGCTCGGGTACTCGGATTCATCGTACTGGCTGTCGCAAATCAACACGTCCGCCGCGCCAATGAAGCGCGCCAGTTTTTCGTCCTCGCGCCGCGCAAATTCCAGCGCCGCGGCGTTGGGCTTGCCCGCGCGCTCCTGCGTCAGGCGCTCCTGGCGGAGATAGACCTCGTGGTCGCACATGTAGACCACGACGCCGCCGGGCGTGGTGAGCCGGTAGGCGAGACAGATGCCGGGGTGATTGGAGAAAACCGACTGCACCGCGACAGGACCAATCTGGAATTTCATGTCCTCGAGCTCCTCGAAGACCACGCGCCCGGCCATCTGGCTGAGGCTGATCGGGAAATACGCGGTCTCCATTTGCTCAAACAAGGCCGTCCGCAGCCCGCCGACTGCGCTTTCGTAACCGAGAATGCGCAGCTTGTTGGTCGGGCTGTACGCCGGGCCGAAGAACGGGAAGCCCTGGATGTGATCCCAATGCGTGTGCGTAATCAGAATCGTGATGTGCAGATCGCGACCCTTGAATTCCTTGGCGAGCGAAGCACCCAGCGCGCGAATGCCGGTGCCGGCGTCGAGAATGATGATCTGGTCGCCGCAGCGAAATTCCACGCACGAGGTGTTTCCGCCCGTGCGCACCGTGGTGGGTCCGGGCGTGGGCAGGGAACCGCGCACGCCCCAAAAACGCACGATCGTGCGCAGATCGCTGTCGTCTGGAAACGCCGTCTTGAAGAGGCCGACATTCTTGAGTTCGCGCGGCTCGCTCACTGCGGAGGGGAGGGTGGCGACCTGGCCATTCCCCACGGGATCCGCGGCGACATTCGGCAGCACACGCGAGAGGTCGGCCGGCAGGATGGGCTTGACCAGGTATTCGTCGGCCCCGGCCGCGAGGGCGGTGAGTCGATCATTCCCAAAGCGACTGCCCGTCGTGACGATGATCTTGGTACCGGCAAGTTCCGGTTGCGCGCGCAACATCCGGCAAACCTGGAATCCATTGCGTCGCGGAATGTGCAGATCGAGCAGCACGGCCGCGGGGCGATTTTCCACCACGAGGTTCAGGCCCGCTTCGCCATCCTCGGCCTCAAGGACGCGCCAGCCATCCCGGCGGAGCGACTGCTGCAGCAGCGCCCGCGTGATGGGGTCGTCTTCAATGACCACGATGCTTTTCATGATTTCGAAGCCGAGCCACCGGACTTTTTCGTTTCGGGAAGCTTGGGGAGTTTGAACCAGAAGCAGCTGCCGATGCCGTCACGTGGTGAAAATCCGATTTCACCGCCCCATTTTGCCACGATGATCCGGCAGAAGAAAAGGCCGAGACCGACTTTGCCGCGGCCGATCGCGCCCTGCTGGAATTTTTGAAAGAGCTGCGCCTGGAGATGGGGCGGGACACCGCCGCCTTCGTCGTCGACTTGAATCGTGACCGACTCGGCATCTTCCTCAAAGTGGATCGCGACGGTGCTGCCGCTTGGGCTGTGCCGAAGGGCGTTGCCCAGCAAGTTGCCAAGCACGCGCTCGTAATGTTCCTCGTCGCCCGGCAGCCTCCGCCGCCCGCTGCCCGCCGACTCGGCGTCCCACGCGAGCGTGACATTCTGCTGCGCGAAAAGCGGCCGGTGCAGCTCGACCGTGCGCAAGGTCGCACTGCGCAAATCCATGCCGGGCCATTCACCGTTGTCCCGACCGTAATGCGCGCGCATTTCCGCTGCGTACATGTGCAGCACGTTGTCGATCATGCTCTCCTGCCGCCGGCCGGCCTGGAGTCCGAGCTGGACCATGCCGCGCACCTCGGGGGCCAAAATTTCACTGTCGAGCATCGAGAGCGCCATCATCATGTTCTGCAACGGCGAGCACATGTCGTGGACCACGCAGTGCAACAGGACCTCCTTGCGCTGCACCTCCGCGTTGAGTTTCTCGTAGGCCAGCATGTTCTCGCGCGCGGTTTGCAACATCGCGCGCCGCTGCTCAAAGCTCGCCCCGAGGTCCTCGACCAGCAGCGTCGAAACGCCGGCGACATTCATCGCGCTGGCCTCCAGGTTGTATTCGCGCCCGTCGGCCGCCGTCTCCACCCACGGCCCGGACCGCGCCCGATGCGACTTGCCGGATTTCCAATGCGCGTCGGCGTCGATCAAGAAATTGTCGAGATACGGCGACACCTCGATCACGCTGTCCATCAGGCCGGAGCGCGCCACCGAGGGCCACACCTCCTCCATCCAGGCCGGCGGGTTGCCCAGCAAGCGCAACGCGCCCACCGACTCGCGCCGGAAGACGGCGAGGTCGAGCGCCTGAATGACGTCGGTGAGATTGGGAACTTCCATCGAAAGGGGTCTTCTACTTGGAAAGCATCCGGCTGGCCAACTCGGAAAATGTTTCCTCGACGTTCAGGCCGTCCTTTGCGCTCGTCTTGCGCGCGCTCCAGCCGCCCTCGTGCAACTGAGCCACCCGCGCCTCGTCCACCTGCCACTCGTCCACCAGGTCGGCCTTGTTCAGGGCCAGGACCGAGGGCAAATCACCGAGGTTCGCGCGGACCCGCTCCCGCAGGTCCATGACTGCATCGATCGACGCCGGGCGGGTGCCGTCCGCCACGTAAATGATGCCGGCCGAACCGCGCATGAAATTGACGTTCATGCGTTGGAAATCGTCGTCCCCGGCGAGGTCCCAGATCATGAGCGTGCACTCCTGGTCACCGGAGCGGACAATTTTCTTGTCCACCTTTACGCCGACCGTGGTGAGGTACTCCTCCGAAAACACACTTTGGACAAACCGCGCCACGAGGCTGGTCTTCCCCACCGAAAACGAGCCGAGCAGGCAGATCTTTTTGGTCAACATGGGCGCAAGGTTTCCGTATCTCAGCAAAAGCCGAAAGCGATGGCCAGCGGAATTCCGGCGGCGCGATCCCTGCTGCTCCTGTTGGACGGCGGGCGGATTTCACGGATAATCGACGTCGGCCCCCTTGTTGTTCCATGCGTTTTCTCGTCGTTTCCGCCCTGTTCCTGCTGCTGACACCGCTGGCCGCGCTTCGCGCCCAGGCCACGCTGCCGTTCGAAACGGTCTTCAAGGGCCGGGACGTTTTCGAGCGCCTGGTGGCGAAAGCCCAGCGCGAGAACTGGCGGGCCTTGCCGCTGGGCGACCGCACCGCCCGCGTGGCGGTGGCGATGGTCGGAACGCCTTACAAGGGGTATACGCTCGAAGTCGACGACCACATCGAGGCCCCGTCGGTGAATTTCTACGGTCAGGATTGCTGGACGACGTTTGAAATCTCGCTCGGCTTCGCGCGCATGCTCCACGCCAAGGACGCCCCCTACACGCCGCAGGATCTGCTGCGCATGGTCGAGTTGAACCGCTACCGCGGCGGCCGCTGTACCGGGAACTACCTTTCCCGGTTCCATTTCCTCGAGGAAATGTTTTACGACAACGAGCGGCGCGGCCTCGTGAGCAATATCACCCGACGTTTCCGCGGCGCGGACGCAGAAAGGCTCTCGCGCGAGATCCGGGAGATGACCGTGATGTGGAAGCACTACCGCTATCTGCGCAACAATCCACAGCTCCGGCCCGAGATGACGAGGATCGAGGCCCGGGCGTCGGCGCTGCCCGTCTATCATATTCCCAAGAACCACGTGGCCGCCATCGAGGGCGAGATTCGCAACGGTGACATCATCGCCGTCACCTGCCGCGACACCGGCAGCTACACTTCGCACGTGGGCGTGGCCTACCGCGACGACACCGGTACGCTGCGGATCATCCACGCGTCCTCGCCGCGAAACTTTGGGCGCGTGACGATCGATTCCCGCTTGAGCGATTATTTGTTCACGTACAGCGACCATGCCGGCATCATCGTGGCGCGCCCCAATGAGGTCCCGGGGCGGTCGGTGGCCGTACGCTAGGACGCGGTAGCGCAAAGGTCCAGAACCGGCAGCGCCCGGCCGTCCGGAAGCGCCTCCGGATGAGGTGCCGGCCGGCGTCCAATTAGCACGATAGGCGGTTGCCCCACGGTTTCAGCGACCGACAAACTGTGATTTAATAACCGGATTGGCGCGGCGGTGGCGTTTACCTCATCAAACCGTGTCGTCTACCGCGCACATTCTGATGAGCGATGCTTTTTTCCCCGTGACCATGCCGGCAAACCGAACGGACACGGTGGAAGGAGGCTGGCGGGAATGCTTTGAGCAGTTCGCGCCAAAGCTCCTGCTCTTTGCGCGGCAATGGGTCCAGGCCACTGTGGATGCCGAGGACGTCGTCCAGGAGGCCTTTGTCCGCTGCTGGCGTCATCGCGGAGGCCAGGCGGCCGCAAATCCTGCGCTGCTTTTTGCGGCCGTCCGCTCCGCCGCGCTGGACGCCCGCCGGAAAGAACTGCGACGCCGGCGGCGCGAACTCGCGACCATGCCCGGCTCCGAGCACTCCCCGTTTACCTGCCCGTTGGAGGACCGCGAGCTCCGGGATGTCGTCCAGTCCGCCCTGCAGCAACTGCCCCTCGAGCAGCGCGAGGTGCTGGTGCTGCGCATCTGGGGCGAACTGAGTTTTCCGGAAATCGCGGACGTGTTGGACGTGGGCGTCGACACCGCCTCGTCCCGCCATCGCTACGCGCTCGCGGCCCTGCGCAAGCTCATCCCCACCAATCCACTCACATGAGCGACTCATTGGATCCCCTTGAGGATCAATTGCGGCGTCTGAAGCCGGCGCTTCCGCCTGCGGATTTCACGCAGCGGGTGGAAAGGGCCTTGGCCGCCGCGCCCGCCCCTATTCCCGCGCGCACCCCGGCCTGGCGCCACATGCTCGAGCGTTGGGTCGGCCCATCCCTCTCGCCGGCGTGGAGCTTTGCGGCCGCGGCCGCCGCAGTCGCCGTCATCGGCGCCGCCCTCTTTTTCGCCGGTTCCGAACGTGCGCCCACCGCGTCCGGCCTGGCGGCGCCGCGAGTTCAACCGATCGATCCGGCGGCCGCCAACCCAGCTGCAATGCCGGCCCCGGCCGCGGCGGCGCCCGCCCGTTTCGCCCGGGCCGCCAGCGTTCCGGAGGCGGTCTACGACGATGGTTTCGTGCGCGACGAGTCCGGCGCCGTCACCCAGCGTGTGCGCTACCAGTTTACCGACACACTCGAGTGGCGCGACGAAAAGACCGGCGCGGAAGTTGTTGTCAGTTTTCCGCGCGTGGAGGTCTACAGCTCGACCGTCCGCGCTTTTTGAAGATTTCACCCCATTTCGCCCCAGACCCAGCCACATGAAAACCAAACTCACCCTCCCTACGCTCATCCTGACCGCAGCCTTTGCCGCCCACGCTACGGCTCAAGTCCCGCCGCGCGCCCCCGCCGCCCCCGCCGCACCGGCCGCTCCGGCGGCGCCAGCCGCGCCCGCGGCTCCGGCCGGGCCCAAGCGCGAACCCGTAACCTTTCTCGGCGTCGTCGCCACCCAGGCACCCGCGGCCCTCGTCGAACAACTCGGTCTGCCGGCGGGCTTCGGCCTGCTGGTGGAATCGGTCGTGCCCGACAGCCCGGCGGCCGCGGCCGGCATCAACAAATTTGATCTATTGAAAACTTTCGGGGATCAGAAACTTGTTTCGTCCGGTCAACTCGCCGCCCTCGTCCGCAGCTCCGCCGACGGCGCCGAGGTGCCATTCACGCTCCTGCGCAAGGGCCAGGACATGAAGCTGAGCGTGAAACTCGTCAAGCGCGCCGGACCGCCCGAGGGCAATGGGGCGGGCCGCTACATCCACGACATCATGGGCCTGCCCGGCATGCCCAGGTTCGACTTCCGGACCGGACCGGACGGCAAGCGCATCACCATCCGTCGCGGTGAGGAAGGCAACGAACGCACCACCACGCTGGAAATGAATCGCGCCCGCATCATCATCCGCGACGACAAGGGCGAAATCGAAGTCAGCGGCGAACCCGGCAGCCGGTCGATCACCGCGCGCAAACCTGACGGAACCGTCGTCTTCACCGGCCCGATCAACAACGACGAGGAACGCAAGAAGGTTCCCGCCGATTTGCTCGAGAAGCTGCAGAAGATCGATCGCGACAAACCCACCAAGCCCGGCAAGGCCGACAAACCCGAAGCCGCGCCCGAAGGTGGCGACAAGAAAATTTCAGCGCGGCGCGCGGGCGATCGAGACAATGATTCCGATTTCGATTTTAGTTTCGACTTCGACATGGGGGACGACGGCGACACCATGCCGGCCATCGCGCCGATGCCGCCCATTCCGCCCATACCGCCGATCCCGGGCACGGAGCCAACCATTTAGCGCCTGATTACGCCACGCGGGTCCTGGCTGATGGTTCGGGTAAAGCAACTCTGGTGAGCGCTACGGGATCGTGATCACGTGGTAGAAGGCCTGTCCGAGACCGACCGCGTTCGGATCCGTGATTTGTTCGGTATCGTCGCCCGACGCGATCAGATCGCCGACACCCCCGATGCTAAGCCACGTCGGGTCCGTCATGTTGAGCTTGCGTTCAAGGCGGTAGGTTTTTCCGCGCACCACTTCAATGGTCAGCACGATGTCATTGAAGTTGCGTGCGATGTCGACCAGTCGCAGCACGCCGCCATTGAATTCAAACGCGCCGATATCACTCGGGCCCGCCCGCTGATAGCCGCGTTGATCGCGTGCGGGAGCATGGGCCACGCCGCCGTTGTTGATCGCGGGGCTGTTGGCCAGGAGACCGATCGTGGGCGTCGGGCCTCCATTGTTCGCAAGTCCGGCGGGATCGAACTGAGGATTGATCCCCGTGCCGCTCCCGACTTGGTCCCCGTTAACGCCATTCGTGAACCCTGCGCTGTCACCAACTTTGCCGATCAGGTTATGACCGCTGGAAGTGTAACTTCCCCGCACATCCGCATCATTCGTTGAGACGTTGTTGGCGAGGATCGAATTTCCGACATGATGCTGTTGCGAGCCACCTTCGGCGTAAAGTCCCCCGCCTCCGCTACCGGGCGTGCTTAATCCGTCGGTCGCGCGACAACCCGTAATCGTGCAATTGCGCAGTTCTACGGTGGCGGCACCGTTGTTGAATCGTGAAATAATGCCACCACCCCTCAGCGCCGTGTCGCCGGAAAACGTGCAGTTGGTCGCAAGGAAGACTCCGTCGTTATAGACGCCTCCGCCGAATTGACCGGCGCTGTTGCTGAACACGGTGCAGCCGGCCAGTGTCAGCGTGGCTCCGCTCAGATTGTAAATGCCGCCACCGTTGCCCGTCGTGCTCGTGCTGCCGGTCGCGACGTTATTGAAGATCGCGCAGTTCGTCAGCGTCAGATTGCCATTGTTGTAAATCGCGCCGCCATTGGAGTCGACCACGATACCCCCCGCGAGGGTCAGGCCGCTCACGCTGACGACTACGCCGGGAACGAGGATCGTGAGGACACGGTAGGTGCCGCCAAAGGCTCGTATCACCGTGAGGCGGTCAGCGCCCGGACCCTGCACCGCGATGTTCTGGTTCAGATTCGGCAGTGCGGACGTAAGCTGGATCTGGCCTGTCACGCCCGGGGCAAAGCCAATGATGCTCCCCACTCGCGCATTGGCGGCATTGATCGCCTCCCGCAACGTGCAATCGGCGGCGTCGCAGACACCGTCATCATGGTCTGCGACGTTGGTGACGATCAAGGTTGGGGCGCAAGCGACATCGGACACCGCGATCGTATCAATCCGCCAGCCCACGCTCGACACGCTGCTGTCCGTTCCCATGCGGAAGCGAAGCTTGATTGTCTGTCCGGCAACGTTCGGGCCCAGGTCTGCCACCGTGTCGATATAGCCGACCGAGTTTCCGCTCCAGGCCGGCCGGCCGCCAAGAGGATTGCCGCAGCAGGTGCTGAGATTCAGGATGTAACCGCCGGTGACAAAACTGCCGCCCACTGCCGGATCGGTAATGTCGGTAAATGCTCCCGCGTTGATGTTGGGCGAGGAGACTTCCAGCACACCTCCATCGACGCCGAACTCCAGGTTGTAATTGTTGCGGAAGCTCACCCGGGCGAACGCCGAGGTGATAAAAACATTTGGGGTGTCCAAGCGCTTGTCACTGACCGCCGCTGGACCATCGACAAACGCACAGTTCGGCAACGTGTTGGGGGTTGCGGTGGAAGTCACCCAGAGGGGAGCGGGGCCCTGGGCATTGGTTGCGACCCATCCCACCGGCAGCGCAGGCGCAGTCACCGTGTCGAAACCTTGGGTGAATACCGTCACCCGGGTTCCCGTGACGAACGTATAGGTGAGCGTTCCATAATTAGTCGCCCCATCCGTCAAGATAAGCGAGGCCGTCACGGTATCGCCGCACGCGAGACTCGGGCTAATCGTGAAGGTAAAAACACGGTAGACGATCGGATCACCGGCACAGATGGCGCCGTAATTCTGTGAAGTCGGCATGGGGTTCGTCACTCCGCCGGCGACCTGCAACGTTCCTGTCAGCGCGGCGGTCGTGCATAGACCTGGGCTGCCACTATTGCGCACGCCGAGGGCGACAGTGATGGTTACGCCCGGATCAAGGACGCCGTTGGGGCCCGGCGAGAGGACCAGCGAACCTGCCTGACCAACGCTTGGAGCAATCCGGAAGAGGTGCTCACCTAGGGCGGTGAATGAATTTGTGAGACCACCCGTGGTCCAGATTTCTCCGCCGCTGCGGCCGGTGCTGAAAACACCGGCCTGATTGCCCTGGCGCGGCGTGGGCAAGTTTGCAGGGGAAGCCGTCCAAGTGCCGCCGGGCCAGGTGCTGGTGTCCAATTCATCCACCTGCGCGGAGGGGTCGAAGGCAGCGTTGCCATTGCTATCGCCACCCATGGCGATGAGCTTGCTGCCGGCCGGGGCGAGCCCGAAGTCTGCGCGTGCCGGCGTCCAGACAGGGCCGGTGCTCCAAGTGTTTGTCGACATGTCGAGGCGCATGCTGACGGATGAGTTGGCTGCCGTAGTGGTTGCATATCCTCCGATGAGGTAAAGAAACTGCCCAATTTGGGCGTAGCCCCCCAGGAGGTAGGGTGATGGCGCAGCCGGACCAGCGCTCCACGTGTTGCTGGCGATGTTGTAAATTGAGAGCCTCGTTGAAGGACCGGCCGTGCCGCCGCCTACGACATAGACGTTCCCGTTGAACGCACCGGCGGCCGCGCCGAAACCGTCAGTGCCCCCAGGTCTGGCCGGTCCGGCTGCCCAGGTGTCCGTCGCGATGTCGTAGATTCGCAGCAGATTGCCCCCACCAAAGCCGTCTGCCACGTAGATCTTGCCGCCGAAAAAGGCGCCGGCCGGTCCCTGCGAACCCACCGGGATGTCCGCGAGCGAGGTCCAGACGTTGGTCGTCGCATTGTATCGCCTTACGCTGTTGAGCACGGCGCTACTGTTACCAATACCCGAGATGACATACAGATCCTCGCCTACCTGCGCGAAGGCGTAGCGTGCGAGGGGCGTCGGGTACGGGGCCGCAGAGGTCCAGGGATAACTCTGCGCAAGAGTTACCGGGACGACAGCTACAGAGCCAAGAACAAAGGCGAGTACCGCGCTCCATTTAATGGCGGGCGATTCAGTTGTTGAGGCCTCGTTCATGGGGAAATCTTCCTTCCCCCGACTTCTGTCGATGCAAAAGAATTCCTGAGGGATGGATACTCCTCAGGAAGGTCAATGTCACGCTTTCAAAGCGCCGCAGGCCGCCCGCCGGTAGACGTCAGGATCGTGCAGCTGCATAAAACGTTCCGGCTGCGGAATGGCAGAGAAGCCAAACTCCGCGTAGAGCGCGTGCGCGTCCCGCGTAGCCAGCATCCAACGCCGCAAACCCTGCAGGTCTGGATG
>JANMQT010000057.1:0-3438 GCA_031370675.1 Verrucomicrobiota bacterium
AGACCTTGAAATGCTTTGCGGGCTTGTGCGAAACGGCGGTGCCGGTGCGGGTAGGCGACAAACTCATTGCTTTCCTGCAGACGGGGCAAATCCTCCTGGCTTCGCCGGAAAAGGCGGTTTTTAACAAACTCGCGAAGACCCTTTTGGCATGGGGAACGGAGGTGGATTTGAAAAAGCTCGAAGAGGCTTATTTCAACACGCGGGTCCTTCCGCCTAAGCATTATAACGGGTTGATCCGATTGCTGACCATTTTCGCTGGGCATCTTGCCTCATGCGGCAACTCCCTGGCCCTCGCGGCCAACGGTACGGAAAATCCAGCCATATCGCGTGCTCGCCTTTACATTGGCGAACATTCGGAGGGCAAGATTTCGCTCGGCTCCGTCAGTCGAGTAGTCAACATGAGCGCCAATTATTTCAGCGCCAAATTCAAGGAATCGACGGGCCTGAACTTTGTCGACTACGTGGCTCGGGTCCGGGTCGAAAAGGCGCGCGTTCTCCTGAAAAATCCCAATTTACGGATTGGCGAAATCGCGTCCCAAGTCGGCTTTCGGTCGCTGTCACAATTCAATCGGGCATTTCGATCGATTGCTGGGGAGGCGCCGCGGAGTTACCGCGAGTCGAAGGCATAATCACCCGTCCCGATGGAGGCCGGAGCGGCAATGGGGAAAGATGCGCAGAGATTCAGGGCAGATGCGTAGCCAACCACGGCCGGCGGCCGATACCGTCTGCCCTAGGCCGGAGTCATATGCGTGTACCGACGCGAGACTTCGACTTTTCACCCCCCCCGCAAACCCAATGAAACCAAAATTTACCCTCGGTGCCATGCTGCTGCTTGGAATCGTCGCCCTTGCCCCCGGCCTCAACGCCTATACTTTCAGCAAGGAGCAAGCCGCCCGATCCTTTCCGGAACAAATCAAATCTGAGCAAGAGGCGATGCGCGCGTGCCATCCCGGAATGAAGGCCGCCATGTTTTGCGAGCACTGTGAAGAAATCACGGTAAAAGACGGGAAGAAAATAAAGGAAATCCGCGCTTGGTTCGTTCCTGGGCGCAAGCATGACTGCTCCAAATGCGGCGGGGCGGTGACCATGAAGCTGTCGCACGGTACCAAGTCAATGACGGGTCGTGCCTTTACCCATGCTTGCAGCAAATGTGGAAATAACGCCGCTTACGTTTGCGCCACGGCGGTTCTGAAAAGCAAGACCCCAAACCGCTAGCGGCAGGCAAGACGTTCCAGCCCTCGGGCCATTTGGGCAAACGAACGTGCGACGCCCCCGCAATTCGTTGTGAAGGCTTTAAAGATCGAGCTGCATACACCGTTGGGTCCATGCTTCAGCGCGATTGTGTCTTCGATTCAGTTTCAGGCGGACAATGTGAGCCTCCACGTTTCTCGTCGAAACGATAGTTACCTTGGTTGGACACCATCCACGGAAATCACTCTGCAAACCGGGGAAGGACGCGAGGTCTTTCTGGTCGAGAACGCGGTTTCCAGTCTCAAGGCGGGCTGTCTCACGGTGCTCGCGGAAAAGATTCAAAGAGTCCGCGGGGCTTCCGGCGCACATTCCGCGGAGCTGGAGCAGGGCCCTTCACTGAGCGTCGCGGCGGCGATCCGAACCAGACGTGTCTGGCCGTCCCTGGGGCTCTTCCTGGGGGTGCTTGCGCTGGCAGCTGGCGGGATGGGTGCAACGGAAGCCAGTCGCGAGAAGGGCGAAGTCGGAATCTTGCGCGGTCGCCAGCCCTCAACGTGGACTTCTCTCATTTCCGCCAAGCAACTGATGAAAATAATGCGTAACGGCCGACCCGTGGTGGTCGACGTGCGAACGGGGTCGCAGTATGCCGCAGGCCATCTGCCCGGATCGATTAATCTACCCGCCGAGCATTGGCGAACTCCGGCGGTGAAGCCGGGAGAAGGGCGGAGCCAGGACGTGTTTCGCCGCCTCGACGGCTCCCCAGACGTCGAAAAATACGAAAAGATGCTAGGAGGGGCTGGATTGAGGCGGAAGGACGAGATCGTGATCTGCGGAAATCACAGCGGCAAAGCTGATGGCTCGGTCCCCGCGATGATTCTGCACTGGCTCGGACACCGGCGACTTGCGTTTCTGGATGGCATCGGAACCGACCAATGGATCGGGGCGGGCGGGAATCTCGCTCGCGATTCGCTCCGTCGTCCAGTGGCGATCTACGCTGCTCGGCCCATCCCCGATTACATCTGGAATCTCGAGGACGTGCTGGCAAAGCTGCATTCCCGGAACGTCGTGTTCGTTGACACCAGGACACCGGATGAATTTGCCGGAGTCGACCGGATGAACAACAAGCGCGGAGGTCACATTCCGGGAGCGGTGAATCTCGATCATGTCCAACTGCTGCAGCCGAATGAGAAAATCGCGATCAGCCCTTTGGACGCAGTTCGCTTGCTCAAGCAACGCGGGGTCACGCCGGACAAGACGGTCGTGCTTTACTGCCAGACGGCGACTCGAGTCAGCCTACTCGCCTTGATGCTGCGGGACCTTGGCTATCGCAAGGTGGGAATTTACGACGCCTCCTGGTTTGAGTACGGAAATCTCGATTGGACTCCCGTCACAACGGGTGGCGACCGTTAGGGTGCGGCGCCCGTGTTTTCGCCGCGGATCGACCTCAGGCAGCGAAGGACCGCTCATTTTGATGCGGGTCGTCGCTCGGTGTCGGTTCTGCGCAGGCGGGCTCGGTGGGGTTTGTCGCTCAGCGAACCACCAGTGGGAAAATATGCACATTCTTTCCGGGCGGATGCGGAGACGCAACCCAGGCAGCATGGGAGCCTGCTTGCGCGTGACGGGGCCAAATCGGCTCTCGGCATGCAAAACCTTCACCCATGACATTTATGCGTGAGCCCCAGTGACAAATATGAAAACTTCCATCCCTTTCGCTGGGCGCACGGCCGCTCTCGCTTTGATTCTCGCGGGAGGCATGCTTGCCGCCCGATCGCCCGCCGCATCGCCCGAGCCGACTGCGGTGCCGAATGCGGCGAAGGCCGATCCTGCGCTTGGCCAGCTCGTGACTCAACTCCAGGCGAAGGTCGACAAGCTCGAAGCGGCTCTCGCCAAATCATCACCTCCGCCTCCGGCCGCCGCGGGTGCGAGCGCCCCGGCAATGACGGGGATGCCAGCGACCTCCTCCGCCGCCCCGGCCCCCGTGGGGACGATGCCGGGTGCGAACCCACCGGCAGCGCCCGCGATGGGCATGATGGAAAAGATGGATAAGATGATGGGGAAGATGGACAAAATGATGGAAATGGGTGCCATGCCAGCGCGAGGCGCGATGGGCAAAGACAAGATGGCCATGGAGGATGACAAGATGGGCATGGGCATGGACAAGATGGAGATGATGGGAATGATGGGGATGGGACCCATGCCCGCCGATTCGACCGGGCCAATGCCAAAGTCCGCCCTGCCTGGCTTTCCGGG
>JANMQT010000267.1:0-2087 GCA_031370675.1 Verrucomicrobiota bacterium
AAGTCGATCAGCACCGGCTGGCGCTTTGATTCCTCAATGACGTCCTTCACGAACGTCTGGGTGGTCGTCTCTTTGATCAGATCGGCCGCTTGCGGCGCCGGTCCGCTACCCTGCTCTAGTATCGTCACGGGAATCCTCGCCTGATGATGGGGCCCTTCTAGCACGGCCCGGTGTCGCGGTTCAGTTCTCTTTACCAAATGGCGGTTTGCCGGGAAATTTCAATCGGTTCCACGGCCGGCCGATCCCCCTTCAAAAGCGCAGATGGATCACGGTATCGGAGATCGGGTGGCCGGCGGTCGACCCCGGG
Source organism: Verrucomicrobiota bacterium (assembly GCA_031370675.1). Classification (GTDB taxonomy): domain Bacteria; phylum Verrucomicrobiota; class Verrucomicrobiia; order Chthoniobacterales; family SZAS-18; genus SZAS-18. The sequence continues at coordinate 308 of JANMQT010000267.1, forward strand.
CCCATGGTGGCGTCGCGGTCGGCTCCAGCCAATGGAATTGAGCAATGCCAAGAGCCTATTACTCAACCGTGTTCGAACAGCCTGCCCCGCAGGTTTGGAAGATCGTCCGCGATTTCAACAACTATCCGGTGTGGGTCGGCGGCGCCGGCGAGAGCCGGATCGAGGACGGCAAGACCGGGGATACGGTGGGCGCCGTCAGGAGCGTGCTCTATCAGGAGCGGCGCATTAGGCAACGGTTGCTGGCGCTGTCCGATGTCGAGCGGGCGCAGACTTACGAATTCTGCGGCGTCGCGTCGCTGCCGGTAACCGGTTTTCAGGCGACCTTGCGCGTCACGCCCATCGTGGATGGCGACCGGGCCTTCGTCGAATGGTGGGCGACCTTCGATTGTGACGCCGCCCATCGTGATGAGCTGACCGGGGCGCTGCGGACCTCGTTCGGGAAATGGCTCGAATCGCTGCGCACCATGCTCGTCAATTTGCCCTCAGGGTTCCCCCAGCAGGCCGCCATAATCGAAGATTAGCGGCGTTTTGGGCCGATTTCCCTAGATTGCCACGAATATCCGGTTATCCAGCCGATTCCCGGGGCCGTGCGCGGCTGTTGCATTCGAGGGCCGCATTTGGCATAGCTCTGCCCGTTGCCGGCGAGTGATCGCCGCCAATCTCTCGGATGCGGGTGTAGCTCAGGGGTAGAGCACGACCTTGCCAAGGTCGGGGTCGAGGGTTCGAATCCCTTCGCCCGCTCCAGGTTTTCTAAAAGTGGCAGAGTTCGACGAAGGCCCGCTGTCCCAGCGGGCTTTTCGTTGGTGTGCTCCGAACCGGGGCAACCCGGAGAAATTTCTCCTCAATTTGCTCGGCCCCAACGGAGACGCGTGGCACAGGCTTCTCACCCGCAGCGGATGTGATAGCATTTGACGGTCTGATCCACATCACGACAGACTAAGTTCGCCCCTCAGGCGCACAAAATAAACAACATCGCAGCCGGGTGGCTGCATAGGGAGTGACGCGATGAAGTCGGCTTTCAATCGATCTATTCTTGCGCTCGCAGCAATCTTCGTTGTCGCGGGGGCCGGTCAGGCCAGCGCGCAAGCGAAACTCAAAAGTTATCAATCCGGCACCAAGGAATTCTGGACCCATCCGCCGGATGACTGGTTCCTCGGCGACGAGACCGAAGCCCAAAAAGGCCTGGCGCCGCCCTCCGGGCCGCCGACCGGCGCATCGGAAGCCGAGCTCGCCTCGATGATGAAGAAGATCAAATTGCCGCCGGGCTTCAAGATCGAGGTCTATGCCTCGAACGTGCTGGCGGCGCGGCAGATGGCCTGGGGCGACAAGGGCACGCTGTTCGTCGGCTCCTTCGGCCTCGGCAACGTCTACGCCATCAAGGACAGTGGCGGCAAGAAAGAGGTCAAGACCATCCTCAAGGGTCTCAACATGCCGACCGGGCTCGCCTTTCATGACGGCGCCCTCTACGTCATCGCGGTCGACAAGCTGATCAAATACGAAAACGCCGAAGCCAATCTAGACAAGCTCGGCGACGGCAAGGTGGTGTATGACGATATGCCGTCCTACGCCGCCCATGGCTGGAAATACATCGCCGTCGACAAGGACGGCATGATGCATCTGCCGTTCGGCCCCCCCTTCAACATCGGGATTCCGCCGACCAGCGTCTCGCAGATCCGCCGTGTCGATCCCAAGACCGGCAACGCCGAAATCTACGCGCTCGGCGTCCGCAACTCGGTCGGCGGCGACGTCGATCCACGTTCCGGAAAGTACTGGTTCACGG
>JANMQT010000166.1:0-4650 GCA_031370675.1 Verrucomicrobiota bacterium
GGGGTCCTCGACCGCGTGGAAGCCCGCGCGGCAGACCCGGAACAGGTAAAAGACGATGTTGTCGCTCCGAGGGTAGAGGTCGGCGCCGAGAATGTTCAACCCGGCCGCGGCAAATGCCCCCGCGATTTTCGCGAGCAGATCCGCGCGATCCCACGTGCAGATCCACACCTCGCTGTGGCCGCTCTCGGGGCGCGCCTTCCAGCCGATGGCCGGTGCCAGCGCCCGTTCCGGCGCCGACGAGGCCTCGAGCTGCGCAAGAAACGTGCTCATCAGGCCGAGGTGATCCCCGATTGCCGCCGCTCCGAACGCCTGGAAGTACCGCTCCGGCATGTATTGGAAGTGCGCGTCGATCTCATCGCGAAAACCCGGGCCGAGCGTGCCGCGCAACTCATTCAACGTCTGCTCCCGCTGCCGATCGCTCAGCCGCGCAAAGTACTCGCCCTCCTTCAGGTAACGGGCGGTCGAACGGTGAAGCTTCCAGACCAGCGATTCCTTCCAGTCGCTCCAGTTCTCATCCCCCGTGCCCTGGCCGTCCGCGAGCGTCAGCAGCATCAACGCATCCAGCCGCGCCCGGGTCTTCACGATCTGGGCGAACTCGATCACGGTGGCCGGATCGTCCACGTTTCGCCGCTGGGCCGTGCTCGAGAGGGTGAGGTGGTCGTCGACCAGGAAAATCAGCGCGCTACGCCGCTCGGGCGCGAGGACCATCCGTGTCGCCACCTTCTGCGCGAAGAGCGCGCTCGCCTCCGCGTGGTGCCGCGCGCCAGTGGCCTTGCCCGTGTCATGCAAAAGGATGGCGAGGTACAGGATCGCGGGGTCCTCCAGGTCCTCGAAGAGCTTCCGGTATTCCGCCATGCGCGTGTCGTCGCTCGAAAGCAGGGCGTCCAGCTTCTCGATGCACACCAGCGTGTGTTCGTCGGTCGTGTAACGGTGGAAAAACTCGTGCTGCACCAGGCAGAATAACGCGCCAAATTCCGGCAGGTAACGCCCGAGGACGCCGGCTTCGTGCATCCGGCGCAGGATGCGGGCGACGCGGCCACGCTGGCCGAGGATGTGCATGAAAATCTCCCGCGCGGCCCGGGCATATTGATAGGGACGGCTGATCAAGCCGAGCTTGCGCCGGATGAGCTGGAAGAGCTCCGGGCTGAGATCCGCGTTTCGATTCTGCGCATGCTCAAAGAGGCGCAGCAACCGGAGCGAATCCTCGTCGAAGACCCGCGGCGACACCGCATTCAGGAGCCCGCCGCGGCCGAGAAAGCCGTCGATTTCCTCCCCGCGGGCGCCGTCGTCCTGCTGGGCGTCCGGCGAGGTGGGGTTCACGACGGACCGGCGCAGGCTCTCAAACAACTGGCTCGTGCTCAAGTTCAGATCCCTCGCATGCCGATAGTAATCCTTCATGAACGCCTCGTTCCGTCGCAACGGGTTGGTCTGGGGATAGCCAAAGGTCTCGGCGATCTGGGATTGATGATGCAGCGTGAGCGTGTCGGCGGCACGCTCGTCGAGCAGATGCAGCTCCGCGCGCACGTGCAGGAGAAAATCACGGGCCGCATCCATCGCGCGCAACTCGCCAGCCCCGAGCAGTCCCGCCTCCACCAGGGCCGGCAGGCCGCTGCGCAACACCGCCTCCCGGTAGGGCGTGAAATTCACCGACCAGAGGATGTTGTGATAATCACGCAGCGCACCCGGACTGAACTTCACATGCGGCTCCTGCAGAAACACCGTCGGACCGGATTTCTTCACGCGCGTCGCCGTGTCCTCGATGCGCCACTCGAGATACTCGCGCTCGCGGCCGCGGATGCAGACGCGCTCAAAGCATTCCTCGAAGCGCCCGAACAACTCGCGGTCGCCCGAGAGCAGCCGCGCCTCGAGCAGCGACGTCTTGAAGATCAGGTCCGTGTTCGCGTGATCCGTCGCGCCGGTGAGCGACCGCGTCGAGTGCCCGACGCGAAAGCCCAGGTCCCACAGTTGATAGAGCAGCAGCTGGATGATTTCGGTGACTCCGGGCGCGGGATCGTCGCCGGCCCGGCCGTGCAGGAAGAGAATGTCGATGTCGCTTTGCGGGCAAATCTCGCAGCGCCCGTAACCGCCGAGCGCCAGCAGCGCGAGGCTCGGTGGCACCCCCCGCGAGCCGCCGGCGTGGCATGCCTCGTCGAAGAGATGCGTGAGAAAAAGGTCCACCATCGCGGTGCGACGCTGGGCGATCTGCAGTCCGCTTTCCCCTGCCCGATGCTGCAGCCGGAGCCGGTGCTCCTCCACCTTGAGAAAACGCCGGTAGCGCGCCATGAAGGGCTCGCCGTCGGGCGCGTCGGCCAGCTCACGGGCGGCGTGCGCGCGGACTTTTTCGATGTGGGTGGTGGCGGGGGCGATCATCGGGTGGCGCACCTACCTTGCGGCCTTCACGCCAAAAAGAAAACCCGTTCCGCCTTGCGCGCGGAACGGGTTTTCTCGGATTGGGGGGAAACGAAGGGAAAGACGGGCTTACAGTTTGGCCTTGAGATCCTTGCCGACGACGAACTTGACCGTCTTGGACGCCTTGATCTTGATTTTCTCGCCGGTCTTGGGGTTCACGCCGATGCGGGCCTTGCGCTGCGCGACCTTGAAAGTGCCGAAGCCGATCAACTGGACGGACTTGTCCTTCCTGAGACCGGCCTTGATGCCATCGATCACGGACTCGACGGCGTGGCCCGAGTGGGCCTTGCTGGTATCGGCGCCAAGCGCCTTTTGCACGAATTCGATAAGTTTAGCTTTGTTCATTAAGAAGCGATTTGAGGTGAGGTTGTCGACCGCGCCGCGGGGGAAAAGGGGCGTGCGATCTAGGCGGTGGTTTTGTCACTCGCCCATTGGGGTGTCAAATTATTATTGGAAACGCTCCCAAGATTTTTCCTGATTTTATCAGGGTTCCCGCGTGATGCGGCATGATGCGTGATGCGCGCCTTGCGCCGCCGGATCGCAGGACCACGACCCACCCCGGGTTGGAAAAACTTTTTGCGCATCCGCCCGGATGCTGGCACGGTTCCCTCCGCATCAACTGCCTTGTGGTGTAACGGTAGCACGGAAGCCTCTGGAGCTTCTTGTCAAGGTTCGAATCCTTGCGAGGCAGCCATCCCCGCACCCCATCGTTTCACGGCACGATAGCCGCTGAACGTTTTCGTGGTTTCAGCGTCTTACCGTTTTGCCAGCGCCCTCCCTCATGAACCTCCGTCTGACGAGCCTCCTCCTCGCCCTGCTCGCGCTTGGCGGGGCTTCGCTTGGCCAGGCCGCGGACAAACGGGCCGTCAAGTCCGCCGAGAAAAAGCCGGCCGAGACGAATCCCGATTGGAAAATCGTCAAATACGAGGGGCGCGACTACCTCTCGATCGAGAACATCGCGCGCTTCTACAGGTTGAAGGGCGATGTGAAGCCGGGCGACCGCAAGATTTCGCTCTCGAACGGCCGTTCCACGCTCGAAACGAGCACCGACGGCCGAGTCATTTTCATCAACGGCGTGAAGCAGTGGCTCTCGTTTCCCGTGCGCGAGCAGGACGGCAAGCTGCTGGTCTCGCGCTTCGACCTGGCCAAGACCATCGATCCGGCGCTGCGGCCCAACATGGTCTCGGCGGTGAAGCCGTTCAAGACGGTGGTGATCGACGCTGGCCATGGTGGTCACGACAAGGGCGCGGCGAGCCCGTTCGGGATGGAGAAGGATTACAATCTCCTCGTCTCCAAGGAGCTGAAGGTGATGCTCGAGAAGCGCGGCTTCAAGACGGTGATGGTGCGCAACACCGACGAATTTGTTCCCTTGGAGGAACGCGCGCGGCGGGCCAATGCGGTGCCGGACTCAATTTTTGTCTGCATTCACTTCAACGCCTCAGGCGACAACAGCGGCGACGCGACGGGCTTCGAGGTCTTTGCCCTGGCGCCGCGCGGCGCGCCGGCGACGCACGACGAGTACACCTACGCCGATCTGCTGGCGCAGTTGGCGGGTCACGAGTCGGAGAATGCGAGCCTCGCGCTGGCGACCGCCATTCAACACGCGCTCATCGGCCACATGGGGGAGTTTGATCGCGGCGTGAAGCGCGCGCGCTTTGCCGTGTTGAAGCTCACGAAATCGGCGTCCGTGCTGGTCGAGGGCGGCTTTCTCAGCAACCTCGCGGATGGCAAGCAGATCAACGATCCGCTCTGGCGCAAGGGCTTGTGTGAGTCGATCGCCGATGGCGTCGAAGCCTACCGCGGTCTCGCGCTCTTTCGCCGGCCGCCAAAGCTGCTGGTCGACTACAAGACGGACCTTTTGCCCGGCGCGGGTCACCTCGCGGACGTGGAAACTCCCTCGACGACCTTCCCGGCGAGCGAATGGGTCCCGACGACCATGCGCACCATGCCGATGCCGAGGTTGGACTGAGTCGGTAATTTAAGATTTCAGATCTTGGATTTCAGATTGAAGGGATTTACCGCGCCGGCGCGCGGTCGGCGCCAAGGAGACCTGGAACGTTCTCGTGCAAAAACGCTTTCCAGCACAGCGCTCGGTCAAATCTGAAATGTAAAATCTGAAATCGTCGTCCCCGGCGCGATTGACGCCCGCCACGGTGACCGTTACGCTGGAGGAAACCAAGACAGGGGCGCCACACACCGGCTGAGACCTCCGCGAGAGGAACCCTTTGAACCTGATGCGGG
>JANMQT010000230.1:0-25906 GCA_031370675.1 Verrucomicrobiota bacterium
ATCCGACTCCGCGTCACGAAAAACTAGAGCCCCCTTCGACGTGGTCGCAGCCCACCCCCGCGTTCCGACCTCTGACCGCTGTCCTTCGTCTTTTGACCCACGGCCCACGACCCCCGATTCATCGTCTACGCTCCGCGCATCCCGTTTTATCCGCCCCATTAACTTAACCGTTAGCAGATCCAGCCCCCGCATCATTTTCTCCCAAAATGGGATGGACCGCCGCCAACTCTGCGAGGTGACGCGGTCCGTCGATACTATCGCAGCTCACCGGCACCAGTTCGCAAGCTCGCTTGGGCTCGGGGTGCAGGCGCTGCAAGGTCGCATCTGGTCATGGCGCCACCCGCCTTCCGGCCGTCGAGTGTCGACCCTTCTCTGTCGTCTGCTCCCGCTGGGCACGGTTTTGGCTCATGAGGAAGGGGTATGCACGCAAGGATCGCCGCCCTGCTTCTGGTTGCCGTCGCCCTGGGAGGCTGTAGCGGACATTCGGAGCACGCCCGTGCCGTGATGCTCAAGGCGCTGCATTTGGAGTGTCTGCACACGGAATTGCTTTTCGCCGACCTCGCCAAGTCCCGCCAAATCCGCCCCCGCGACGTTTCGCTGGACCGGGGTGGTTCGACCGCTGGGACTTCGCCGCGAGAGTTGCGCGCCATGACCAGGGAGGTGGTTGATATTTTTTCCAATTCGCCGGGCCGGCACGAGGAGCTGGCGCGCGTCGCCTCGGAATTGTTCAAGGTCACCGGCGAAGCGCAAGCGGCGATGCGAGCCAGCGATCCGTTCTCGAATTCCGGGACGACGGCGGCCGGGGTTGCGATCCGCCGAATGCGCGAATTGCAGCTTAGACTTTCGCAGTTGGCGCCTCCCGCAAGGGAAGATTGGTTGCCCCGGGCTTGAAGGGACGACGGAAATCGAATGCTGAGCACCGGGGCCGTGAGCAATGCGTCGATTGGCCGGATTTAAGTTGTGAAAGATTGTCGCCGAGCCTAGCGGGCCCGAGATTGCAGATGGTAAAGCCAAGGCGCGACCGGTTCCGTGCGGCAATCCGAAAGCGGCGCCCGGCTACTTCACTTCTTGCGCGCTGGCCAGATAGTCTTGGACGATTTGCGCCAGGCGACGCGATGCGAGATTGGATTCGTACAGATGGCCGCGGTGGGTTTCGATAAAACCCATGAAGAACAAGCCGGGCTGCGCGGTCCGCTGCCCCTGGGGAAACAAGGGGGAGCCGTTCGCATCCAACACGCCCTTAACTTCCAGCAACTGACTCAACCCGGTGGTGAAGCCAGTGGCCGTGATCACGAGGTCAAAGGCCTCCTCCTGACCATCCTCAAACACCACTCCGGCGCGCGTGAAACGCGCAACGTTTGAGCGCACCTTCACCCGGCCGGTCTTCACTTCCTGGACGAAGCCCACGTCAATGATCGGAACCCGCTTGGCCGAAAACGGACGCCACGCAGGCGATCGGAGTCCGTGGCGGGTCAAATCACCGAGCGCAATCCGGGCCAGCTTGCCGCCAATCCAATCGGCCAGGCGCGGAGGCAGCCGGGACATCAAGATGCCAAAGACTTGAACCGGCGTGCCCAGAAAGTCGCGCGGCACGATCGGCGGCGGCGTCCGAATGCTGATCGCGACAAACGCGGCGCCTTGCTCAGCCAGATCGGCCGCAATCTCCGCCCCGCTGTTGCCCACCCCAATCACCAGCACGCGTTTGCCGGCAAAGGCCCGTCCGCTTTGGTAACGGCCCGAGTGCAAGACTTCACCTTGGTAGTCCTCCAGTCCGGGCCATTTCGGCGTCACCGGCACCCCAAATTGCCCGGTCGCGATCACGACCACGCGACTGCGCCACGTCTCCCTCTCCGTCTCGACGACCAGCTGGTGCCCCGGCCCATCCTCGATCGCCCGCACTTTGCGCACCGGGCTGTTCAAGACGCATTTCAAATCGAAATGCGCGGCGTATTCCTTGAGGTACTGCGCGTACTGATCCTTGGAAACGTATTTCGGAAGATGCCGGGGAAGCGGGAAGTGCGCGAGACCTGAAAAAGAGCGCACCGTGTGAAGATGAAGCCGCTCGTATCGTCGCAACCAGGAACCACCGATTCGGTCGTCCTTCTCAAGGATAACCGCACCCAGTCCGAGCGTTTTTAGCGCGCCCGCCGTCGAAAGCCCGGCTGGGCCGCCGCCCACGATGACAATTTCCATCTCGGGCATAGTCCTCTTCACCAATCTTTGAATTCTTCATGGCCCAAGCGGATTACACTAGCGTCCGATCGTCCAGATTCGAGCAAAACATTCGCGGCCACTGGCCGCGCGGCTCAAAATTTGGATCGAAGCCCCTGTAAATCCAGACGCTTCTCGCCCGCAGCCCCATGCCCTTCCCCGTGCGTACGTAAAAGTAGACGCATCCTTACAGACCAAATTTCTCGTGACTGACTTTTATCTGTCGCGCTTGGAACGCCGGCGGCTTTACACGGGAGGTCGGCGAAGTGCGGTGATTGGGGCCGGTTAGTTCTGGCTGCGACACCGGCCGGGCCGGCGTGTCCGTATGCGTCATCCATTCGAGAATTCCTTCCCGCCCGGCACCAGGGTCACCCCATTGTGGCCGACCAAAGACCATCCATGAGTCACGAACTTGCCCCACCGTCCGGCGATTCCTCGCCCGGAACTGAATACCCCACCGCCCTGGCCGCGTTGGAGGATCATCGGATTTTTGCCGTTACGCCGATCGAGGGCGGATTCGAACTCCGGGAGAAGGGCCGGGACGAGTATTTTGTCCGACTGCTTCCCGAGCAGCTCTGCGGACTGGGTGAGGAAATCATCGCGCTGGCCGTGTCGGCGATGGTGCCACCTCGAAAAGCGGAACCCGAGATTATCGCCGAGGTACCCGCACCGCCGCCCACCAAGGCGCATACCATCACCATCCCGGCCGGCATCTGGGATGCTCGGGTGACGCAGGAATTCCAGGCACGCATCGCCAAGTTGGAACGGGTTGAGTCGCCGCAAAAGGCGACGACCCCAAATCCGCTCAGACCTTGGATCAAACCCTGAGCGCGCGGCGCCGATTTATGGCATGATCCCCCGTCGTGGCTGCCCCGGCGGAATCCCAGTCGAGCGGTGAGGATTCGACCATCGCGTACGTTTTTGCGATGGCCGACGGTCGCTCTTTTCGCTTTGCGGTGCAGCCCGACCGGCCGTCGACTTCGCAGCCGTCCGGACAAGCCGAGGCGGAGTGGACGCATCTCTCATTTCACCGTTGTCCCGGATGTCCGCTGGAGGTCACACCGCACCGCCATTGCCCCGCGGCGCTCGACCTGCAAGCCATTGCCGGGGCCTTTCGCGATCTGGTCTCCTACGAGCAAACTCGCGTGGAGGTGACCACGCCCGAGCGGACGTACGTGAAGCAATGTGATGTCCAGACTGGACTGCGCGCACTGATGGGACTGGTCATGGCCACGAGTGGCTGTCCGGTACTTTCCAAACTGAAGGGGTTGGCCCATTACCACCTGCCTTTCGCCACGGTGGAGGAGACCACCTTCCGGACCGTTTCGCTCTATCTCCTGCGGCAGTATTTCGTGCAACGCGACGGCGGCGTCCCGGATCTCGCACTGCGCGGCTTGCTGAAATACTACGAGGAGCTTCAGGACCTGAATCAAGCTTTTCAAAATCGACTGCGCGCCGCCAGCGCGCGCGATGCGAACCTGAACGCGATCAACTCGCTCTTCTCCCTCGCCGCGGTCGTGGCCATTGCCCTGGAGGAGAATCTCGAGACGCTGCGCGCCACGCTCCTGCCGCAAGAGAACAGGTTGTAAATCCTGTGATTCTTCGATTTGATCGATGACGTACCGATCCCACGGTGGTAGCCCGTCCTCTAGAACTCCATTCGGGTACCGGTTCCAGCGCCCTCGCCGGCCCCGTCCGCTGGTTTTCCGGACGAATCGAAGGCTGCAAACTTGATCGTTGATTTGAATGTGCTGCCGTCGTCGGAAAGCGTGATCTTCTCGGTGAGGACCCCGTGCCCCGTTGGCAACCAGCCACCGCCCTTTGCGATTTCTTCAAAGGCGGCCGGCGTCTTCGTCAGGTAAAAGAGGTATTTGGCCTCGAATTGCCGGGCGCCCGTCTTTCTCCACGTCCCGTACGCGGGAGCGGACGGCGGTGCGGCGTCGTAGTTGGACGATTCCGTCATCGTGCCCCCGGCGTTGAACACGTACATGAACTCAAGATCCTTCAGGTCCGCCAGCGCCCCGCCTTGAAAGCGCACTTGGGATCTCCACGCGCCCACCAGACTCTCCCGTTGCGATGCTTCAGGTGGCGCCGGGACGGCGGCGTCCCGGCAGGCGCTCACCAGCAGCAAGGTCGTGATGGTTGTCGCCAGCCAACGGAGGAGGGGTTTCATGCCGGAAATCTTTGCAGGTTGGGGACACCACTTACAAACTAGAAATCCTGACCTCGAATTCTCTGTCTCCCCCGTGCGAAATCCGTCTGTTTGTTCTGTCCGTCCTCCGGATGTGGTTTTGGACAATTTGTCCCCGCTTCGCGTGAAAGGGGTCAGGTCATCCCCCCCGATGGTCGACTCACTTCCGGGTCGGCGGCGGGAGTGGACCGTAGAAGTACTGACCGTCGTCTTCCCGGCCCGGCGAGTGCATAAACACCTTCGAAATATCGCGGACGGCCCGATCCACCTTGGGTTCAAACAAGTACAAGGTGATGCGAACGTCAGTGGCGTGCTCGGGTTGCAGAAATTCGAGCGGAAAGACGACGGTGAAAGCCTCATCCTTTCGAACCGGCCGCTGGCTTGACGGATCGTTGACTGATTGGAACACGGGTCGCGAGGACCCGGCGGCATCCGAAGTCTGGCCGTGCACATTGCCCGCAAATCGGCCCGACGCGTGGACGAGCACATTCACGCGGATTTCGGTGGGATGGATGTCATCGGGGGAATACCACCACTCTTTCAATTCAATCACCCTGGCCAGAGGCTGGCGTATCTGCTGCTGTGCGCGGCCTTGACTGGCTTGAGCCCGATCGTCCAGTTTTACGTAAGCGAACGTCCCCGCGACGAGCAGGAGAGCGGAAGGGATCACGCTGCAAAGGTGGATGCGCGTCGCGCTTGCTCGCGGAAACACCCGGATGCCAACAGTGCTCAGGATGACCTGGGCAGTGCACCACGCGCCGTAGGCGCCGCTGATCAGTCCCCGAAAACTCAGGGTGATCCAGTTGCTCCCACCGCCAGTCCCCCCGACGGCCCGGTCAATGAGATAGATGGGAATCGCGAGAAGCCCGAGCACCAGTCAAATAATCAGGTGGCTGCGCCAGGTGCTCTTCATAAGGCGTCAGTCGCCCATGCTACCAGCCACTCCGGCCCACGCACGGCATTTTCGCCGCGAGAGACACCGGAGGCGGTGGCAATCCCTGCGCTGCTACTTACCGACGGCCGCCCCTTTGTCGTTTCTTTGTCGTTTCGCCCTTTGTAGTTTCACGGTGATCCTACTTAGACCAAATCAAGATCATGAATGAACTCGACAAGGCGGTCGCCTCGCACCTGGCGAATCTACAAGCGCGCAGCGGAAAGACCCTCGATCAACTCGGGAAGCTGATCCGCGCGAGCGGCCTGACCCGGCACGGCGAGATTCGCGATCTGCTCAAGCGCGATCTGGCCATGGGCCACGGCGATGCCAATGCCATGGCACACCACTTCCTGAAGTCGCGACAACCTGCCAACGCGGGTGGGGCAGCGCCGCAGATCGATGAAATCGTCGCCGGTTATTACAGCGGAGCCAAGGCCGCGCTCCGGCCCATTCACGATCTGCTCATGACGAAGATCTCGAAGTTCGGCCCCTTCGAGATCGCGCCGAAAAAGACGTATCTGAGCCTGCGCCGGAAAAAACAATTCGCCATGGTTGGACCGGCCACCAATACGCGCGTCGAGGTCGGGTTGAATCTTAAGGGTGTCGCGGCGACCAGCCGGTTGGTCGCGATGCCCCCCAAGGGTATGTGCGATTTCAAGGTCAAGCTGGAGAGTGCGGGCGAAGTGGACGCGGCGTTGCTGGGCTGGATCAAATACGCGTACGATGGCGCGGCCTGAAGCCGGGAGCGCTCAGCCCTCGCCAACGCGTTTCCTGGCGGCTGCGACGAGGGCTTGGTAGCGCGGATCGTCGCGAATCGGATCGAGCGAGTTGTCCGTTTCAAACCAGCGGAGCCCCTGCAGAGGCGCGGTGGCAACGACGGATTCGAGCAATTCGATGGCCGTGTCCATGTCCCCCAGCGAAACCATCCCGCACGCCATGTTGTAGCGCAGATTTCGGTTGTCGGGATCGAGCAACAGCGCGCGCTCCGCCCATTCCCTGGCGCGTTCCCGCTCACCCAGCGTCGCGAGCGCGGTAACGCCGAAACCGAGCGCCACACCGTGATCCGGCTCGGCGGCGACGACCTTCTCCACGCGGGCGAGGCAGCGTCGCGCCGCCGCGGTTGCGCCCGCCAGATCGCCGACGGCCTCATAGCATTGAATGCTCATGCCCAGGGACCAGAAATCGGTCTCGATGGCCTGGGCCGCCCGCTCCAGGCATTGAATGGCTTCGTCGTGAAGTCGCAGCGCGATGAAGCACCGGGTCGCCGCGGCATTCACTTCATAATTCTCGGGGTCAAGCCGCAAGGCGATTCGGTGTTCGGCGAGTGATTCCTCGAGGCGTCCATCGTCACCGAGGATGCGCCCTTTGGCGGCGTGTGCCTCGGCCAGGTTCGGCTCCAGGGTCAGCGCGCGCTCGGCGGCCGACCACCCCGTGTCGCCGGTGCCGGCGGCGAGGACGACGTTGTTGGACTTGCAGATTGCCAGCAAGGCCCAGGCGCGGGCGTAGGCGGGATCGATCGCGACGGCTTTTTCGCACAGCCGGATGCTGATCGGGCGGTGACGCGAGTTTCCCGTGGTGTTGTACTTTCGCGCCATCAAGTAGAACTTGTACGCTTCCGGATTTGTGGTCGAACGCTGCTCAATCGCGATTTTCTCATTGGGCAATAATTTCAGCTTCAGCGCCTTGACCACCGCCTCCGAGATTTCGTCCTGCAGCGCGAAGATGTCGTTCAAGTCACGGTCGTAATGCTCCGCCCAGACGTGGCTGTCTGTCGCCCCCTCGATCAACTGCGCCGTGACGCGCACCCGGTTGCCCGCCTTGCGCACGCTGCCCTCAAGCACGTGCGTGACCTTCAACTGGCGCACCACCTGCCCGAGATCGACGTGCTTTGCCTTGAAGCTGAACGAGGTGTTGCGCGAAACGACCGAGAGCGCGGAGATCTTGCTCAGATCGGTGATGATGTCCTCGGTGATGCCGTCGCTAAAATATTCCTGCTCCGGGTCTCCGCTCATGTTGGCGAAGGGCAGCACGCAAATCGACGGGCCCTGTTGCCGGGACGGCACGGCGGACGCGGGTGCAGGCGCGCTTGTCGGCGAAGCGGTTGCCACGCGTAGCGCAAACACGTGGACGGGCCGCTCGATGTTCTTTACCGAGTGCTCGCCGAGATCTTCAAAGTCGACTGCCACCTTGCCCGCGACCTGATCGCGCACGACGCGCGATGTGGCGATCCCGCCGGGTGCGGCCAGTGACTGCAACCGCGCGGCGACGTTGACGCCGTCGCCGTAGATGTCGTCGCCTTCCATCATGACTTCGCCGAGGTTGATTCCGATGCGGTAGCGAATGCGCCCGGCTCCGTCGGGATCGGGCGCGGCTTCGGTGGCCGCCTGAATCTCCTGCGCGCATTGGATGGCGGAGACGACGCTGGCAAATTCCATCAGCGCGCCATCGCCCATCAGCTTGAAGATGCGACCACCGTGCGCGGCGACCCGCGGATCAAAAATGCGGGTCCGGTTGTCCTTCAATCGATTCATCGTCCCGGCCTCGTCCCGCTCCATCAGCGCGCTGTAGCCGACCACGTCGGCCGAAACGATCACGGTGAGCTTGCGTTGCATGGCGATCAAATGCTGTGACCGGCACGCCCGCCGCGCAAGGTTTTACGCCGCGCAATCCCGTCACCTCGTCGGCCCCCGGGCGACCGGGGTGTGCTCCAATCTGTTAATTGGTCAGCCCCAGGCGCGCCCTGGCATTTGAAATCATCGACTGATAGCGCGGGAGTTCGCGAATCGGATCGAAGTCGGGGTCAGTCTCAATCCAACGTAACGATTCCGCGTTGGCGTTCTCAATGACACGTTCCATCAGGTCCAGAGCGTCGTCATATTGTCGCAAGCTCACGAGCGAACAGGCGACGTTGTAGCGGAGATTGAAATTGTGGGGATCAAGGAGAAGGGCGCGGTCAATCCATTCCTTGGCTCGGTCGACCTCACCAAGGGCCGTCAGGGCGACCACTCCGAAACCCATGGCCATGCCATGATCCGGTTCGGAGACGATGATCTTTTCTACTCGTTCGAGGGCGCGCCGTGCCGCGGATTTCGCCCCTTCAGTATCGCCCAAAGATTCGTGGAGGTGGACGCTGATCCCCAGGGCCCAAAAATCCGCCTCGTTCGCCGCGGCGGCGTGCTCGAGGCAAGCGATTGCATCGTCGTAGCGCCTCAGGGCAAGGAAGCAACGGGCAGCGGCGGCATTGACCTCGTAGTTGTCGGCATCGAGTTGCAACGCGATGAGATGTTCCGCGAGCGCCTCGTCCAACCGCCCTTCATCGGTCAGAATTCTGCCTTTGGCCGCGTGCGCCTCCGCGAGATTGGGTTCCAGTGCCAGGGCCCGTTCCGCCGCCGACCAACCCGTGTCGCCCGTCCCGGACGCTTGAAGCACGTCGTTTGATTTGCAGATGGCCAGCAGCGCCCATGCGCGGGCGTAGGTGGGATCAATTTCAATCGCGCGCTCGCAGAGCCGGATGCTGATCGGGCGGTGGCGCGCGTTTCCCGTCGTGTTGTACTTCCGCGCCATGAGGTAATACTTGTACGCCTCGGGATTGGTGGTGGAGCGCTGCTCAATTGCGATCTTCTCCGTGGGCAGGAGTTTCAACTTCAGCGCCTTGACCACAGCCTCGGAAATTTCATCCTGCAGCGCAAAGATGTCGTTCAAATCGCGATCGTAACGTTCGGCCCAGATGTGGCTGTCTGTCGCGCCCTCGATGAGCTGCGCCGTGATGCGGACTCGATTTCCCGATTTCCGCACGCTGCCTTCGAGCACGTGGCTGACCTTCAACTGCCGCGCCACTTGCCCGATTTCGATGCGCTTTGACTTGAACGTGAACGCGGTATTGCGCGAGATCACGGAAAGCGCCGAAATCTTGCTCAAGTCGGTGATGATGTCCTCCGTGATGCCGTCGCTGAAATATTCCTGTTCCGGATCTCCGCTCATGTTGGCAAAGGGCAGCACGCAGATCGACGGGCCCGGGCTGCGCGGAGCGCCGGCGAGCGGCGGCGCCGCGGCCGTCGTCGCCGGCCGCAGGGCGAAGACGTGAACGGGACGTTCGATATTCTTCACCGTGTGTTCGCCCAGATCATCGAAGTCGACCGAGATCTTGCCGCTGGCCTGATCGCGGACGAGGCGGGAAACCGCCACTCCGCCGGGTGATGCGAGCGACTGCAGACGCGCCGCGACATTGACCCCGTCGCCGTAGATGTCGTTGCCTTCCATCATGACCTCGCCGAGATTGATACCGATGCGATAGCGAATGCGCCCGGTCCCGGGTGAATCTGGCGCAGCCTCCGTGGCCGCCTGGATTTCCTGCGCGCACTGAATCGCGGAGACCACGCTCGCGAACTCCACCAATGCGCCATCGCCCATCAGTTTGAAGACGCGACCACCGTGCGCGGCGACTCGCGGTTCAAATATCTCGGACCGATTGGCCTTCAATTGATTCAGCGTGTCGGCCTCGTCTCGCTCCATCAGGGCGCTGTAGCCGACCACGTCGGCCGAAACGATCACGGTGAGCTTGCGTAGCATGAATGGAATGGCGGTCTGTTGGCGAGACCAGCCGCGCGAGCGGGGACGACTTGATAAGTCGGACCGTCTCCACCGGGACGCAAGAACTTACGTGCTGAGGCGCAGACATTGTCACTTTCCGTCCGCCTTGAGTATTTCGAGGATGCGATCGATTTCAACCTCTGCTTCAAGCGGCTTGCCCGATTCCAGCAGTGGTTTGACCTTTTCTTCCATGGCCTTGATGATCGCCGAGGGTTCGCGCCCGCTCGCCGCCATTTTTTGCGCACCCTGCTGCACGCGCTCGACTTTGCCGGTGAGCCGGCTGCGCGTCGCCTCAACGAGACCGGCGCCGCCATCCTTTGTTAGCACCCTCAGCTTGGCGAGTTGTTCCGCTGTCAGGAAATTCCTGATCCAGACCAGCAAACCGAGGTGCAGGTGCTTCATTTCGCGCTCCGCATCCAACACCCGATCCAGTTGCGCGATCAGTGCCTTTTCTTCCACGCGGTCCTGCCGGGCCAGCGTCGCGAGGGCGGCGGTCTCGCGGCTGAGCTGCTGCGTGAGTTCGCCTGAGCGCGCCTGCGTCTTTTCCACGCGAGCGCGAAAGGCCGCCTGTTGTTCCGGCGTCAGGCCGGTCTGGTCGCGGGTCAGCAGCACGGCTTCCGGTGGGATAAAGGCGCCAGCCAGCGGATCCGCTGGGACGGAGGGGGCGTCCGCCGCATCCAGGTGACAGGTCATGATGAGCAGGGCGATGATCGTGATGGGACGTTTCATGATGGTTGTGGGGTCGGGGTTTGAGGTTTGGGCACCGGCTCGGCTTGACGCCATTGCCGCAGGACCGGCGGATTGAGCAGGGACGCCGTCGGCGATGTCCACCAGGGAAGCGAAGACACCGGCTCAACCGACAGCCGCGCAATCGCGCTTTGGGTCGAGGCGATGGTGGCGGCGATGTCCGGACGTGCGGGCGCGGAGTGCCGGGGTTTGGAAAGCACGAAGAAGGCGATCGCGGTCGCACAGGCCGCCGCGGCGGCGAGCCACCGCCAGGATTGCGGCGACCTCCAGGAGCGGGCGGGTGGAAAATTCACGGTCCTGTCGAGTTCGTCCCCGCCGAAGATCGTCTTGTCGGCTGCGGCGCCGAGCGCCACGTCGAGGTTCGCGTAATCGACATACAAGGCGCGCAGCTCCGCGTCGTCGCTTAGGGCCTGGTGCATTGCGGCGGCTTCTTCCGCGCTCGATTGTCCATTCAGGTGGCGCTGAATTTGTTCGTGCCAGTGGTTTTTCATGTCAGTTCCTCCTGCGCGATGGTGCGCTGCACGCACTCGAGCAAAGCTTGCCGAATGCGCTGCAGCAGTTTGTAAAGGGACATCGCCGTCTGCCCCCGTTGCGCGGCGAGTTCATCCATCCTGGTGCCCTTGGCATAGGCTGCGAGCACCAGGGCGCGCTGCGATCCGGGCAGCTTTTGCAAACACGCCTCCAACGCCTCGCGTTGTGCTTCATGCCGCGATCCCGCCGCGGCCGCCGCCTCGGCGATCTTGTCCACCAGCTGGTCATCGAACACATGCCGGTCGCGCAGCTTGTCGCGCCGAAATTTCAGCGCCTCGACCCGGGCCACTCCGAAAGCCCACCGCCGAAAATCCCTCGTGGCATCGAACTCCGCGAACTTCTGCCAAAGCACCACCGCCACGTCCTGCATCGTCTCCGCCGCATCGCCCCGCAAAGGCAGCAGCGACCGCACAAACGTCCGCAACGCCGCTTCCGATTCCGCAAAGAGGCGGAGGAACTGTTCGTGATGCTGGTCGCTCAAGTCGTGCATACAGGCGCTTCAATGACTATCTCCCAAAGCGTGCGCTGTTTGCCGAAAAATCTTCCGGTCATGCCCGTACCGGCGAACTGCCGCGCGGTTAGGTACCCAGCTGTAATCGAGCGCAATGGTCATGAAGGGTCGGCCCGAGTCCTGTTGGGCGAGTCTGGCCGGCTGGCGTTGGTGCTTGCCATCGCGTGATGGCCGTAGCCGTCGCGCCCCCCGGTGCCGTCTCCTGCTGGCTGTAGCCCATCGTCTATCGACTCCGTGGCGGACCCTCGACCCTCGATTCCTGCTTCGTGTTCATATGTGAAGCATTCGTGGTTCCCTTTCTCTGGCCTTTGTCGCTCGACCCTGGACATGTCGCTGCGTGTTCCCTTGACGCTTTCACGCCGGAGGATGGTATATTTCACGCCATGCTCGGCTGGTTTGAAAAATTGGTCGTCCGGACGAAGGAATCGGGGGCGTCGCAAACGGAGAAGCCATCTCTTGATCTCGCGCCCGCCGAATCCTCCGCCAACTCCGCGGCGGCAAAAGGCGAACCGGTCCAACCGGGGGCGACCCGACCCGACCCGGCGAAACCGCAAGATCGCACCAGCGTGCCGGTCATGATCGAAATCCTGAAGATTCTTTCCCGAATCGAATACGGCCTGGAGGTGGAGCAGATCGCGGAGTCGCTGTCGATATCCCTGGAAGACGCCCTCGCGAATTGCGCTGCCCTCGATCAGGAGGCGCTCATACATCATCACGAAGGCCTGCAGCAGTGGTTCATTGGCCAGCGCGGTTTGGATTTCCTCCGCCTGAACAACGATCTCGAGCCAAAGCCCTGAACTCGAACGCGGAATTCTGCAAGTTCTGTCCAGAACCCCTGGCGTTCGTGGTGTTTTCTGCGGCGCATTTCCTCGCGCTTGCGCCCGGGCAAATCGCTTGGATGTTCCCAGCCATGATCGCGATTACCGCGCCCGAGCTTGAGAGGCGCATTCACCGGTTTGAGGTCGGCGAAGCGAAACTGGAGCAGCTTCGCCAGATGCCCGTCGGCCGGCAGAAGGCGGAGCACGAGGCGATCGAAAGCAATCTGAAGTCGACCCGACAGGAACTGACTGACATGAGGAATCTGCTCGCCCAGCTCCTCGCCGCCGGCCCCGATGCATCGGTCGACGCCGCGCCTTGAGGCGAGAAAAATCACCAAATCGTTGACGCCGCCGAGGTGGATGACATTTCTAAGACGTTACAAAGGACCTGTCCCTTTGTAGTCTTTTGTCCGTTGGTGTTTTTTTTTGGTTTTCCACCGAGTGCGAAGGCGCGGCCTTCCCGGCGACGTATTTTAGAAGTTTGTGGTGGAAAAGCATCATCGAGGAACGCGGCTTTTCCGGTGCCTCGGTCGTCAGCCAAATAAAAGCAGGCTGGTCGGACGCGGGCTTCGATTCCAGGTTGTGGCCCGTGCAGGTTCATATGCGGGATCACCCTCCGTTCCGGACCCGTTTGCCCGCCTGCACTTTTTCCAATTCACAATTTTTCGCCAGCCCCGCAAACCCCCAAACGACAGAATCTGCACATGAATACCGCATCTCACTACTTTACAGGATTGGTTCTCGCTGGACTAATGGCGCTCTCGCCACAAGTGGTTCGCGCCGCATCCGCGCCCGCCAAGGCGCCGGAGGCCAAAAAGGCGTCGGGCAAGGTCGCACCGGCCGCCCCGGTCGATCTCAATTCCGCCTCGGAGGCAGACTTGGAGAAAGTCCCGGGCATTGGCGCCGCCACGGCGAAGAAGATTGTGGCGAACCGCCCGTACGCATCAGTGGCGGAACTTTCCAAAGCCGGGGTGTCAGCCAAGGCCATCAAGTCCCTTTCGCCGATGGTCACCACCGGCAATCCCCCGCCCCCGATCCCGGCCGCCGCCGCGCCGCCGATGCCGGTAAAAAAAGCGCCGGTCATGACGACACCCGTCGTAACTCCTTCACAAGCCGCCACCCCCGCGCCCGTCGCGATGCCAAAGGCCCAGCCGATGGCCAAGCCCGCCGCTCAGGCGCCCGGGCCCGGCATGGTGTGGGTGAATACTTCCACCAAGGTTTTCCATCCGGCCAGCAGCAAATGGTATGGCAAGACAAAGCACGGAAAATATATGTCTGAAGCCGACGCATTAAGCGCCGGTTATCACGCGTCGAAGCGCGAAGCCAAGACCAACTGACGTCCGGCCGTTCGCCCGAGGTGCCGGCGATTTCCGCAGCGCCTATTTTGCCGTGTTTTGCATCTCGGCGGGTACGGCGCCCTTGCGAAGCGCCGACACCACCGGAGGCTGGCCGGCCCCCTGAAGGATTGGTTGCGCCTCGGGCGTGAGCAGAAAGGCAACAAAGGCGGTCGCCTTGCTCGCGTGGCGCGTGGTCGCCGGGACCGTTGCCGCATTCCGGATTGTTTCGCTGAGGTTCACGCTTTCGGGGAAGCGCATAATCGCTGCATCGTTGCGAGCCGCGATGGCCGCCGAATAATAGACGAGCCACGCGTCGGCCCGACCTTCCTTGACGGCGGCCACGCCGTTCGACCGGACCGGATCGGCGGGCCACTTGTCCAGGATTTTCAGTCCGAGGTCAGACGTGCCTTCCTGTGCGGTGGCGAGTTTGCTGAATTCGATCGTACCACCGATCGCGAGAACTTTTTCGCCGGTGACCCGCACGAACTTTAACTGCGGCCTGGCCAGATCGCGCACCTGGCAAAGGCCGAGCGGATTGCCGTTGGCAGTGATGATGACCAGTTCGTTGGCCGAAAACACCACGTACGAGCTGGCGGCTCCCTGTTCCCAGCCGGCGATCTTCTTGTTCATCAGGTCCTCTTCGATGACGGCTGGCGAGGAGGACGCGAAAACATCGCACGGGTCGCCGTTCAGATTGCGTTTGGCGAGGTCGCGCTAAACGCCGCAGGTGCGTTACAAAAGACCCGTTACGGTGCGTTACAAAAGACCTGTCCCTTTGTTGCGTTACAAAAGACCTGTCCCTTTGTAGTCTGTCCCTTTGTAGTCTAGCCCGCGCCGACCTGAGTCATCGCCGCTCCCGAAGAGCTGGACCGGCCCAACTGCCGCCGGCCACGGTAACCCTCGCTTCGCGCTTTACATTTCTTTCCACGGACCGCTCAGTTTGGGCGGATTCACTTCATCCCTATGAACACAATTCTCCGAAACATCCTTGCGGTCATCATCGGCCTGTTCGTGGGCGGGATGCTCAACATGGCACTCATCACCTTGGGCCCGCATGTGATCACGCCGCCGGCGGGAGTGGACGTGACCAACGCGAAGAGTCTCGCTGCTTCCATGCCTTTGCTGGGGCCGAAGCATTTTGTGTTTCCATTTCTGGCGCACGCGGGAGGAACGCTGGTGGGGGCGTTGGCTGCCTACCTGATTGCAGGCAGCCACCGGTCCGCTTTTGCTTATGTCATTGGCGTAGTCACCCTGGCGGGCGGCATTGCGGCCTGCTTTCTGATCCCCGCGCCGTTTTGGTACCTCCTCCTAGATCTGGTGATCGCCTACCTTCCCATGGCGTGGATCGCGGTCCAACTCGGTCGTCGCATCCCGAGCTCGAAATGGGCCGTTCCGCCTTTGCATCTTTGAAGCGTGTGAATAAGACTGCGCTGATCACCGGAGCATCCAGCGGCATCGGTGCGGATGCCGCCCGACACCTCTCCGCCGCGGGCTATCGCGTCATCCTGGTGGCGCGCGGGCGCGCGCAGCTCGAGCAAGTGGCGACGAAAATCGCCGGAGGCGCCGCGGTCGAAGTCTGTGACGCTTCATCAGGCGATCAGGTTCTGGCCCTTGCCGAGCGGGTTCGCCGCCTCTACGGCGCCCCGGATGTCATCGTCAATTCCGCGGGGGTGGGACAATGGAAGTACATCGAAGACACCTCCCCGGCCGAGGCACTGCTCATGATGCAGGCGCCATATCTGTCCGCCTTCCAGGTAACCCACGCCTTCATGCCGGACATGCTCGCCCGACGCAGCGGCGTCATTATCCACGTCAATTCGCCCGCTTCGATCTTCCCGTGGCCTTCGTCCGTCGGCTACGCGGCGGCCCGCTGGGCCCTGCGTGGCCTGCACGAAGCATTGTGCCAGGATCTGGCCGGCACGGGAGTGCGAAGTTGTAACCTCATTTTCGGCCGGGTGGACAGTCCGTACTTCGAACACAACCCTGGTGCGCTGGCGAAGATGCCGCGGATTGCGCAGACGATCCGGACCTTGTCCACGGATGAGTGCGGTCGCGTGATTGCGCGGCTGGCCGAGCATCCCCGGCGTGAGTTGGTGCATCCCTTCATGCTCCGGTTCTACGGCTGGAATTATCGCGTGGCACCCGCCCTCGTGCGCTGGCTCCTGAGAATGACCGGTGCGAAGCGGCCGGCGCCTCACGGATCGTGACGCTCAACCCGATTGCTTCGTAAGGCGCTGCAAATCGGTGGAACCCTGTCCATGCGCCAACCAAAACGCCGCGTCATGCCGTCTCGTTTAGGAGCGAGCGGAATGACGTGCACCCGCTGAAAAATCGCGGGGGAGAGTTCGGACGATGGTTTCTCGTGAACGGCCGACCACTCCACCTTGTTTCCGTGCGCTTCGATTCCGTCTGGCGGTGACGGTGCGGACTTTGCCTTCGGCCGACATGTCACAAAGGACCTGCCCCTTTGTACTTTCGACCTCTGCTAATTCGTCTGACAGCTCTCGATTGTTTCCCTGCGTGCTTGGATTTCTCGTCTGACTCATCTCGAAGTTCGCGTTCGAGGCTCGACTCCCGATCGCGAATTACCCGCGCGCTTCATCCACGGTTTGCTGCCCCTTGCGCGAGCGCGTGTGGGGAACTTCGATCACGCCTTCGGGTCCGACGAGAAAGATTCTCTCGTGTCCGCAGGCGCGCACGTTCTGGGTGCCCGTGAAGGAGCCAAACGCGGGCAGGACCGCGACCCGTTCGGCCATGTAAAAGCATGGCCCGCGCAGGCCTGTGCCAATCCGTTCGGGTAAGCGGACCGAAGGGTGCACATGACCGGCCAGGACAAACGCGTCCGCATTCCCTTGGGGTTCGTGACGACACTGGAAAGGGCCCAAGTCCCATGGTCCACTAACCGAATCGAATTGCCACTCAGCGGGCACGGGGCCAGCCCGGCGGTCGTGATTTCCAAGCACCAGGATAACTTCCAAGTCGGGTCGAGCCGCTCTCCAGGCGGACAAGGCCGTCAGCGTCCGCTCGGTTCGACCCGTCTTTCCGTGGAAAAAATCTCCCAGGATTACCAGTTTTCGGGCAGCGGTCGTCGTGAGGATCCTCGACAAGCGTTCGAGGTCGTCATCGTGTGTGGTTTCGGGCACCGGAATCCCGGCCAAGCGAAACGCCGCCGCTTTCCCAAAATGCGGATCGGCCATCAGCAGGGTCTCGCCGCGCGCCCACCACAGTGCACGCTCGCGCAGAAGCACGAGCGACTCTCCGCCCCATTCGATCGTCAGGCTTCCGGGACTCATTCCTGGCGCACGGCGGCTTCCAGTTGCTCGCTCATTCGGCGGACCCGATCGCTCCATGCCTCCGTGCTCACCTGGCCTTGTACCCACATCGCCCACAACGGAAAAGAGAGCGGAGTGAGTCGCTCTGTCCGACGCAGCATCAGGTTCATCGTCTGCGCCTGGGTCAGGGTCTCGCGCAGGCGGCGAATTTCCAGCTGCCGTTCGATGACCTCGCGGCGCGCTTGTTCAAGAAGGCGGTTGGTGGGTTCATATTTTGTAAAGACATCGTAGAACAGTCCACTCGATGCCTGAACCTGTCGGGTCGATTTCGCGCTGCCCGGATACCCTTGAAAAACCAGGCCGGCAATGCGCGCAATTTCACGAAATTTGCGACGCGCCAATTCCGTCGAATTCAAGCAATCGAGAATCTCCTCCACCAAATGATTCGGCGAAAACACCCGGCTCCAGGCCGCCTCGTCGAGGTCCAGGGCCACGGGCGTCGCCAATGCGAAACCATAGTCATTCATCGTGAGCGCGAAGGTTCGCGGCGAGAGCTTCCCCAGGCGGTGCGCGATGAGCGTGGCGAGGCCTTCGTGCGCCAGCCGGCCCGCAAAGGGGTAAACGAAATAGAAAACGCCATCGCGCGTTTCGGTCCACTCCACGAGGAGTTGGTCGGGATCGGGAATCAACGACCACTTGGACTGAATTCTGAGCACCGGTTCCGCCGCCCGCATTTCCGGGGAGGAAAATTCCCCTCGTTTCGCCTGGGCAAGCCTGAGCCGCACGGCGCGCGCCAGTTGAGTCGAAAGCGGCATGTATCCACCCATCCACTGCGGCACGAGGCGCGCGGACTTCGTCGCCTTCCGCACGATGGCCGTCATGTCGCGGGTGCGCAGGAACTCGAGCCGAAGTCCGGCGAACGAAAAGCCATCTCCGGATTTCAGTCGCGCAATGAACGATTCTTCAATACTGCCGAGAAATCCGCCCCGTAAAAGTTTCACCGACATCATCGCGTCGCTCGTAATCGTACCGATCGACATGCGATGAAACCGCACAAGCTCGGGTTGATCCACGTCGAAGAAATCACCCTGCTGCCGGACGCGATGAAATTGGGGGTAAGCTCGCAAGCTCTGTCCGCCGCGCGCCACGAAATCAAGCACCCAGTTCCAGTCGGCGCGACTGAGGTGGCGGAAAGCATGGGTGGAGGAAATTTCCGCATAGGCTGCTTCGCCCTCGAAACCACCGCCGATGGCAAGCGTGACCACGTGCTGGACGAGCAAGTCCAGCGGGCGATCCAGGGGCTCGCGTGCCTCCACCTCTCCGCGGCTGATGGCGTCGCGAACCGCCGCAAATTCGACCAGTTCCAACGCATGCGCGGGGACGCAAAGGATGCGGCTCATCGCCCCCGGCTGGTGCCCGCTGCGCCCCGCGCGCTGCAACATCCGGGCGACGCCTTTGGGACCGCCGACTTGGATGACCTGCTCAACGGGCGAGAAGTCGACGCCGAGGTCCAGACTGCCAGTGCAAACCACGCATTTCACCGTACCCGCGCTCAACCTCGCCTCCACGGAGCGCCGCTGCTCGGAACCCACCGAGCCGTGGTGCAGGGCGAGAAGATCGCCCCAATTCGGCCGCGCCGCTTGCAAGGCCTGAAACCAAATTTCGACCTGCGATCGCGTATTCACGAAGAGCAGCGTTGTCTGGCACTTTTCAATGTGGCGAATCACTTCGGGAAGCAGGCTCAAGCCAATATGGCCCGCCCACGGGAACCGTTCCACGTCGCGGGGGAGCAGCGTCTGCAAACGGAACTTCTTGCGGACGGGCGCGGAGATTAATCGCGATTTGCCGGGCTCCGCGGCAGCCCCAAGCAGGACGTGGAGCGCCTGATCCAAATTCCCCAGCGTCGCGGACAGACCCCAGACGCGCAGCGCTGGATTCCAGTGCCGCAATCGGGCAAGGCACAGTTCCGTCTGGACGCCCCTCTTGGAGCCCAGCAGTTCATGCCACTCATCGACAATCACGCACCGGAGCGCGCCGAAACGTTCCCGCGTGTCGGCGTGCGAAAGCAACAGCGAAAGGCTTTCCGGCGTCGTCACGAGCGCCGTGGGAAAACGAAGCCTCTGCCTTTGCCGGGCGGCGGAGGAAGTATCTCCCGTCCTAAGCTCAACCGTCCACGGCATTCCCAAATCCGTCACGGGCGAGCGCAGGGCTTCCACGGTATCGCTGGCGAGCGCGCGCAAGGGCGTGAGCCACAGCACGCGCAATGGTTCCGATTGTTTCGGCCACCTCGCGCGATCGGGATTTTGCCTTAACCATTCCAGCACGGGGCCACCCCACACCGCATGCGTTTTTCCCAGACCCGTGGGGGCATGCACCAGCCCACTTTCACCCGCCAGCGAGGCGGCCCACGCCTCCCGCTGAAAAGGAAATGGCCGCCAGCCTCGATGCGCGAACCATCTCAGCCACGGCGATTTCATTCGATCGATCCCATCTGCCGCAACCGAAGGGGAAGAAGGAGCAGAAATATTGGGAGTCATGTGGGGGCAAGGCGGTCCTCAAGACTTGGCCGGCAACTGTTCCATGGAAATGTCCGCCTGCCGGGAGAAGTCCCCGTCACCATTCCACGCCTGCCCAAATGATGCGTCGCGAACGACTATGAAAGCGAATCGTCAACCGCAGGCGGAAAAATTGCGGTGACCTCGCCTTCGAGGCGGAGCGTAACCGCCGGATCGTCATCTTGATCCGTCTCGCCCTGATTGATGATGACGTAGGGCATGCCGCGCCGCGCCGCGCGCAGCGGGAACGAGGCGGCCGGGTAAACGGAGAGCGTCGAACCCAATGAAATCACCAGATCCGCGACCATCGCGGCCGCCTCGGCGCGCTTCAACTCGCGTGGATCCAAGTTCTGGCCGAAACTGATTGTCGCCGGTTTCAGAAATCCGCCGCAGCGACACAACGGCGGGGTGCGATTTTTCCGAAAGAACTCGAAGTGCGGCTGCGGATCGTCGCGCCAATGGCAGCTTTGGCACTCGACCTTGGTATTCGTGCCGTGAATTTCCACGAGTCGCTCCATGCTGGTGCCCGCGAGCGCGTGCAAGCCGTCGATATTCTGGGTGATCAACATCAGCAGCCTGTCGGCCCGTTCCAGCTTCACGATGGCTTCGTGGACGGCGTTGGGACGCGCGTCCCGAAAGGATTCCCAGCCTTCAAGCTTGTAATCCCAATGAGCGAGGCGCGCGGACGCAGACGACATGAAGTCGTCGTAGTAGACCGGCAGGCGCCGTTTCCACACGCCCTGCGGACCGCGGAAATCCGGGATACCGCTCGCGGTGGAGATTCCTGCGCCGGTAAAGATCAGCGCCTTTCGCGCACCGCGGAGGTAATCAGTCAGTTCCACGCAAACACGCTAGCGCGGAGAATGTCTCCCGAAAACCCCGCGATCATGGGCCACCAAAGCGCAGAGGTGATGTGTCAAGAAAGCGAAGGTCGAAAACCGAAGGGAAAATCTGACGTCTGTTCATACCGTTTTCCGATTCTTGGTTGTCAACCTGTCCAAATCCTCGGTCCGCCTCCCGCTCCGTGCCTTTGTGCTTAGCCTGCGAGACTCATCCCTTCAGCTCCTCGCCGCGTCGGAACAAAACCAAAGCTTGTTCCCCTCGCTGTCGAGGAAGGCGCCGATCCGATTGGCACCGTAGATGGCCACCGGATCGGAAATGGCGACCCCGCGCTCTCGCAACGCTTTTTCCGTCGCATAGGCATCCTTCACCTCCAGGGTAATGCGGGGGTTCAACTCTGCGCTCGGCTTCGCGTACCAATCCTCCTGCCGCTTGAGCAGCAGGATGACATTGCCAAGCATAAAGGCCATTTCCGACTCGCGAGCGGTCTCGTTTGGAAGGCCAAGCGTTTCTCCATAAAAGCGCTTGGCCCGCTCCGCGTTCGAGACCGCCAGTGCGACCGCCTTCACTTGGACAAATTCGAGATCAGCCTTGGCGCTTAAGCTCATGAAAGAGCCGTAGATATCACGGATTCCCAGGTCAAGGCGATTGTGGACGCCTACCGCTCGTCCACGGGGAGTCGCCGTATTTTTCTGTTTTACATTTCTTCCGGCCGGTCGCTCAGTTTAGGCTGTCAGGTTCCAGCGACCACCATCAGCCAAGGAGGAAATTATGGCTCTCATGCCATCCCAGAAGATTGACGAATTAAAAGCCGGCTTTCACGGGGAAGTCCTGTTGCCAAGCGACGCAGCCTACGACAGCGCGCGCACGATTTGGAATGCGATGATCGACAAGCGCCCGGCCGTAATCGCCCGCTGCGCCAGAACGGCGGATGTGGTCCGCGCAGTGAATTTCGCCCAGACCAACGGGCTGCTGCTCGCCGTCCGCAGCGGCGGGCACAATATCGCCGGCAGTGCGATCTGCGACGACGGGATCGTCATTGATCTCTCGCAGATGAAAGCGGCCGTCGTCGATCCCGCGTCGCGGCGGGTCACGGTCGAAGCGGGCGCCACCCTGGCGGACTTGGACGCGGCGACGCAGGTCCACGGACTCGCCACTCCGCTCGGGATCAACTCCACCACCGGCGTCGCCGGCTTGACGCTCGGCGGCGGCTTCGGCTGGCTCAGTCGCAAGCTCGGTATGACGGTCGACAATCTCGAGTCAGCCGAAGTGGTCACCGCGGAGGGAGCCGCACTGCGAGCGAGTGCGACCGAGCATCCCGATCTCTTTTGGGCGCTCCGCGGCGGCGGCGGAAATTTCGGCGTGGTGACCCGCTTCGAGTTTCGACTCCATCCTGTCGGTCCGGGGGTGCTGAGCGGCCTGATCGTCTACCCGATTGCGAGCGCGAAATCAGTCCTGCAGCAATACCGCGCATTCATGGCCAAGGCGCCGGACGCGCTGTCGGTCTGGACCGTCCTTCGCCTGGCGCCGCCCCTGCCGTTCCTGGCGGAGAGTGTGCACGGTCAGGGCGTCATCGTGCTCGCGCTCATCTATGCCGGCGACCCAAAGGAGGGGGAGAGACTGATCGAACCGTTGCGGAAATTTGGCACACCGCTGGGCGAGCACGTCGGCGTCCAGCCGTATTGCGCCTGGCAGCAGGCCTTCGATCCGCTGCTCACTCCCGGCGCCCGCAATTATTGGAAGTCGCACAACTTCACGACGCTCCCGGACCAGCTTTTGGACACCGTGGTGGAATACATCGGCAAGCTGCCGTCGCCGGAGTGTGAAATCTTCTTCGGCGCGATTGGCGGAGCCACCACCCGTCCCGCGCCCGACGCGATGGCGTATGCGCACCGCGACGCCCAATTCGTCATGAACGTCCACGGTCGCTGGCAGGACGCCGCCGACGATGCGCGCTGCATCGCGTGGTCGCGCGATTATTTCAACGCCTCCGCGCCCTTCGCCAGCGGCGGCGTCTACGTGAATTTCCTCACCGCCGACGAAATCGATCGCGTGCGCTCGGCCTACGGCTCGAATTATGACCGGCTCGTCCAGATCAAGGGCAAGTACGACCCGAATAATCTTTTTCGGACGAATCAGAACATTGCGCCGTCCTGAACGTCATGACCCCTCGGGTCGACCAAAGCGCCATGGCAATGGTCGACGTAGGATGCTCGGTCGCCGCTCAGACGAGCCTGCCAGCCGCCGCCGGACGGATGCGGCGCGGCAATACACGTCGGGGACGAGCTCTGTTGCTCGTAAAGCGTCTGTCCCCATACGCAGCTTTTTGTCACGACAAAGGACCTGTCCGTTTGCACTCCCTTTGTAATCTTCGTTTTCCTTACGCGCCGAGCGAATCCGCCAGCTCGACGAAGCTCTTCACGTTGAGATCAAACTGAGCTTCGGGCGCAGTGTCCGGTTTCCCGCTGGGTCCGAATTCCAGCGGGCGGGCCACGAACGCCGTTCGCATCCCGAACGCCTTCGCCGCCTTCAAGTCGTATTTATGACAGGCCACCATCAGGATCTGGTCGGCCGGATACCCGAGATAGTCGACCGCCACTTGGTAAACCGCCGGCGACGGCTTGTAGCTCTTCGCGAGCTCGGCGCCGAGCACCGCGTCGAAGGGCATCGCGCCGTGTTTGACCACCGAAACAAGCGCCGCCATGCCCGCGTTCGAGAGCGTGGTCGTGACGTAGCGACGCCGCAGCCGCGTGAGCCCTTCCACCGTATCGGGCCAGGGATCTAGTTTGGTCCAAACGGTGGTGAACTGGTCACGCTCCGCGGCGGTGAATTTGTTTCCGATTCCCCGCCGTTCAACCAGGGTATCGAGCGCTTCCCGATAAATCTGGTCCACGCGGAGCCACGCACGTTTCCCGGCAATGACCTCATCAAGCGCCGCGCGGTACAGGTCCCGCCATTCGGTGGAGAATGCGGCCCAGTCGATCTCGAGTCCCTTCGCCAGATTGATCGCCTGGCCCGCGCGGAGGACCGGCTGGTAGAAATCCGCGCACGTGCCTTGCACGTCGAACGCGAGCGCCCGAATTGCCTCCAAAGGCGGAGCAATCGACTTCGGATTCGCGGGGCTTGGGGTGGCATCCGCAGCCGACGCCGCGCGGAGCGGGAGCACGGAGGCGGCAAGCGTGGTCGTCACGGCTTTGAGGAAGAATCGGCGATGCATCGGAGGGCGGAGTTGGTCCCCGGAACGGCTTCGGGGTACGTGGTGAATCTATCGATGAGGAATTCGAGGAAGGAACCGATCCATTGTTCACGAAGGATTGCCGCATACCAGCCGCTTTTTCCCCGCGATGTTTCCCGGCGCTATCTCCCTCTAGGCGCCCCCGGGCTCGATCGCTTTCACCGCAATCGCGCGCCGGTCGTTTCCCTGTCGAGATCCAACAGAAGACCTGCCCTTCGTAACCTCAACAGAAGACCCGTTCCTTTGTAACCTCCGCAGCAGCAGGTTATTCGAGTTCGCGGTCCGCAATGCAACTATGCCCTCGAAGGCGCGCATGCGGCGCGACGGGAGCTGCCGCGGGTCGGACGCGATCGCTTCAAGCAGGGAGCCGGCATCCGCATCCAGACCGAGCCACTGCTCGGAGATCACCGCCATGTCGTACAGACCCAGCAACGCTTCGATTTTCAGTTTGGTGGCATCGCCTTGTGCCAGGACGCGGTTTGCCAGCGGAACCAGGAAAATAACAACCCAAATTGAGAAAATCGAGAGCGGCCAGGCGCGGACTCGTACCCACCGAAGGAGCGACGCGGTAAGCGGCGACGAGAGACGCTCATTGGAACGAAGCGGGAAGTCATGCACGGTGTGGTGACGCAATCTGCGTTTTATGCGCGAGGCGCGTCGATCGAATTGTCGCGCGCGATCTGACAGGAAGAAAAGGGTGAGTCGAGACTGGAGGCCTCGCGACCGTTCCTGGGGGCAGGGGACAACGCGAACGGCGGAGACTCACACGCGTGTCTGCTCCTGCTCAACGAAGGCAACAGGATTAAACTCAGAGAATGCAGAGACCACGAACGTAGCTGCGATTGGATAGACCACGGCGATCACGAGGAACACGGAGAAAGGCGCCAGGAATAGATGCGGAGCGTTCGCTCCATCGGCTCACGGTGAACCGATGGATCGGGACATCGGTGGGATACAGGGTTCGGTCTGTTCTTCGACCCTTACCTTCGTGTCCTCTGTGTCCTTCGTGGTCAATCAAAGCTTGGATAGGGACCTGCACTCTGCACACTTGTCGGTCGGCACACTTGCATTTGGTCACCCCGCCGAGACGCGGCCTGGCCCGTGGGCTCGCGAATGGTCTTGTCAATTGCGACCGGACTGAATGTAGTTAGAAGCGTCGCACCCCGTACCCATGCCTAATCGCCTCGCTGGATGGCTCGCCTTCGTGTTATTGCTTCTTGCGGGCTGTTCCACAACTCCGCCGCCGCCGGGAAGAGCGTCGGCAATCCCCCTGAATCGCATTTCCGCGCCGGAGATGCTTCAGCCGGCGCCGGGCAGAAATATCCCCGTTACGATCACGCGGGATGGCGGCTTTATGGGCGGCGCAATGGGATGCCAGGTGCAGGTCGACGGCAGGGCCATCGCGCGCTTTGCCGTCGCAGAAACATTGACGATCTACCTGGCGCCCGGCGAACACAAAATCCGGTTGTGGAACGACTTCTTCGGCGAATACAAGGCGACCGAAACGATCACGGCCGGCACCCCGCAAAAGTTTCGCATCTGGGTCGTGGGTCAGGATGGCTTCCGCATCGTGCGCTCGTAGCGGGGCGAGTGGGCGCAGTCCCTCGGGCGCAGTTGTGAGGTCTGATGTGTCGCCTCTAATATCCTTTTGGCCGGCTCGGGTCCCTGCCTAGGCGATCGCGGCCGTGAAGTTCCGCTCATTCCCAATTATCTGCTCCCAGCACGGCCCGGGTTCAGCGCGTTTCGCAAACGCAGAAACTCAGGCCCTCCGTTCGGCAACGCTAGAATCATGATCATACAAAAAACCTGTCCCTTGGTAGTTTCCCTTGTAGTTTGATCATACAAAAAACCTGTCCCTTGGTAGTTTTTGTGACGTCGCCTCTGCGCGGCGGAACCAAGGTTCTCCGTTTCCTCATCATCTGAACCGTCGAAGCGGCGCGTGACGAATCCGCTGGCCAAGGCCGATTATCCCTTATACGCTCGCGTTGAACGTAGGCGCCTGTCAGAACGCTGGTCAACGCGGCAAGGATCGCCCTCGTCAGCGCCCGTAAACTCACCGAACTGAAACGTCTCCCATGATATTTCTTCCACGCGTAACGCGCCTCGCGGCGGCCTTGGTGGTGGCTCTTTTTCT
>JANMQT010000277.1:0-1763 GCA_031370675.1 Verrucomicrobiota bacterium
GGCCGGAAATGCTGCGCAAGACGCATCTGCTGCGCCTCCGCATCGCGCGCGAACAAATTGCCTCGCGGGACAGCGGCCGCTGGCTCGCGCGATTTTTCACGGGTCGCAATGCCCGCGCCTACGCCAAACGGTTCAAGGAGCGGCCGGCCGCGCTTCGTCGCGCGCTGCGCTTCACCGAAATTTCATTGGGCTGGCTCCCGAGTGGCTGGGTGTGGCAGGCTTTCAAGCTGTTTGCGAAATGAGCGCACTCATCCGCATCACCGTCGCGATCCCGACCTACAATCGGGCGGATTTTTTACGTCAGATTCTTTCCACCATCGCCCGTCAGGACTACGCCCCGGCCGCCTTCGAGGTCTTGGTGGTCGACAACAATTCGACCGATGAAACGCGCGCCGTCGTGGAGGAATTTGCCGGAGGCGCGACCGCGCCCCGCTATATCCAGGAACCCACCCAAGGGCTCAACCATGCCCGCAATCGTGCCATTGCGGAAGCGCGCGGCGAGATCGTCGTGTTTGCCGACGATGACATTCTCGTGCCGACCGACTGGCTGAATAATTTGACCAGCCCGATCGAATCCGATGCCCAGCGACGCATCGGCGCCGTCGGCGGAGAAGTCATTCCGGTCTTCCCCGATGGGGTGCCAGGGTGGGTGTCACATTGGCACCGTCCACTGAAATATCGGAAGGAGGCAGGTCCCATTTCCCGCCAGCCAATGGGGGCGAATCTAGCGTTTCCAAGGTGGGTGTTTGCACGGCTCGGGCTCTTCGAGCCGACGCTTGATCGTTGCGCAAAATATCTCTTTGACGGCGGTGATGGCGAAATGATCCGGCGCGTGCGGGCGGCCGGCCTGGAAGTGTGGTTCGCCCCCGCCGCCCGGGTGGAACACCAGATTCCCGCAGCGCGCACGAGCCTTCCGTACAACGCAAGACACGCGTTCGATTCGGCCCGGTCGCGGGTGATTGCGCGCGTCCGCGAGGGCGGAGCGGCGGGGTTTCTCCTCACCAGACTCGTCGCAAACATCGCCAAGGCGATTGGCTGCGGTGCCCTCGCCCTCGCCTGGGGGTTGGTCGTGCAGTCGGGCAAAGCAAAGCAGGCCCTCGTCCGCGGCTGTCGCGCCCTCGGCTATGTTTATCAGTCGATGCGCAGTCTGCTCGGCCTCAGACCATTTTAGTCGCCGGTGCACCCAACCGGGTGGACGCCGGCGAAACCTTGCCTCGCAAACCGCAGATGGCCTTGCCGTGGAGTTTTCACGCGTTGCATTATCCATTTGGATTCTGGCCGGTTTGGGTCTCCCAACCGAACAGAACTTCTACATCCTCGCCCGCGGTTATGATCGCAGCGGCTACCTAAACGGCTTGGAATGCATCGCGGGATCGGTGCGGAGCGCCTAAGTTCCTTCGGTCTCGAAGATTCTTTCGTTCACTCTCCCAGCCGATGGCTACATCGTCTTGCAATGCCTCGGCGTTCCCACTCTGGTGAATAACCTCCTGTTTTCCCCCGACTTGAGCCTGGGGGCGTTTACGCCAGTGTTTCCCCCACCAGCCGTGGCGGACGCGACGGGTAATTTTTCCTACGACGACGCGGGCGCCGTCGGCGAAGTGCAGCGTTTTTACCGCCTCGCGCCTTCGTAGCCCAACCGCGTTTCGAGCGTTTGCTTCAAGCCTGCTCCTCCCAGATTTGCACAAGGTGCAGGAGCGTTTCCATGGACCTGGTCATGTCCTGGAGGCTGACCCACTCGCGTTCGCTGTGGATGCCGTGCATGC
>JANMQT010000258.1:0-2738 GCA_031370675.1 Verrucomicrobiota bacterium
GGTTTCAGCACAGCGCCACAATGCGGGCAGTCGTAGAAATACTGGCAGGCGTCGGTCGGCATCGTCTCTTGCGAAACGCCGCCGCATTGCGGGCATGTCAGGGTCGACTGCAGCTGGATCATGCAGGCAGCCGAAGCTTAGCGCGCCATCGTGGCAGGAAAACCGACGCCGGTCGAAGCAGCCGCGATAGCAGCCGGCTTCACGCGCAAAGGATCGAACACGACCCTTGCCGTCTTCTTTTTGAAGCTGACATTGACCGAGTGCACGCCCGGCACCTTCTGCATGGCCGTCTTCACGGTGATCGGACAGGTCGCGCAAGTCATATTGGCCACCGCGAACGTCGCAGTTTGAGCGCTCGCCACAGCGGCCTTGGCCGGTCCAGCGGTACTTGCGAGCGTCGCAATTCCGCCAAGGGCGAGCGCGAATGTTCCGGCAGTGATAGTGACGAGGCGTTTCATCTTAAGCATTTCCCTTCCTAGTAGAACAGTGGAGCCCACCAGTTGGTGGTCAACGCGATTAACGTCAAAACGGCCGCCAGCCACAGCACGGTCTTCGTGATCTTTACTGACCGCTTGGTCCCACAAGCTCCTGCTTGGCGGAAATACACATGCCAGAACCCAAGGCCGATGCACAGCAGCGCAACAGCCGCGAAGATGCGGCTGTAAGGGTCGAGCGCCGTCAGGTTGCCGATCCACGCTCCCGAGACGCCTATGCTGACGAGCACAAGTGGCACGACGCAGCAGGACGACGCGAGAAGGGCGCCGATGATCCCGCCTGTCGCAAACCAGCCCGTCCGGTCCGCCAATGGGTCCACTTTTTTAACCACTCCGCCAATGTCTGAAATGGGTGGAAATCGGACCTAAGGGGCTGCGTCCGGTTTGGGTGGAAAAGCGGTCATTGCGCGGATCCGTTCGCTCAAATGAGGGTTGAGCGCGCCATGGATGGCGCTCCTCTTACGCGGGGGACGTGATTCCAAGCCGTTGCTTGGCCGACGTGAGCATTTCGACGAAACGGGGGTGCCCCCGGATCGGGTTCATGTCGGGATCGATTTCGGCGTGCCGAATCTGGCCTGGGCTATCGATTTGCTCGAAGTACGGGGCGAGTAACTCAAGCGCACCGTCGAGGTCGGAATTGCGGAAAGTGAGGCTACACGCGACATTGTACCGCACCATGAGATTCTCTGGGTCGAGCAGAAGTGCTCGCTGCAGCCAATCCTTTGCTCGGTCCACCTCACCAATCATGATGAGCGAACTCGCGCCCGCGGCCAGCGCCGCTCCATTCGTCGGGTCTTTGGACAAGGCCACTTCCGAGCGTGCGAGTGTCCGTCGCGCCGCGTCGAACGCCGCGGTTTCGTCGGACTCTCCGACATAACACGTTTGCAGCATCAAACAGCTGTGGAAATCGGTGTCCATGAGCTGTGACGCTTTTTCGAAATATCTAATAGCGTCGTGCATGCGGTCGCGGCGAAACATCAACCGCGCGCTCTCGCGATTGACCTCCCAGGATTCCGGGCCGAGTCTCAGCGCCTGTGCGAGCTCCCTGTCCGCCTCTTCATTGCGCCCTTCCTGCTCAAGATATCTAACCCTCACACAGTGGGGTTCAGCCAGGCTTGGGTCGATCTCCAGAGCACGTTCGGCTGCGGGCAGCGGATCGTCATCCTTGCCATGCCAGAACCGCAATTCGGCCTGCGCCAGCGCCAGTAGCGCCCATGCTTCGGCATACTGCGGATCGAATTTTGTCGCTTGTTTGCAAATTCGGACGATTGCTTCGTCGCGGCGGCTATTGCCCCAGCTCCCCCAGATCCACTGCTGCCGCGCCATTAGGTAAAGGTTGTAAGCTGCGGCGTTTTCCGTCCCGCGGCGTTCGATTGCCTCCTCTTCAGACGGCATGAGCTTAAGTTCCAGCGCGCGGACGATTTCCTTCGAAATCTCGTCCTGGATTTCGAATATGTCCGTGAGATCCCGGTCGTAGCGCTCGGCCCACAGGTGGTCCCCTGCAGCGCCATCGATCAGCTGCGCGGTGATGCGTACCCGGTTCCCGGCTTTTCGGACGCTACCCTCGAGCACGTGATCGACGGCGAGCGTCTGCGCGATCTCCTTCACGTCAAGTGTCTGGCCTTTGAAGGCGAAGGCCGTGTTGCGTGCGACAACCGACAGCGCCGAAACCTTCGACAGGTCGGTGATGATGTCCTCGGTGATACCATCACTGAAATATTCCTGCTCGGGATCGCCACTCATGTTCGCGAATGGAAGTACGCACACTGACGCTCTTTTCTTTTTCGAAGCCGCGGCTTTATCTGTCTTTTCTGCCCGGCCGGGCAGCGCTTCGCTCCCGCAGATTCGTCCAATGGCTTCTAGGAGGTCGTTGATCACCTCGGAAGCTCCTTTGCCATCCCATGAGCCGAAGTCGATCGTTTGGAACTGGCGGAAGCCTAAGGGCGGCTTCACCGATCGCAGCGAAACAGGCACCAGACGTCCTGAATCGCGGCCTTCGGCGGCTTCATCTTGGACCCACGCGGAATCAATTGAGGTAGGCGACCATAGTACGATCACCGCTTCGGCATTTTTCAAAGCGCGCTCGATTTCGGTGGCGAATCGCGAGCCACCATGGAGATGCCTGTCCCACCACACGTCATGCCCCGCTTCAGAGATGCAGCCGGCGAGCTGCCGCGCCGCCTCCACGTCGTCCCGAGCATAGCTGATGAACACGCGGGCCAAGCACTCTCCCCCGAAATGGGC
>JANMQT010000312.1:0-1672 GCA_031370675.1 Verrucomicrobiota bacterium
TTGTTCGATTCGCCTTGCATGATCGCGGCGATGCGCTCGAGGCCGGCTCCGGTATCCACTGACGGCTTAGGGAGAGGGACCAGCGTTCCATCGGGCTGCCGATCGAACTGCATGAAGACAAGGTTCCAGAATTCGAGGAACCTTCCCGCCTCCGCTCCTTCGACGAACGCATCCTTCGAGAACTCCTTCCGGTTTTTCTCGGCCCACTCGCCTTTCGCACCGGGAGGAAAAGCAAAATCCCTGGCGACGTGCGCGAGATCAATGAAGATCTCGGTGCACGGGCCGCACGGACCCGTGTCCGCCATCTGCCAGAAATTGTCGTGCGCGCCGAGACCATAAATCCTGGAGTCGGGGAGACCTGTGATTTCCCGCCAGAGAGCGCGCGCTTCGTCGTCGTCCTCGAAGACCGTCACGCGGATATGCTCTGGCGGAAGCTTCAGCTCTTTGGTCACGAACTCCCAGGCGAACCGAATCGCGTCGCGCTTGAAGTAGTCGCCGAAGCTGAAGTTGCCGAGCATCTCGAAGAACGTGTGGTGGCGGGCGGTGTGGCCTACCTGCTCGAGGTCGTTGTGCTTTCCGCCCGCTCTCACGCACTTCTGCACGGTCGTGGCGCGTCGGCTGCCGCCCGGCGGGCTCTCCTGGCCGAGGAACACCTTCTTGAACTGCACCATGCCCGCGTTCGTGAACATGAGCGTCGGGTCGTCACCGGGCACGACCGGTGAGCTCGGAAGCACGAGGTGCCCCTGCTTCGCGAAATATTGGGTGAATTTCTCCCGGACTTCGGACGCTTTCATGGGGGAAATATACGCGATTCGAGCATGCCTTCAGCGTGAGCTGCCGCTCGGGCAAGCATCTAGGTTTAAGGGTTATACGGATTTGGCGGATTGTACGGATTAATCGGATCGGTCATATCGGCGTTACAGCACCGCTCGCCGGGCCGGGATGTTTTTGGGGACGACCGCTCGGGATGCTACCGTCGCGGATCAGAACTGTACCCCGACACAAACAAAACAAAAAAGATCACGGCCTGCATGGTGAGCTTTACCACCGCTCAGAACGATCCGTGTAATCCGCCCAATCCGCCAAATCCGCATAACCTTTGAACCTAGATGCCAGCCCGGGTGGCTTTTCAACGAACGAGACGCCCCACGACGGATTTGATCTCGTCAACGTCGTACCCGCGCCGCGCGAGAAATGCGAACAGGCGGCGACGCACCACCAGCGGCTCGAGGTCCCCGAGCTGGGCCAGTCTCTTCTTTGCCACGCGCTCGATCACGACGGCGGGATCGATCTCTTCTTGATCGAGCACCGCGGCGATCGCGGTGGTAGCCACCTCAGCCTTGATGCCTTTGCGAAACAGATCTTGTTGAAGGCGGCGCTTGGACGCTCCCGTGCTCACGATCTTCGAGCGCGCGTACTGCTCGGCGTATTTCGCGTCGTTGAGCAGGCCGTTATCGACAAGGCGGCGGATCGCGTCATCCGCGTCCGCCGCCGAGTATTGCTTCTGGATCAGTTTCCTGTGGAGCGCGCGCGTTGCGTACGGGCGCGCCGACAACAGGTTCAGCGCGTAGTTGTACGCCGACGGCGGTGTCAATCCGCCAGCTCGACCTCTGCCTCGGGGCCGGCCGGAGGCTTGATGCCGAGGACGGTCTTCACCTTCTCCTCGACTTCA
>JANMQT010000387.1:0-5968 GCA_031370675.1 Verrucomicrobiota bacterium
CTCGTCGCCGGGCTCAAGCCCGTCGAGTCCCAGCCGAAGCCTTAGTCGTCCCGAGGTTGCGCTAGCCGAACCACCAGCGCGCGAGATACGGGAAAATCACCGCGCCGAGGATGGCGTTGCCCATCATGCCGAGCGTGGCAAACGCGCCGCAGACCGAGTCAACCTCCAGCGCGCGCGCCACGCCGATGGCATGCGAGCCGCAACCCAGCGCCAGCCCGCGCGCGCGCCGATCGCCCACGCCGAGCCGGCGCAGCATCGCGGGTCCGACGGTCGCGCCAATCAAGCCCGCCGTCAGCACGCCCACGATCATCGCGTCCTGGCGGGCGCCCACCTGCCGCGCGATGGGCAACGCAACCGGACTGGTGATCGCATGGAGCGGACCTGCGAGGCGCACCTCGCGCGGCTCACCAAGCAAACCGAGAAACGTCGTCATGCTGGCGAAGCCAAAAACCAATCCCGCCGCGATCACGCTCGCAATTACGGGCAACCGCGCCCGCAGCAACGTCCGCAAGCGGTAGACCGGCACCGCCATCGCCACCACCGCCGGTCCCGCCAGCCAGACGATCCATTCCGTTGCGTCCCGGTATTCCGCATAGCTGCGGCCCGTCGTTTCGATCGCCACCGCGAGCACAAACACGCCGACCAGCATCGGATGCAGCAGCGGAAAGCGCCATCGATCGTGGAGACGGCGCGCTGCCGCATAGACGACCATCGTGACCACGCTCCAAATCGCGACCGCGGCGGTCATGGGGCGAGTTCCTCTTCCGCGATGTCCGTCGCGGCGCGGAGCTGTTCGGCCTCGGTCAACGGTCCCGGTTCCAGCGCGTCACCGGGGAATCGGGCAAAAATCCATTGCGCCAGATGTCCGACAAAGGCCCAGAGCACCACGAGTCCGAACACCACGGTGCCGAGAAAGATCAGCCCGCCCTCGCGCCAGAAATGCTTGTCCTCGGCGACGCTGACAAACGCCGGCAACAGCCAGAACGGCAACAGCGACAGGAACAGGGCCGCGGCGTGCTCGATCCACGCCAGACGCACGACGCCCGCGCCCAACAATCCGACCAGCAACAGCAGCCCGAGGATGCCCGAGGGAATGATCAGCCCGAGGGCCAGTTTGAGCGCATGCCCAGCGACGAAGCATCCGCAAAGGATCAGCGCTCCCGGCAGGATCCGCCATTTTCCCGCCACTCGCTCCCGCCAGAATTCTCCCATGCCGGCGATGGTGCTTCACATGCGCTGCCGGCGCAAGGCGCAGCGCGCCAAGGGAACAAATCGCGCCCTCGCCCGGCTATTTCTTTTTCGGCACCGGCGACGGTCCCGGCGTGGGCGCGGGAATCACCACGGTGGAGGGAATCACCGGATTTGCGGGGGGCGCGGCCACGGTCGACGTGGCTGGCGGGGACGAACTGGCGGGGACGACCCCAGTCCTGGCCTGATTGAGTTCGGCCTGGCGCGTCGTCACGACCTTCAACCGTTCGTTAAATACCTTGATGTCCTCGGTCAACGCAAAGAGCGCGGGCTGATCCACGGAATTCCTTAGCGCCTCCTTGCGCGCCCTCAGTGCCTTCGCCCGATCGTTCAACTCAGCCACGGCCGCGAGCACCTGCGCCTCCGTCTCAAGCGTGGCGGGCGCGGATGAGACGGCCGCCGCGGGCGCACCCGCGGGGGCGGACGTGGACGCGGCCGGAGCCGCTGTCCCGGCGGCGGGGGTTTTCGCATCCGGCACCGCGGGCTTGCCTCCGAGCAGTCCGCTGAGGCTCGCCGGAAGCGGCTGTCCGGTCTTGGCGGCGACCAGTGCCTCGATCATGGGTTTTGCATTCGGCGGCATGGTGACGAAAGCGGCCGCGTAAAAAATGATTCCCGCCACCATCATGAGAAATCCGTTCTTCCCTCTTTCCCAGTGCATGAAGAGAAAGATCAAGCCGGCAAACGGGAGGAAAAGGATCGCCAGTCCCCACCAAATCGACTCCTGAAAGCCGGCGACGATGAGGACGATGCTCCCAATCAGCAGGCAGAATGCGCCGAGCAACAGCAGGATCGTGAACATGGCCATGGGAAAATAAGATGAGATTTCGGACCGTTCGGCAAAGCAATTATGCCGCCAACCGCCGAAGGGCACCGGCGAGGGCGGCGATTCCACCGGCGATCTGCATGGGTGAAGTATACTCGTCCGGCCGATGACTCCAGCCGTTGTGGCACGGGATGAAAATCATCGCCACGGGCCCGAACAGCGACATGAACAGGGTGTCGTGATAGGCGCGGCTGACCATGCGCCGGTGGGACAGGCTGCACTCGTCGGCCGCCGCTTCAATGGCGGAAAGGATGGTCGACGAGCTGCCCGCGGGCGGATCGGAATTGATCACCTGCCAGCGCGCCTCCACGCCGCGCCGCATGCAGATTTCCC
Source organism: Verrucomicrobiota bacterium (assembly GCA_031370675.1). Taxonomy (GTDB): domain Bacteria; phylum Verrucomicrobiota; class Verrucomicrobiia; order Chthoniobacterales; family SZAS-18; genus SZAS-18. The sequence continues at coordinate 2,405 of JANMQT010000387.1, forward strand.
CCATCGACGCCTCGATTTCGCGACGCGCCTTCTCCCGCGTGGCGACGTCGGTGTCCCGCAGATCGATCTCGAGATGGGCGCGCGCCGGTACGCTGTTGACCGCCCCCGGTTCAATCCGAAACACCCCGGTGGTGCCGACGGTGTCATCGCTGCCACTCGCGCGCACGGCGCGTTCTACGGCCAGCGCCACCTCCGCCCCGGCGAGCAGCGCATCGCGGCGCCCGGGCATTAACACCGCTCCGGCGTGGCCGCCTTCGCCCGTGAGTTCCAGGCGAAAGCTGCTCGGCGCGGCGATTTTCTCGACCACACCCAGATCGACGCGGTCGCGTTCGAGGGACCCGCCCTGCTCGATGTGCAATTCCACAAACGCGTGGTAGTGCCCGGGGTCGAGCCGCACGGATTCCAGTCCGCCAGCAAATCCCCGCGTCGCGCGCCATTCCGCCAGACTGCGGCCGGACGAATCGCGCAGTGCGTCCGCTGTCGCCGGACTCAGCGTGCCCGCGAGCAGCCGGCTGCCCAAGCAGCCGAGACCGAAGCGCGTCGGCTCTTCCGCGGTGAAGACAATCAGCTCAAGCGAGCGTCGCGGCCGGAATCCCGCCCGCTGGAGCACGCGGATGGCCTCGAGCCCGCCCATCACCCCGACGGTCCCATCGTACGCGCCCGCATTCGGAATGGCGTCGATGTGCGAGCCGGTCGCCACCGCCGGCACGGATGGCTCGGCGCCCGGCCAGCGCGCAAACAGGTTGCCCACCGCGTCGTGCCGCACGGATAGACCGGCCTCCACACAGCGTTCCCGCACGAAAGCTCGCGCGCGCATATCGTGATCCGAAAATACCACCCGCGTGACCGCCGGCGCCGCCTGTTCCGAGATTGCCGCCAAAGCGGCCAGCTCGGCGCCCACGGCGGCAATGTCGATCGCAAGGGTTGCATTCATTTGGGCGCGCGGTGATTCGGAGCCGGAACCGCTCCACCGCATCACTCCATGGCGCCGGCCGCCAGCCCGCCATGAACCAATTTTGTGACGCCCGAAGCAAGTCGAATCGGCCCCCACCGCTCCCCAGGCGTGACGCATCCCGCCCTCGCGGCGCCGCCCGTCCGCGTCTACGCTGGGCGGATGGACGAATCCCGTTTTTGGAACGACGAAGCGCTGCGCCGCCACGAATTTCCCGTTTGCAACCACCAGATTTTTCTCGCCCACGCCGCCGTCGCCACGGTGCCCCGCCGCGTCGCCCAAGCGGAGATCGACCACGCCACCGCCACGTCCGAGCGCGAATCGGATTATGCCGCGGTCAACCGGCGCGTGGAGGCGGCGCGCGAGCTCGCCGCGCGGTTATTGCCCGGTGCGAAGGCGGATGAAATCAGCCTCCAGGGCCCGACGGCCCTCGGGCTCAGCCTCATCGCCGGCGGTCTCGACTGGCGACCGGGCGACGAGGTCGTCTATCACGCCGATTGCTACCCGGCCAACGTTTACCCGTGGATTGAGCTGCAGCGCCGCGGCGTGGTGCCGGTGGCCATCCGGACCCCGCGCTATGGCGAGGTCACCATCGAATCCGTCGCGGCCGCGCTCAGTCCGCGCACCCGGCTCGTGGCCCTCGCCTCGGCCCATTTCCTGACGGGCTTCCGCATCGAGATCGACGCCATCGGCCGGATGCTGCACGAACGCGGCGTGCTTTTTTCGCTCGACGCGATCCAGACCCTCGGCGCGTTTCCCACGTCCGTGGAGCACGTGGATTTTCTGGCGGCCGACGCGCACAAATGGTTACTGGGACCGCTCGCGATTGGCGTCATCATGGTCAAGCGCACGCACTTTGAGGCGCTGCGCCCGATTCTGCTTGGCGCGGCGAACGTGAAGTGCCCGGATTTCATCGCCCAACCGGAGATTGTCTTTCGCAACTCCGCCGAGCGTTACGAACCCGGTGTCTTGAACATCAGCCCCCTGTTCGGCATGGCGGCGGGGTTGGAACTCCTGCTCGAGGTTGGCATCGATCGCATTGGCGCGCGCATTCTCGCCTTGAAGCAACGTCTGATGGACGGACTCGCGCCGCTGGGCTTCGAGCCGATTGCTCCCGTGACCGGTCCGAACGCCTCGGGCCTGCTCACCCTGCGGCACGCGTCGCGCGATCCGGGCGGAATTTATGCCACGTTGAAGCAGGCCGGCGTGGTGCCTTCGCTGCGCCGGGATCGCTCGGGCCACGCCTACCTGCGTTTTTCCCCGCATTTTTACAACACGGAAGCCGAAATCGACCGCGTCATCAACCTCGTGGGAACGTGTCCCGCTTGAGGGTCTGCCCGGGGCCGGAAGCCATCCCCACGCGTCGGGCGGACTCTGCTTGACTAAGGCCCGCCGATTTCAAGAATGTCGGGAGTTGTCGCCAGCCCCATGAAACGCGCCGCCCTTGTTTTCCTCCTCGCGCTTTGCGCGTCGGTCCTGCTTTATCCCGCCACGGCCCAGGCGGTGAACGGCTCCATCCTGGTCGAGCGTTGGACCGCCGCCGGCCAGCAAACGCTGCCCGACCAATCCGTCCATTTCTATTTCCGGCGCGAACTTTTCAAACTCGGCACGGACGGTTCGCTGGTTCTGCAGGCCAACTACGGCATCCATGATTTCAAGTGGGGCGACGACAACTACGCAATCACGCAGCGCCAGCAGGTCAGCGGATCCTTGATCGCGGTGCAGTTCAACCTCGATACAGATCCGGACAAGGCGAGCTATGCCAAGGTCAGCGCCCCTCTCACCCTCGACTCCGACAGCGACCCGTACACGTGGGTGGCGGTCGCGGCCGCGTCGAGCTCGTCCGCACTGACCGTCGATCAAGCCTGGAACCTCCTGCAAAACGCGTACACTTCCGCTGGCGGAAATTTCAACACACTCAGCCAGGCCCTCGCCGGTTGGCTTTTTACGAATTTTGCCGGGCTCTCCGCCAACGGCCAGCTGCAGTTTGCGCAAAGCGCCTCCGCCCACGGCCTGCTCGGCACAAACATTCGGGAAATCGAGGCGACCCTTCGCGCCACGGGCTTCCCCATCGACCTCGGGCGCCTGCTGCCTGCCGGCGGCGTGGACCTCGCGCTGACCGGGACCCCCGCGTATTCCATCAACGGCGGCAATATCTCGCTCAGCGGCGTCAACCTGAAGAACAACCGGACGACGCCAACCGGGCCGGTGAAGCTCGACCTTTACGCGTTTCGCGCGCCGTACCGCGGGGGCGCGTTGGGCAACAACGCGACGCTGATCGGGAGCGTGAACGTGCCCAATCCCCTCGACCCCGGTGCAGCCGTGAACAGCGCATCGTTCAACACGGCGAAGCTCGCCACGCTGGCAGACGCCACCTACTACACTGCCTTGCTGGTCTCCGACGGAGCCGGTTTCACAGACCACTTTTCCTTTCCCGGCTCACTGCAAGTCGGCCCCCTGACCGGCTCGCTGCCCAGCGAGCAAAACATGCCGACGCAGCTCATCAATCTCTCAACGCGCCTGCGCGTGGAGACCGGCGAAGGCGTCGCGATCGCCGGCTTTGTCGTGGCCGGCAGCCAGCCCAAGCGTGTCATCATTCGCGCGCTTGGTCC
>JANMQT010000295.1:0-2577 GCA_031370675.1 Verrucomicrobiota bacterium
CGCAATCGAGGGTGGCCCCGGAGGAAAACGTCAGCCGCGCCCCGTCGGGCCGGGAGCTGTCGCAATGCGTGACCCTTTCCTTCCAATGGAAGTTGACCCCGTTCGCGACCATGGCGTCAGCCAGTGCGAGGGAGACTTCCCGATCCAAAAACGGCAGCAGCACGTCGCGTCCGTCGATGAGGTGCACGTTGACGCCCATCGCGGCAAACGTGCAGGCGTATTCGCTGCCAATCACCCCGCCGCCAACCACCACGAGTCGTTTCGGCATCGTCTCGAGATGGAGCAGTTCGTTGGAATCATACACGCACTCATCGTCGAAGTTGAACTCCGGCGGATGCCAGGGGGCTGAGCCCGTGGCGACGAGGATGAATTTGCCGCTAAGGCGGACTTCCGAGCCATCGGCCTGCCGCACGCGCACGGTGTGAGGGTCGACAAAGTTCGCGGTCCCGCGAAAGCGCTCGACGTTGTTGGAGCTCAGCCGCTCCTCCATCGTGCGGCGCTCACCACCGCTGATCTGGTGGGCATGCCGCATGAAGTCGCGGACGGTGGCCTCGCGGCGCAACGAGAGATCCACTCCGAAGAGCCGGCGGGAATGCCAGCCGGAAAGCGCCAGCGCCGTTTCGCGCAGCGTCTTGCTGGGCACGGTCCCCGAGTTGAGGCCCGCGCCGCCGATTTCCGCCTCCCTCTCGATGAGGGCAACGTGGGCCCCGAACATGGCGGCGGCGTTCGCCCCGCACGCGCCGGCGGGCCCGGCGCCGATGACGATCAGGTCGTGCGTATGCATTTGGGGAAAAGTCTCAGCCACTCCTGCAACCTAACGCCAATTCGCCGCGTGCCGAGCGGGATTGCAAATGCCTTCCCGATCCCCCCGAGGTTCATTTCACCCGGTTCATTTTGGCGAGGGCGCCGTTCCGGTCTTCGGGTCGTGACGCGACGTGGCCCTGACCGCCTCGAAGCGCGGGTCGTCGCGAGTGTCCGGCTCCCGCCGACCAAGCCAGAAGCTGCACGGTATCGCGAAGGAGGCGTATGGGGTTTCGTAATCCATCGGGGCGAAATCCCGCCGCGGCCGGCACAATCGTCTATCCTCATCAGGCGTCGATTGCCCCACGATCACGCGGCTTTCCGTGATCGGCCCGGGCGCGGCAGCCGCGATCCAACGCCCGGAGATTCTTTGCTTCGAAGTTGGTCTGGGCGCGAATTCACGACAAGCTCTGGTCGTCCGCCCGGTTGCCCGCCGCGACGCGGCCCATTTACCATGCAGGATGCGACGCGTTCCTTTTCGGTCATCGTCCCGGCCTACAACGAAGCCGCGCTCCTGCCGCGTCTGCTCGACAGCGTGGAGGCCGCCCGGGCCCGCTGGGGCGGGCCGGCGGATTCCATTGAAATTGTGGTGGCCAACAATCAGTCCACGGACGCCACCCCGCAGCTCGCGCGCGACCGTGGCTGCGTGGTGGTCGACGTCGCGCATCGCTGCATCGCAGCCGCGCGCAACGGCGGGGCCCGCGTGGCGGCCGGCGAAGTGTTCTGCTTTGTCGACGCCGACACGGTGATGCACGCGGAGACGTTCAACGAGATTGCGCGGGTCATGCGCGGAGGACGCTGCGTGGCGGGCGCGACCGGGGCCCGGATGGAACGTATGTCGCCGGGCATCGCCGTGACCTGGGCGGTGGTCATGCCAATGGTCCGGCTGCTGGGCGTCGACACGGGGGTGGTGTTTTGCCGCGCCGCGGATTTCGCGGCGGTGGGCGGTTACCGCGAGTCGCTGCTCGCCGCGGAGGACATCGATTTCCTGCACCGCCTCAAGCGCCTGGGCCGGCCGCGCGGACAGCGTTTTATGCGCGCGGCAGCCGCGCCAGCCATCATCTCCACGCGCAAGTTCGATCAATACGGCGACTGGCACATGCTGCGCGAGTTACTGACCGTGCCGTGGCAGTTGCGTGGCGGCCGCAAGACCGCGGAACCCGCCATCCGCCGCTATTGGTACGACGATCCGCGGGATGGCTGACTCCGGCATCAGATTGCTTCGCGCGCCCACCAATCCGTGTGCAGCAATCCCCACTCCGACAACCGGCGCCCGCGCAGGGCATAGCCGCGCGGGACCAGAAATTCCTCCGCCGGGATGAGGTGCGACGCGGCGAGGCCCGTGAAGCGCCGGAAAAAAATGTACAGCGTGTGAACGATTAATCGGGCGCGCCATTTGGCGGGGCCCGAGGCCGGCACGCGGAAATCCGCCAGCAGCCACTGCGCATCGGGCGTGGTGGCGCGATCGAGTCCATCGATGAGCCGCTCAATCTGATCGCGCCGAAAGCAATCGAAGAAGAAATGCGCGACGACCAGATCGTATTGCCCCGGCGGCGGGCTCCATGCCAGGGCGTCCGCCTGGACGAAATCGACGGCATCCATACAAATGCTCCTCGACCGCAGTCGCGCGCGGGCGCACTCGATCATCGCCGCGCTCGCGTCCACGCACGTCACGCGCGCGCCCGGGTGCGCGGCGAGAAGCTCGGGAAGAAATCGACCGTTGCCCTCACCGAGCAGGAGCGCGTGCCGGGGCCGCGGAAGGCCGGGCAGGAACGC
>JANMQT010000043.1:0-2893 GCA_031370675.1 Verrucomicrobiota bacterium
GGACCGGGAGGCGCCGTAGAACATGAGGTAGATCAGGAGCAGGTCGCCACCAGCGTGACATTCTCTGTACCCCTCCCATTGGGCCTTGAGGGGATGATCTTGCCATTCCGCAGACAATGGCCCCTCACTTGCAATGAGTAGGGACATCGCCTCCTTTAGTGCTGCGAGATTGATTCCCTTATGCTGAAGCGCGCCCCAATCTTTTCGAAACTCCTTTGTGAAGTCGTTTTTTCTCGGCAGTGTTGCGCTTTTTCCTCTGAGCACCTTTTTCAAGGTCATCAAACAGCTCCTTCGCGGAACTGAAGCGTGGCTTTGCGATCGACTCGGCCTGTTTCATGGCCTTAATCGTCGTGGCATTCGGTTGACGAACCTGAAAAGGCAAGCCCCGATGCATCACAACCTGTTTTAGAAAGAGCCGAATTGCAATGCTGAGATCCAAGCCGGCGTCAGCCAGGATTTTTACAACTTGCTCTTTCAATTCAGGTTCCAGACGCAACCGCACGTCAGCAGATTTTGTTTCGGCATTTGTCGAGTTCATTTGCGACCCTCCGTGGCCTGAGTCAGAACGCGTCACCCTAACGACCTAGCTTCTGACCGCTGCGTTGCTGTAGCTACAACGTAACTGCGATGTTACCACACCATGTTCTGCGCAAGCTCCACCAGGCTTAGGTATGTACGCGTGACAAGAACGTGACACGACGGCGCAACTGGTTGATTTTGCGTGGGATGCGCGCCCTTTCACGGCGATAACCTGGGTTCGAATCCCCGTGGGGACGCCATTTCGCCTTCGGCGTTTCCCGTATCGGCCTGATTGGCCGCACCTCGATCGATCCAACGCTCGCTGGCGGGATCTTCGCGGCGAGTTGGATCGCCTCATCCAGGTCCTTCGCGTCCGGAAGGACGTTCATTTTCTGCAGGAGAAGGGATGCATATTCTATTGTTCGGAAGCGTACAGAGGGCGCCAATGGGGGTACCCTACCGGATGCTCAAGACGGCGGTATTCCGCTTCACCTACTTCGATCGCCAGGTCCGGGAAACTCGCGCCTCGGCGGATTTCGCGACGCTCGTGGCCATTGCCGCGATCGGTGCGATCGCCATCAAGGGTTCGGAGGTGCTGGTGGATTCGCGGCTCATCGGAGCCGCCGGACTGGTGCTTGAAGAACGCATGCCCGTCGCGGAGGACACCTCCGCGGGGAACTAGTCACGCCGACTGGCGGTTGTCCTCGTCGTCCGGCTCGCGGCGCGACTGGATCTCGGATAGGCGGATCGAGGCGCTCGAGAAGAAGTGCGCGAACTTGTGGACCATGTCCGCGCTTTCCGGACGTTCCTTGTTGCACTCGTGGCGAACCAGCTCGAATGCGTACGTGGTGATCTCCTCCCCGTCGTACAACTTGTGCGGGGGCTTGCAGTTCTCCGGGAGCACCGCCAGCTCGTAGGGCGAGAAGGTCGCGAGGAAATCCCGCGCCACCGCGACGACCTCTTTGCTGGAGGTGGCGGCATCGAGTCGGCCCTGCCAGCTGAGGACGGGCATCGCCTGAGGCGCTCGCAGATTGAACGGGTGGATCGACATTTCGCGGTTCGGTGATTCGGGACTGTGGCAATCCTGCCGCGAATTCCTGCGGAAGTCTGTCAGGGGGAGGGCGAGATCGTCTGTAGGAGCGCGACTACGGGCCGTATGCGGGTACGGGAATCTATCCTGCCCCGGCTGGCTACTGGCTAGTCCGCTCGGGTTGCGCCGCGCGGCAGGGGGGCCTTCGGGACCGTCTGGCCGGATCAGCAAAAATCGCATAAATGTGTTTAGGTATTTCTTACAAGTGGTTGATTCATATAAAGGCCCGTGTTTCGTTTGTAGTGGACCCACTACGCCGATGTAGGCTAAAATGCGAGGTCCTGTAGGGCTTCATGAAGGCAGGTTTGCAGATGCGCCGAACCACGTTTTCGATCCTCTTCGCTGTCGCGGCTGCGTTCGCCGTGGCGCGTCCCGCCTTGGCCGACATTTTCATGTTCAAGGACGAGCGCGGAGTAGTGCATTTCACCAACCTGCCTTCGGCCGACAAGCGCTTCAAGCTCGTGCGCAAGGAAGAGGGCACCTCCGACTACGCTCGCGCCGCCGGCTTGCCGCAGTTCCTCCTGCCGTCCGCCGAGGCGATGCGCAAGTTCGCCCCGATGGTGGAATCCGCCAGCCGCACCCACGGTGTCGATGTCGCCCTGGTGCACGCGGTGATCTCGGCCGAATCCGGCTACAACCCCGCGGCGCTCTCCAAGGCCGGTGCACGGGGCCTGATGCAGCTCATGCCCGACACCGCCCGGCGCTACGGCGTGCAGAACATCCATGACCCGATGGAGAACATCAACGGCGGCGTCAAGTACCTGCGCGACCTGCTGACGCTCTTCAACGGCAACCTCGAGCTCGCCGTCGCCGCGTACAACGCCGGCGAGAACGCCGTCATTCGCCACGGCAACCGCATTCCTCCCTATGCCGAGACCGCGAACTACGTTCCCAAGGTCCTCGGCTTCTACCGCAAGTTCCAGACCCGCAAGGGCTGACCTTCCCCGGATATTGGGCACAGGCCGCAGCCGCAAGGCTGCGGCCTGTGTTCTTTTGTTACGCCCGGAGAAAGACCACTTTATGCGGGGTCTGACCCCGGTTCAGTCAGCAGCGGCGTGGCCGTGGGCCGCGCGGTCCTCGACCAAGCGCTCCTCGAAGGTCTTGTGGCGGCGGGCGAGCAGCGTGTAGGCGGTGGGCACGACGAAGAGCGTGAGGAGCGTGCCGAGCAGCATGCCGCCCACGATGACCCAGCCGATCTGCTGGCGTGACTCGGCGCCGGCGCCGGAGGCAAGCGCGAGCGGCAGGGCGCCGAGCACCATGGCACCGGTCGTCATGTGGATGGGC
>JANMQT010000054.1:0-2960 GCA_031370675.1 Verrucomicrobiota bacterium
GGGCCCACTCCTGCGCCAGCAGCGCGGCCGCCTCAGGGGATTGTCCGGCGCCGTAGCGCGCGCCTTTGCGCTGTTGCGCCTGTAAAGTCGACACCGTCACGGCGACCAAGCCGGCGATGGCGAGCGTTGCCATGAGGATCCAAATCACCCGTTTCATGCCCCCAGCCTGCGCGAGCTTGCCTCCGTTGATGAAATTGATAAACGTGGGCCACAAATCGGTGAAAACGATTACACCATGAATGTCCACCACCTCGAATTGTTCTACTATGTCGCCAAGCACGGCGGCATTAGCCCCGCCGTGCGGCAGATGCCGTACGGCATTCAACAACCCGCGATCAGCGGCCAGATTCTAAAGCTGGAGGAGTCGATCGGCGGCAAGCTTTTCCATCGCCGGCCGTTCACGCTGACCCCGGCGGGTGACCGGCTCTATCAATTCATCGCGCCGTTTTTTGCAAACCTGCACGAAGTGTCGGGCGAGTTGCGCGGCCAGGCGAGCCAGCGCCTGCGGCTGGCGGCATCGACCGAGGTCTTGCGCGATCACGTGCCCGCCCTCATCCGGCAGCTCCGCGAAAAACATCCGCTCCTTTCGCTGTCGCTGCGCGAGGCGGGACAAGCCACCGCGGAACCGCTGCTCTTGCGCGGTGAAATCGATCTCGCCATCACCGAGGTGGACGACACCCCGGCCAGTGGCTTGCAATCGGTCGTGCTCGCGCGCCTACCGCTGGTTCTCTGGGTCCCGGAGAAATCCCCGATCAAGCATGTGAAGGCGCTGTTCGCGCGCGGGGCGGAGATTTCCGAATCCTTGATTTGCCTGCCCGTGCACGAAACCGTGATGCGTCGTTTTCGCGAGGGGCTCAGGCAGGTGGACCAGACGTGGGAACCGGCGCTCGAAGTCAGTTCGATCGATCTGATTGAGACGTACGTGGCCGAGGGATTTGGCGTCGGACTCTCGATGGCCATACCGGGCCGGCCGCCACGCCCCGGAGTTCGCGCGGTGCCGCTGCCGGGCTTCGCCCCGGTCGTCGTGGCCGCGCTCTGGACCGGCAAACTTCCCGCCGTGCCCACGGCGTTTCTTGACCTCGTCAAGGCGCGCGCGTCGCTGCTGCGCAACGCAAAATGAGCGCGGCCGTCGCATCGGGCGAAGTCGAGTTCCGCCCAGCCATCGCCTTCGACTACGCGTTTCTGGCCGACGCGTTCACGCGCGGATTCGAGGACTACATCGTGCCGATGCACGCCGACGCGGCCATGCTCGAGCTGCGCGCGCGGCCAGAGGCATGGGATCTCAGCGCGAGCTTTGTCGCCTTTCACGACGGCGCGTTCGCCGGCATTCTCTACACCGCCCGGCGCGGCTGGTGCACCCGGGTGGCCGCGATGGGCGTGGCCAAGTCGATGCGGGGACGCCGGGTGGGACAGGCGATGATGCAGCATTGCCTCGCGCAGGCGCGCGCCCGCGGCGATGCGGAATTGCTGCTCGAAGTCATCGACTCGAATGCCGCCGCCATCCGGCTTTACGAATCGGTGGGCTTGCAGAAACAGCGCCGGTTGGTCGGCTTCGAATGCACGAAGCCGCCTCCTGCGCCCGACGCGGTCAACCTCGTGGAAATCGATCCCGCCGAATTCGCCGCGGTCGCGCACCGCGAGTATGAACGGGGCGTGCCGTGGCAACTGCGGCCGCAGACCCTGGCAAATTTCACGCGACCCAACCGCGCCTTTTCGCTGGAGGACGGACGCGCCTTCGCGCTGATCGGGGATCCGACAGTCGCGCGCGTGGCCGTTCGCGGGATCGCCGTGCCGGGCCCGGCGCGGCGACGCGGGAACGGTTCGCGGGTCCTGCGCGCGCTGTGCGCGAAATTTCCCGGCAAGAGTTGGGCCGTCGGGCCCATCATCCCGGCCGGCCTGGCCGACGAATTTTTCTTGGCCAACGGCTTTTCGCGAATGGCCCTCGGCCAGTGGGAAATGCGGATGCCGCTGGCGCCTGGCTAGCGGGATTTGGCCGCGGCGGGTGTGGCCGGAGCGACTGGCGGACGCGGCACGTCATTCGTGCAGACCGCGACCACCACCGCGGATCCCATGGCCAGCACGCCGACGGCAAAGGCTTGGCGCGCCGGCGCGACTTTCGCCAGCCGATCTTCCTCCACCGGCGCCGTTGCGATCAACGGAACCATGCCCAACGAAACAAATCCGACAGCTGCGAACACGATGACCACGATTTCACTCCACGTCCAAGGAGGCGGATCCATGATGCCCCAATAGCCGAGGAACAACATGCCGACGGAGAGAATGGTGGCCGCCGCGGAACTGAGCGCGACGACGGAGCCTTGGGGAGATTGCATCGCGGGAAGGTTGCCGGCCGATGGGCGACCAGGTGCGCATGATGCCCAGTGGCACAAAGACTCCGCAAGCCTCGAAACAACAGCCGCGCCGCACCCTCAGGTCCGGCCTTGGGCGATGTCGAGCCCCAGCGTCGCCGCGCCGATCAGGCCGGCGTCACTGCCGAGCAGGGCGGGGACAATGTCCAGCTTCTGCCAGAACACCGGGCTGCAGCGGCTTTTGATCTCGGCGCGCACCGGTCCAAAAATCCACTCGCCCGCCTTGGCCACGCCGCCGCCGATCACAATTGTGTCGGGATTGAGCAACCAGACAATGTTCGACAACATGAAACCAATGCGGCCGCCGATTTCCTGCCACAACGCGATGGCCACCGGGTCGCCGCGCTGCGCCGCCTGCTGCAGCGTGAAGGGTGACATTTCCCCCTCGGGCGCGCCCTGCAGCCCGGCGGCGTACATTTCCATCGCGCGCTCCACGATTTGCGCATTGCCCACGTATTTCTCCAGCGCACCGTGGTTGCCGTAGTGGGCGGCGTTCCCCTCGGGATCGAGGCTCATCTGGCCGACCTCGCCTGCCCCAAACGTGCTGCCCCGGTAGAGCCGGCCGTTAAGGATGAGCCCTCCTCCCACGCC
>JANMQT010000064.1:0-5041 GCA_031370675.1 Verrucomicrobiota bacterium
TGACCGTGCTCAGCTTCTTCATCGGCCCCCATTTGTAAACCAGTGTGGTCGTGTTGTTGTGCTCGTCGATGAACGTCGCCGCCTGACCGAAAGCGTCGTAGGTCTGCCACTGCTGGAACTTGGTGTCTGGGAAGGTGACGCGGGTCTTGTTGCTCGAGTAGTCGTAATTTGTCGTGGTCGTTTGGTTGAGCGGGTCGGTCACCGTGATCTGGCAAAAAAGGTTCCACAGCGTTGCAGTTGACACATTGGCGGTATGCTTAGGGTCTTCGCGGCGACTCGAGCGCTGCTTGCACCCGCTCGAGCGCGCGCGCCAGCTTCTTGTCCTCTTGCGCCCGCCGACGCAGGCGAGCAATCGCCACGCTTACGCTGCTTTCATCCAGGCCTCCAGCCCATAGCGACAACTCCCGCAGCTTGCTTCCCGCGACCTGCTGGCTAAGCCATACGCGCTGGTCCCGACGGTGACCACCGTCCCCACGTCTGCGGTCGTCGGCAAGACTTGTCCCGAAGCGGCCGATGTCCACGACAGAGCCGCGGCGGCTAAGAACCATGCTCTCACGCCACGAACTAGGTGCGGCGCAAATTCAAGCATCACTATATATTACGCAGAGCGCAGGGGCGGATTACAGCCAAACCGCCGGTTTCGACCCAAAAGAATTCCTGACACTTTTGGGCTCACGCTGACCAACGAAATGTTTCGACCCATTCAGCTCAGCGATTTCAGTAATCCCGGCCATGTCGCCGCCGTTTGCATCGGCGCCTGCGACCCCCAGTGATATGACGGATCCCTCCAACCACAACGCATCGCTCACATGATTCTGCCGCGCTCTTGAGTGTCATACAGCGTTCAAATCTGGATTTTCGACCAAATTCAGTTTGGACATATGTTCAGTCACGCGCCACAATGACTGAAGATGTTTCGGTTTACTCCACCCGCGGGCGGGCTGGCCATGACGCGCAACAAATCCAATGACTCGGAAGACGGCCGGTCGAGGGCAGGATGCCCCGCTGCCCGCTCGGGATCGTAGCGATCGATTTTCACCTCCGGAATTTCAAATGCCACACCAATCAAACCGCCGGCAGGAATGAAGACCATTGGAAAAATCTTGGTCACGATCGTTCTCGTTTTCGCCGCGACGATCGGCTACGCCCGTCTCCGGACGCAGTGGGATGAACAGGAACGTGTCGCTCGTATCGACCGCGTCATCGAGGAGCGGAAGGCGGTGCTGGCGGCCGAAATTGCCTACCGGAACCAGTTCGCAGAGGCGTCCAATCGCCAGGCGCTCCAAAGCGAGCGCGAAGCGCAGGACCGCTGGGACTCGGCCAAGGATCGAGGCAAGTTGCCAGGCGACAACACGGCCCCGGGGTTCACGCCGGCGACTGGCAACAATTACAACTACACGCAGCCGCGCGTCAGCCGGTAGCTGGCACCCATGATCGTTCGCCCCGCGCGGACGGAGAAAGAGCGCTCGTTGCGTTGTCGTGCCTGGATGCGCGGCCAGCGTTTCAAGAATGGCCGCGTCACGCAGCCAAGGCGGCGTCGAGAACTTCCAGCAGGAAGCGCACATCGTCCACGTCGAGACACATTGGAGGCGTGATGCGCAGGACATTGCCATAGAGTCCGCCGCGGCCGATCAGGAGACCGAATTCGCGCGTCCGCTCGAGCACCCGCGTGGCCTCGTCCTTGTCCGGCGCCTTCGACGCGCGGTCCTGCACCAGCTCCACGCCCTGTAACAACCCGAGCCCGCGCACATCGCCAATCTTTGCGTGGCGCTTTTGCAGATCGAGCAGGCCCGCCTGGAGCTGCGTCCCGAGTCGCTTTGCCCGCGCCTGAATCCCGTCGCGTTCGATCACTTCAAGCACCGCGAGGCCTTGGGCGCACGCCACCGGATTTCCCCCGAAGGTGTTGAAATGCACGCGTTGCTTGAGCGCCTCGGCGATCTTCGGCGTGGTCACCACCGCCCCGAGCGCGCAGCCGTTGCCGATGCTCTTGGCCATCGTGACGATGTCCGGCACCACATCCTGCGTTTCGAAGCCCCAATATTTTTCGCCCGTGCGCCCAAAGCCCGACTGCACCTCATCCGCCAGGCAAAGCCCGCCCGCGGCGCGCACGGAAGCATAAACATCGCGCAGGTAGCCGTGGGGAAACGGCACCACGCCGCCGACGCCCTGGATGCTTTCCGCGATAAACGCCGCGACCCGGCCCGGCGTTGCGAACTCAATCAGATTCTGGACGTCCGCCGCATATTTCCGGCCGGCATCGGGGTCGTCGTAACCGTACGGCCCGCGATACGCGTACGGCGCCTGCGCGAACTGCACGCCAAAGCCCTGCGGCTGGTTGTATTTCCAATGTTGATTGCCCGTCAGGCCCATCGTGGCCTGCCCTCCCCCGTGGTAGGCGTTGCGCAGCGAAATCACCTCGTAATTCCCGGTGTAAGCGCGCGCCATCATCAGCGCGAGGTCGTTCGCCTCCGATCCGGAGTTCACGAAATAGCAGACCTTCAAATCCCCCGGCATCACCGACGCCATCTTTTCCGCGTAGCGCCCAACCGTCGGATGCAAGTAAAGCGTCGTGGCATGCTGCAGCCGGAGATTCTGCGCGTTCGCCGCGGCGACCACGTGCGGATGGCAGTGCCCGACCCCGACCGTCACGATGCCGCCGAAAGCATCGAGGTAGCGCCGGCCGGTTTCGTCCCAGATGTATTGCATCCGGCCTTCCACCAGCATGAGCGGGCGCTGGTAGTACGTCAGGTACGACGGCGGCAAATACTCGCGTCGGAGCCGGAGGCACTCTTCGAAACCGGGGCCGGCATACGCCGCCGGCTGGTGGTCACAGCGGGGAAGCTGGGGATGAGACATGCCTCACAGCTAACCGAGCCGTCGCGCAAACGAAAATGGAAAGAACCGTTTTGCCCGGCCCGGCGCGCCGCGCGGCGCCTACGGGCTGAGCGATGTGAGGCGCATCTTGAACTTGTAGCCACCCCCGCTGAAGATTACAAAACCGTCGTCGATCGAATCGATCGTGAGCACGGCTCCCGGGCCGATATCCACCCGTTCCCCGACCCGAAAGGTGCGGCGGTTGATCACCGCATACGGCGAGGTGTCCAGGGAAGTGGAGGTGAGGCGCGCTTCCGCGATGAACTTCTCGGCGGCGGCGACAATCGGTGGCACCGGCTGGCCGGGCAAGGGCCCCTGCCCGACGAGAGCGGGCGGGCGAACGCCGCCTCTCGGGGGACCGCCTGGGGCCGTCCCGGGCTTGGATGGTGCCATGGTAATCACATTGTCGCTGGACCCGCCAGACTGCCGTTGCTGCGCCTCCAATTCGGCCACCCGGCGGGACTGTTCCTTCTCCTTTTCCTGCAGTTTGCGAAGTTCTTCCGCGGCCTTCTTTTCCTTTTCCACCGCCACCTTGACGGCGGTTTCGCGGGCCATGCGCTCCTGCTCCACCTGGGCTTGGTATTTCGAATAAAAATGGTACCCCGCGCCTCCCACGCTCAGGAGGACGCAAAGGGCGATGATGATGGTGCTGCGTTGCATGGTTTGAGGGACTTGGGAAGCCGGTTGAGGAAAGTGAATCCGCTGGCGAATCGAATGTAAAGCGGTCCGCCGGGCGTAGAAGGGTTGTGGTTGTGCCCGCTTTCTGCTGCAACTTACGTGCCCAACAAAAAATATGGAGGAATTCGACGAACTTCGCCGCCGTTATGAAGCCGCCCCCCGCGAGCTGGACGAGCGCTTGCGCGGACGGCTGCGGGATCTCGGTCCCGGCACGCGCCGAACCCAAAGTCACCCCATCACCCCTGGCTGGACCCTCACCGCCATCGCGGTTGGCGCGCCCCTGGCGGGCCTGATTTTCTTCCTCCTTTTGCGGTTGGATCCCCATTCTTCCTGGTTGCTCGCCGCGGCCGGCGCCCTGCTCGTGCTCGCCGGCGCCGTCGGGCTTTACTACCTGCGCGGCCGCACCGAGACGGTCGAACCCGACGCCAACGTGAAGACCGAGGAACAGCTCATCCTCGAACAGGGTCCGCTGGTGCTCGCGCATCTCGTGCGGGCCGATGAGCGACTCTGGCAGCCGGGTGCGCCTCCGGGTCGCGCGCTCCTGCTTTTCAGTCTCGAACCGAACCGCCGGTTTGATCGCACCTATCTCGATCGCCTGGTGGGCGAAATCCAGGTCCTGCGCGGCGGTACCATGCCCGACATAAGCCTGATGGAACTGTGGCAGCTGGTGAACAGCGACTCGAGCAATGGCAGCGTGCTCATCCCCGTGCCGCTCGCCGGCAATCCCAACACCTTCCTCGCGGCCCTGATGGTGATGCCAAAGTGGCTCGAGCGCGGCCGCCTCACTTCGCGATCGATTCTCTGCATCGCGCATCCCAAGGGCCGGCGCCTGATGCAGGTGTGAGGGCCGCTCATTTATTTCCAAATCGGGCGCTCGAGCCAGTAACGACCCGCGACGCCCGTGCGGAACGCCTCCAGCGCCTCGGGCGAGGAATTGACGCGCAGATTGCTATAGGTCTGGTCGCTGTTCTGCCAGCGTTCGTGCCAATAGACGGCCGCCTTGAGACGGGGCATCTTGTGCGCCATGGACTCGAACGCCTCCTTGAACCACTCGGCCTTGTCGCCCGTGTTCGGGAACTCGCCGACGCCGAATTCCGCGAGCATGATTGGCTTGGTCGGATCGAGCTCGCAAAGTTCACGGTAGGGATCCTCGAGCACGTCGTAGAGATCGACCCACGCTTCGTTCGGGAACTGCTTGCCGTAGGCGCTCACCGCCAGCCAGTCGACATACTCGGGACCCGGATAGTATTGCGAGAAGTGATTCCAGGGGTCGGATGGCTCCGAGAAATTATTCGCGTGGAAAACCCAGAGGATGTTCTTGGCACCCCGCTGGCGCACGCGGTCGACGACGTAGCGGTAGCAGCGCTTGAATTTCTCCGGACCCTCGAAGCGCGCAGGCTTCGCCGGCGAGACCTGCTTGCCGCCACCGTACAAAACCCCGGACCACGGGAACCAGTTGCCGTTCATCTCGAGTCCCCAGGCCACGAAA
>JANMQT010000075.1:0-3366 GCA_031370675.1 Verrucomicrobiota bacterium
TTCTTTGCTTTTCCCGGTTAGACTTTCTTCGACTTTCCGTTGTAGCGGGCCTCGCTGAGACCCGGGCGAACGGCACCGCGAAATCCACGCTCGTCGTACCACCTGTTTGCGACGCCCCCCCGCGCCGGGGTCAGCGACCCGGTTACCACCACGTCACTCGCCGACAAGCGTGACGTCCTCGACGCGGAATGCTTCCCTAGGGCGCAAATTTCTGTCGTAATCCAATGGCCTCTGTCCCCCACCACTTATTCTTCACCCCCATGAAAACTCGCGTTTCCATTCTCGCCTTGCTTGTCGGTGCCACTTCCCTCGTTTTTCTCTCGGCTTGCGCCAGCGACTCCAGTCAACCGTCGGCTGCGCGTTCATCCTCGAGCGCGGCCTCGCAACGCCCCACCGCCCCCTCATCAACGACGCCCTTGCCCGGCGGCTACAGCGGACGCGGCGCGGGATACTGATTGGTCGCACCGCCGACCCGAGCAAACCCGGTTCCGTCCGGTTTTTCGCGGAAATGCGCGTGCATTGGTGGTTCCTTTCAATCGGGTGACCAGTCAGCCTGCCGGCGTCGCCTCGCCGACATCGAGTTGTTGCAGCGTCCGGCGCAGCGTCCCGACATCGAACGGTTTCTGGACAAACGCCGCGAGATTCTTACCGATGAAATGATCCACGGCCTCCTGCTCGTTGAAGCCGCTCATCAGCACGACTTTTACATCGCCGCGCAGGCGCCGCAGTTCTCGGAAGGTCTGCTCTCCGTCCATCTGCGGCATAGTCAAATCGAGCAGCACAGCCACCACGCGATCGGCGTTCTCGCGAAAGATCTGCACGGCCTCCCGGCCGTTGCCGGCGGCGAGGACTTCGAAGCCAAACGATGCCAGCATCGAGGCGGCCACCTCGCGCACGGATTCCTCATCATCGACCAGCAGCACTGCCCCGGAGCCGCGCCACGCGACCGCGCGCTCGGGTACCGGCGCCACCGCGGCCGGAACGCCGGCAACGCTCGGCAGCAGGATGCGGAAGGACGTTCCGCGCCCGACTTCGCTTTGGACGCGAAGCGCGCCGCGATGCCCGCGCACGATGCCGAGCACGGCCGCCAGGCCGAGGCCGCGCCCCGTGAATTTCGTTGTGAAAAACGGATCGAACACCTTCGCAAGCGTCGCGGCCGACATGCCGCAACCGGTGTCGGCCACCTCCAGAAACGTGTAATCGCCAACCGGCAAATCGGGCCCGGCCACCGCACCCGCGAGGTAGGCGCGATCCGCGTGAATCAATCCGGTCGTGATGTTGACCTCGCCGTTTCCCCCGCCCATCGCCTCCGAGGCGTTGAGCACCAGGTTCATGGTCACCTGTCGGAGCTGCGTCGCGTCCGCAGGCACGGCCGGCAGTTGCGTCGCGAGATGAAACTTCAGCTCAGTGTTCTTGTGAATCGAGCTCTGCAACAGGTGAATGGTTTCCGCGACGACGGCGCTGAGGTCCACGGCTTCAATGAGGAATCGCCCCTTGCCGGCGTATGCCAGCATTTCGCGGCACAGGTCGGCGGCGCGCGTGGATGCCTTTTCCATCTGGTCGAAAAAGCGGTGCAGCCGCGAGTCGGGCGGCAGTTCCATCCGCGCGAGCGAGGCGTTGCCGATGATGCCCGTGAGGAGATTGTTGAAATCGTGCGCGATGCCGCCGGCCAGCACGCCCAGGCTCTCGAGCCGCTGCGCCTCCTGCATCTTGCGCTCGAGGATCAGGCGCGATTCCTCCGCCTCCTTGATCTCGGTGACGTCCTGCGAAACCACCACCAGTCCGACCACCTTCCCGCTTTCGTCGATTTGGGGAACCTTGTTGGTGATGATCCAGCGCTTTTCGCCGTTGGCGCCCTGCAGGGGCTCGGCGATGCCGAACTTCGGGCGACCGGTGCGGATGACTTCGAGGTCATCGAGATAATATTTGTCCGCCTCTTCGGGGTAAATCTCGGCGGAATGCCGTCCCTCAATTTCCTCCGGCCGCTTGCCGATCGATTCGGCGGCCGCGCGGTTCGCGCGCAGGATGCGGTTGTTCGTGTCCTTGTACCAGATCAGCACGGGCACGCTGTTGAAGATCATGCGCGCCTCCGCCCGTTCCCGCGCCCGCGCGGCCTTCGCTCGCAACCGCTCCGTGATGTCGCGATCGGTGCCAAGGACATAAAGCTTTTGGTCGAGGCGAATGGGGACGTGCGTCCACTCGTGAGTATTCTCGCGTCCGTCCGGCCGCCGCCATCGACCGATCCCCTGGAACGATTTAGCGGCCCGCAGGTGCGCGAGGTAATCGGCGCGCTGCTCAGGGGCGGTGTCGTCCTCGAGCAGCCCGTTGAGATCCGGACATGCCTTCAGTTCGTCCAGCCTCCGGCCCGACATCTCGACAAAGCTCTCGTTGCAAAAAATCAGGCGGCGCGCCGGTCGATCGCCGGCCAAATCCACCTCGCAGAAGTTAATCCCGTCCGCGGAATTCTCCAGCAACGCCCGCAAGGCCGCGGTGTTGGCCTCGAGCATCGAACCAGTCGCCGACGGGGCCTCCGCGGAATCCATCGATTCCGATCCTGCCGCTTTGCGCGACATGGGGCGGGGTGCGCGTGATTTGACGCCGGGTTTGGTCATTTTTGGGCCCGTCGCGCCGGGCGTGATCAGCTCGGTGGGAAGTGTCTGGACAGGAGTTCCTCGTAGCGAGCAGAAAGTCGGCCAGACTCGACCCCAACCTGCGCGCGGGCTCCCGTGCCGATTCGCCTTCCCTCGGATTCAAGCTCCATCACAACGATGACCCGCCCCGCGCAGCGCCGCGGCCGCGGCCGAAACGTCGGCCTGCTTTACCAGAAAGTAGTCCGTCTGGTACGTGCTCAGCGCCAGGATCGGCACCCCCGCCCCCGCCAGCGGCGCGGCCAGCGAGGCCAGCACGCCCACCTCGGAAAAATCGAAGGAACCCATCACCATGAAGAGCGCCCAGCCGCGTTCAGACTGGACCGCTGCGGGCACGGCCGCAGTCGGGCAGATGATGGAAGTTCCATCGGAAGTTTGCGTCACGGACCCAAACTCATGCCCCCAGGCCCAGGCCGGAACTGGAACGCGGGAGGGCAGTTGGGCGACGGCCCAGCTGCCCGGCTGCCGAATGAGGTGAAGCGATTTCATGCTGCGACTTCGCCGAGCCTTGGCGGAGACGCGAGGCGGGCGTGCGACTATTTTTCCGGGGGAATTTCGCGGTCGGCCAGAAAAATCGCAATCGCGGTGCGACGGAATTTCTCGCACGAGTGCCGGGAATCCCTAACCTCCCTCGCATGCGTTCCAAAATCCACGCCCTCACCCTCACCCTCCTTTGCGCCGGACTGCTCGCCCCGTTCCTGCGCGCCCAGGAACCCCG
>JANMQT010000097.1:0-2220 GCA_031370675.1 Verrucomicrobiota bacterium
CTCGCGAAACACCTGGCCCCGGGTCTCATGGGCATCCTGCACGCGGCTCACCCAGTCGATGGCGTTCTTGAGCAGCGGCGGCAGCGACGAATTATATTCCGGCGTCACGATGAGAACGCCTTGATGTGCACCGATCATGCGTTTGAGATTGACCGCATTCTTCGGCACGCCGGATTTGGTCTGCAGGTCGCCGTCATAGATCGGCAGCGGAAAATCGCCCAGCGAAATTCGGGTGACTTCAACACCGGCCTGGGCGAGTTCGAGCGCCGCGGTCGCCGCAAGCCGCACATTGAGCGAGCCGGTGCGGAGCGAGCCGGGGATGACGAGGATTTTCGGCGCGGACATTTTCGAGATCGCGTTGAGGACAACACCGCCGCGGAATATGGCGGCTCAGCCCTTGCGATACACCCAGACGCGGGCCGGCGGAAGGTTCATCCAGATCCGCTCGGAGGCCTCGGTGGACACGCCCGGCAGCGATTTCGGAATCGGCGGCGCGACCGAATAGGTGAACTGAACGAACGGCGATCCGGGGGCCATGGCGACAAAAGCGTCGCGCATCAGCTTCAGGCGGGTCAGCATCGGCTTGGTCACAAGGGGAAGGCCGGAGACAACCGCGGAAGCGGGAGCGCTGAGGACGTTCCACAGCGAATCCCGCAGCGAGTAGGCGTCGCCTTGCACCACGGTCGCCTGCGGATAGCGGTCGCGCAACAGCACGCAAAAGCTTGGATTGTACTCGACAAGAACGAGACGTTTCTGATCGACACCGCGCGAGATCAGTGCGTTGGTAATCGCGCCGGTGCCCGGCCCAAGTTCGACGACCGGCCCGTCCGAATCGATATCGACATATTGCGCCATGGTGCGGGCCAACACCCGGCCCGACGGCATCACCGCGCCCATGTGCAGCGGCTTTTCGATCCATGAGCGAAGAAAGCGAACCTCGTCATCAAGACGAAGAGGTTTCTTCAACGCACGCACAGACGATTGCAAAGGCATGTCGCTACCAGGCGGGGCCGCAGTTACGCGGCAATGTCAGAAAGTAGTCATAAAGAGGTATAGGTCAGAGCCGAAACGGTCAAGCTAAACGGTCCTGCGCCGGGCCTGCCAGAGTGCGACGGTTCAACGGTTAAGATCATGCGCGTCTTTAACTTTTCGCAAGTTTTTTGCACGGTCGAACGTAAAATCGGGCCCACTTTGGCAAACCCTCACGTGCTGGCGCGGGTACCGAAGAAATCCTTGACCTTGGTGAAGAAACCCGCAGCCTCGGGTTGAGTTGCACCGGAAGATAGTTTTTCGAACTCAGCCAGCAGCTCCTGCTGCTTTTTGGTCAGGTTCTGAGGTGTTTCGACCACGACCTGGACGTACATATCGCCCATCTGGCGCGAGCGGAGCACCGGCATGCCCTTTGATGCAATGCGAAAGCGCCGGCCGGACTGGGTTCCTGAGGGCACTTTCACCTTGGTCTTGCCCTTGTCGATGGTCGGCACCTCGAATTCGCCGCCGAGCGACGCCGCTACCATCGAGATCGGCACGCGGCAGTGCAAATCGGCGCCGTCGCGCTGGAAGAATTCATGAGTAGCCAGCGACAGGAAAATGTAGAGATCGCCCGGCGGCCCGCCGCGGACGCCGGCCTCGCCTTCGCCGGCCAGCCGGATGCGGGTGCCGTCCTCGACGCCCTGGGGAATATTGACCGACAGGTTACGATCGCGCGTCACCCGGCCAGAACCGGTGCAGGACGGACAGGGGTCTTCGATCATCTGGCCGCGGCCCTGACAACCGGGACAGGTTCGCTCCAGCGTGAAAAATCCCTGCGCCTGCCGCACCCGCCCCGCCCCGCCACACATCGAGCAGGTCTTCGGCTTGGTGCCGGCCTTGGCGCCGGTGCCCGAACAGGATTCGCAGGTCACCGAGACCGGAATCTCGATCTGGGCGGTCTTTCCGAGGAAGGCCTCCTCCAGTGTGATTTCCATATTGTAGCGCAGGTCCTGGCCGCGCTCGCGCCCGCCGCGCCCGCGCTGGCCGGCCATGCCGAACAGGTCTTCGAAAATATCGGAGAAGGACGAGGCAAAGCCGGCGCCGAAGCCGGGACCGCCGCCGCCCTGGCCCTGTTCGAACGCCGCATGGCCGAACCGGTCATAGGCGGCGCGCTTGTCGCCGTCCTTCAGGACTTCATAGGCTTCGTTGATTTCCTTGAAGCGGACTTCGCTCGAGGCATCGCCCGGA
>JANMQT010000100.1:0-3813 GCA_031370675.1 Verrucomicrobiota bacterium
GATGTTCCTGCTCTTTGCCGTGCCGCTCAATTTCATCGAGCAGGCGACCTTTCGCCTCCAGTTCATCGTCACGGCCCTCTCGAGCGCCTTGTGCAATTTCATCGGCATCAAGATCGCGCCCTTCGGAACCACGATGCGCGCGGTCGATAACAGCTTTCAGTTCGAGATCATCGGCGGTTGCAGCGGGATCAATTCGCTCATGGCGATCACCATGCTGACCGCCATCTTCGTGCATTTCACGCAGGACCGGCTCTGGAAAAAACTCGTGCTCTTCGGTCTCTCCGCCGTTTTCGCCATCATCGGGAATGTCGCGCGGATCACCGTGATCATGGCGGTCGCCAAGTACATCGATCCCAAATTTGCAGGCGGCACCTTTCACACGATTTCGGCGTACCTGATCTCCTTCCCGTTCGCCTTCATTGCGATGTACTACGCGAGCAAGTTGGTGAATTTGAAACCGTCCGCCGTCCGCGCGAAACTGGCGGAGGGCCTGCAGCCCGTGGCGCCGGAAGCGAAGGCGAACCCGACTTCATATGATTACTAGACGACTGATGTTTGCGGTCGCGGCCGTCGCGCTCGGACTGGCGGTCGTCTTCCTTTTTCCGCGTAAATCCGGGGTCGGCGCCGCGGGCATCCGGTTGGAGCTGCCGGCGCGGGTCGGCGATTGGGAAGGGGCCGACCTCGAGGTGACCGCGCGCGAGCGAGAGGTCCTGGCAAAGGACACGGAATTCGCGCGAAAGGTTTATCGAAACACTTTCGGTGACGAGATTTACGTGAGCATCGTCCTGTCGGGCGCAGACATGACGAACTCGATTCATCGGCCCGAGCGCTGCCTGCCCGCGCAGGGCTGGAACGTGGTAAGCTCCGCGCGGGTTTTGCTCCCGTTGCCGCCCGCGGGTCCGCTCGAAATGACCAAGCTTTCGAACGAGGGACAGTTTCTCGCGCGGCCCAAGGGCAATGACCAGGAGCCCGTCCGCGTCAGCCTGCGGAGTCTGAATTATTACTGGTTTGTCGGGTCGCGCGATGTCACCGCGGACCATCTCAAGCGGACGATCTTTGATATCCGCGATCGGCTGCTGTACGGCCAGAACCAGCGCTGGGCCTACGTGACCGTGGCGGCGACGGTGACCGAGGGCTTCTCAAAATACGGACGGTCCGAAGCCGCGACCGCCAAGATGGTGGAGGATTTCATTCCCCGATTGTGGCCGAATTTTCAACTCCTCGCACCCGTGCCGGACAAATCCTGACGGCACGCCCCGACACGCGCCCCAAAGAATGCCCGGATGGTTTCCGGCCAGGTTTTCCGCCCTCCCTACGGCGCCAGGGTCAGCTGGAAGAACCGCTGCATCTCGCGGTATGCGGCGACGGCGACTTCCAGGTTGAAAGCGGTGCCCTTGGAAAGGTCGCTGCCCGCATCGGGGTTGGTGAAGGCGTGAACTGCTCCGGGATACGCCACCAGCCGGTAGGGAATCTTGCACGCGTTCATCTCTGTCATGAACGCTGCCACATCGGCTGGTGGAACGAGCGGGTCAAGCGTGCCATGCAGGATGAGCAGGCTCGCCTTGACGTTTTTCGCGTCGGCCGGATTCGGCGTGGTCAACCCGCCATGGAACGAGACCACGCCGCGGAGATCCGCGCCGCTGCGGGCGAGTTCGAGCGCGGCCGACCCGCCAAAGCAGAAGCCCATCGCGCCGATCCGTTTCGGATCGACATCGTCCCGCTTGACCAGTTCCGCGAGGGCGGCCTGGCCCCGGGCGCGCATCAGCGCGCGATCCTTGTAGAGCGGGGTCGCCAGGGCGGCGGCTTCCGTGGAGTTTTTGGCGCGTTTGCCCTTGCCGTAGAGATCGATCGCGAAGGCGACATAGCCGCGCTGCGCGAGGTTCATCGCGCGGGCCTGGGTGAATTCGCCGCTGCCGGTCCAGTCGTGCACCACGAGCACGCCGGGCGCGCGTCCGTCGAGCTTGGCGGGGCGAGAAATGTAGCCCTCGAATTCTTCCCCAGCAATCTGGTAGGTGAAGGCCTGGGAGATAATTTCCCGCTCCGCGTCCGGCTGCTGGGCGGGCGTCGTGGTGGTGATGGTGGAGGCCGCCAGCAGGCTGGCGAACAGGACGATCTTCTTCGTGGCGCGAATCATAGGCTGCGATTAACTACCAGTCGCGGCGCCACCGCAAGACCGATGCACGAATACCACCGTCTTCTTCGCCACGTGCTGGAGCACGGCCGGCCCCGCGCCGACCGCACGGGCGTGGGAACCATGGCGGTGTTCGGCGCGCAGGCGCGCTTCGATTTGCGCGAGGGTTTCCCGCTGCTCACGACCAAGAAAGTCCACTTCAAGTCCATCGTACATGAGTTGCTCTGGTTCCTCGCCGGTGACACGAACGCCGGGACCCTGCGCGCGAGCGGGGTGACGATTTGGGACGAATGGGCCAAGGCCGACGGCGATCTGGGGCGCGTTTACGGCGCGCAGTGGCGCGACTGGCGCGGCCCCGACGGGCGCACGCACGATCAGATCACGACGGTGCTCGAGTCGATCCGCCGCGATCCGCATTCCCGCCGCCATATTGTCACGGCCTGGAACCCGGGTGAACTCGACCGGATGGCGCTGCCGCCCTGCCACGCGTTCTTCCAGTTTTTTGTGAACGACGGGGAATTGAGCTGCCAGCTATATCAGCGGAGCGCGGATCTCTTTCTCGGCGTCCCGTTTAACATCGCTTCCTACGCGCTGCTCACCCTGATGGTGGCGCAAGCCTGCGATCTGAAGCCGGGCGATTTTGTTCACACGTTCGGAGATCTTCACCTGTACTCGAACCACCTCGAGCAGACCCGCGAACAGCTCTCCCGCGAGCCCCGCCCGCTGCCGACCGTGCGGCTCAACCCTGCCGTGCGGGACTTGTTTGCGTTCCGCTTCGAGGATGTGTCGCTGGTCGGCTACGACCCGCTCCCGGCCATCCGTGCTCCGATCGCGGTCTGAATCTCCCCGGGACTGAATCTGCTTGTGCGGGCGGATTGTTTTGGCTCTTGCTGGCGTCGGCGAAAGGACTTCCCATGTTGCGCATCATCATCCTCGGCGGCGGCTTTGCAGGCGTGAAATGCGCGAAGTCCCTGCGCCGTCACTTCCCCGCCGGGGAGGCGGAGATTGTGATCTTCAACCAGGAGAATCACCTCGTCTTCAGCCCGTTGCTGGCGGACGCCGTCGGCTCCTCGCTCAATCCGTTCGACGTCGTCGTGCCGCTGCGCGACCTGCTGCGCGGCGTGTGGTGCCGCACGGAAGAGGTGCTTCGCATCGATCGGGCCACCCACGAAATCGAGTACGAAAGTGAGGACGGCTCCACCCAGCGCCTCCGTTACGATCACCTCGTCATCGCCTGCGGCAACGTCTCCGACATGAACATCGTGCCCGGAATGGCGGACCACGCCTTCGCGTTGAAGACGGTGGGCGACGCGATCGCGCTGCGCTCGCACGTGATGGAGCGGATGGAGCGCGCGGAGGTTTGCCCGGACGCGGCACGCCGCAGCTGGTATCTCTCGTTCATCGTCGTCGGGGGCGGCTACAGCGGCGTGGAGGTGGCAGGGGAAATCAACGATCTGGTGCGGGGCAGCGCGCGTCTGTTCCGGAATTTCAAATCGGAGGACGTCCAGGTGCAGCTGGTGCATTCGCGCGACCAGATTCTACCCGAAATCACCCCTTCGCTGCGTGCCTTCGCCCAAAAGAAAATGGAGGCGACCGGCGTCAAACTTTTCCTCAACGCGCGCGTGGCCGTCGCTTCGCCCGAGGGCGTGGGATTTGCCGATGGTGAGTTCATCCGCGGCGGG
>JANMQT010000304.1:0-10273 GCA_031370675.1 Verrucomicrobiota bacterium
CTACGACGGCGTCTATGCGCTGGAAAGCGCGTGCCACGACGCGGGTTTCGCCAAAGAGGCATTCATTCACGAGGCGGCGCGCATTCTGAAACCCGGCCAGCGGCTGGTGGTGGCGGATGGTTTCATCAAGGGCACGCAAGCCATGAACCCGGTTCTCACGTGGTGCTACCGCCGCGTGTGCGACAATTGGGCGCTGGAAACGTTTGCCGAGCTTGATGCCTTCCGCGCCTGCCTCGAACGAAACGGATTCGGTGACATCGTCGTGGAGGACGCGTCGCTGCGGATCGCCCCGTCCGTCATGCACATTCCGTGGGTCACCCTGCGTTTCCTCGTCCGGCAACTGTTCGAGACGCGACTCCGCCTGAACCGCGTGCGCTGGGGCCACATCCTGGCGTGCGTTCTCTCGCCCGTAGTCGGCATGGCGCGCTCGCGCTTTGGTTACTATTTGATCACCGCAACGAAGCAGAGGTAGTCGACGGCCGATCGTCGGAGAACGGCCACCTGAAAGGATGGAACTAACCAAAGAGCTGCGATTTGCGCTCAAAGCCAATTCCTGCTACTGCGGCAAAACCGCATCGACGGTATTGCCTCATCGGCTCCGTCACGGCGACCGGCGAGGAACTTCAAATAAACGCGTTCGGCAGATAATCGCTACCGCGACTGTGGTCCCGGTTCCTCGGGCGCCGCATCCCACCGGTTGGACGCAGCCAGGATCTTTATCGCCCGCCGTTCAAGCACATCGGCTTCGTCCTGGTGGCCGGTCGCGCGGCAAATCTCGGCGATGCGCCTGGTGCTTGTCACCGTCTCCAGGTGGTCGGCGCCGTAGGACCTCGACTGGATGGCCAAGGCCCGGCGCAGCAACGGCTCCGCCTTGGCGTATTGACCCTGCTTAAGGTAGAGCACGCCAAGGTGCTCGAGGCTCATCGACACGTCTGGGTGCTCGGGTCCGAGCGCATTTTCCGAAATCTTGCACGAACGGATCAAGTAGGGCTCGGCCTGGCCGAATTTTCCCTGCGTCAGATAGAGCATCCCAAGATTGTGTAAGATGGTGGCGATGAATGGATCGGTTGGGCCAAACACCACATTCGCCTCGGCCAGCGCCCGTTTGAACAACGGTTCGGATTCCGCGTATTTCCCGTCAAGACCGTAACGAAGCGCAAGGTTGTTCAGACCTTCCACGGCCAGCTTCCTGCTGCGGCCCGTCGCCCGCCGATGAATCTCGATGGAGCGCTGGAACAGCGGGGTGGCTTCGGCGTAGCGTCCCTGCGCACGATACAGCGACGCGAGGTTATTCAAGCTGACCGCGACATCGGGGTGGTCCGGACCCTTGGTTTGCTCCCAGATCGCGAGGGCGCGCTCGTTGAGCGGAATGGCCTGGGCAAATTGACCAAGCCGCTCATATAACGCCGCGAGATTGCTCAAGCCGAATGCGACTTCGGACGAGTCCGGACCGTGCAACTTGATTTGCATCGCCAGCGCCCGGACAAACGGTGCCTCGGCCTTTTCGTACCGGCCCGTCGAGTAATAAAGTTCTCCGAGACGGTTGGAGATGTCCGCGATATCCGCATCATCCGCGTCAGGTACTTTCGCCGCAATCGCCAGGGCCTGCTCAAACGCAACTTCGGCAAGCGAAGTTCGATTCCGGCGCAAATAAACTCTTCCCAGGTCCCGAAGCGTGGCAACAAGCGGCATCCCATCGGCGCCGAATGACTTCTCCTCGATTGCCAGTGCGCGCGAATAGAGCAGTTGAGCACGCAACCACTGCCGCTGGTCGAAATAAATCCTCGCGAGATTCTCCAGCAGGGGCACCAGCCGGGGGTCAGACGCGCCGTAGATGCGCTCGGAGCTTTCGAGCGCTTGTTTCGCCGGCCCGTCACCGGACTTTGCTCGAGTTGATTTGATGTCGGCCTCCGGGCGAACCGTTTTTGCATCTTTTCCGGGACTGCGTGCGTGCGTGCAGTCCGCAACAACCAACGCGGCTGACAGGAAGCCGAGGAGGAATCGCGTCATGGGATTGTGTGGGCTGGGCCGAACGAAGGAGACTAATTCGCTTCCGGCATGGCGCCAATGCGACGCGAATCAGCTTGCGGACTGACGGCAACGTACGTCGGAAATCAACGGCGTCAGGCCCATTGACCCTGTCGAACGCTTGGCAACGACCACACATTTATGGAGGATGCGGTGAGTCCCCTGCCCCGCGTTTGCCGCCTGCCGGTCGACAACCCATCAATCAAAAGCATCCCAAGGAAGCATTTATGGAATCAAACCTTCAATTATCTCCGCCCGTCCCGAAAAAAATTCTGATCATCGGATGGATCCTGACGGTCCTGCCGGCGCTGATGCTGAGCTTCAGCGCGGTCATGAAATTTGTGAAGCCTCCGGATCTCATCAAGGGCTTCGCCGATCTCGGGCTGGACGTGCGCCTAGCGCTCGGCCTTGGCATTCTCGAGCTTGCCTGCACCGTCATTTATCTCATCCCTCGTACAGCCGTGCTCGGCGCCATCCTGCTGACCGGCTATCTCGGTGGCGCCGTGCTCACGCACCTGCGCGTCGGCGATCAGTTCTTCGCTCCCATCATCGTTGGGGTGGTGCTGTGGGGCGGACTGTTTCTGCGCGACCCACGATTGCGCGCGCTCATTCCCATGCGGAGCTGAACAACAGAAAGTCGAGAGTCGAGCGAAGCAAGCCGTCTTGGAAAGCGCGGGGATAATCGATGGCCAGCCGATCCAGCTCCTGCCTCATCATTCGTCACTCGTCACTCATCACTGCCGTGCCCTCATGTCGAAAATCGCCACCCGCCTGAATTCGCTTGGATTAATTTTGCCGCCGCCCACGCAATTTCCGCCGGGGGTGAATCTGCCGTTTCAATTCGTCCGAATCATCGGCCGGCGCGCCTTGATCTCCGGTCACGGCCCGCAGCATCCCAACGGGACGCTCGCCCTGCCGCTGGGCAAAGTGGGCCGCGAACTGACCCTCGAGCAGGGCTATGTCGCCGCCCGGCTCACCGCGCTTTCCATGCTCGGCAGCCTGCAGCGCGCATTGGGCGATCTCGATCGCATCGCCGCCTGGACCCGCGCTTTCGGCATGGTGAATTGCGCGCCGGGATTCGACAACACACCCAGCGTCATCAACGGCTTTTCGGATCTCATCCTGGAAGTCTTCGGAGCCGAAGTCGGCGCACATAGCCGCAGCGCGGTCGGCATGGCCGAGCTGCCATTCGGGATCCCGGTCGAGATCGAGGGAGAGGTTGAACTCAAATCCTAGATCATTGCATGGAAACCACGAATTCGCCGGTCGATGGACCCACAGATCCCGCAGATTTACGCAGACTTTTCCAACCACTCATCACCCATCACACACGACACTTCACCATCACCTCTCCCGAATCCTAGGTTCCACCGGGAATCGGGGGCGGTTCCCGCGGGATGACGGACGGCTGGCCCGGAGACGCGACCGGCGGCGCTTGAGGCGTGATCGCGGGCGGTTGGTCGGGCGGCCCGATGGGAGGTGGCTCGAAGGTGGCCTCCGCTGATTTTCGTGGCACAGCCTGGGGCGGCTTCGACTTCGCGGACTTACCGCCGACGCCGAGCGCCGCGAGAGCGGGCGAATCGAGGGTACCGGTCGCCGGCAGGCCGCTGGCCTGCTGGAATGTAGCGAGCGCCTTTTGGCTCGACGGACCGAAATCGCCATCGACCGGACCCGTGTAGTAGCCACGGGTCTTCAGCGCCGACTGAACATTGGTGAT
Source organism: Verrucomicrobiota bacterium (assembly GCA_031370675.1). Lineage (GTDB taxonomy): Bacteria > Verrucomicrobiota > Verrucomicrobiia > Chthoniobacterales > SZAS-18 > SZAS-18. The sequence continues at coordinate 3,746 of JANMQT010000304.1, forward strand.
GAACGATCCGCCTGCGCCACGCAAGCCGCGCGAATTCGAAACGGTCCGTAGCGGGGGCAGAAGAAGCGGTGTTTGATCCACGACATACGACCCGGCGCCATAATACCCGCCGTAGTAACCCAGCGGCCAGCCGGCTCCATAGCCGAAACCCGAGTAATACGGAAATCCGCCGTAACCCCAGTACGGGTTGTAGCCGCCAGACCATCCGCCGTAATAACCACCATACGGATAACGGTAACCGTAGCGGCCGGGGTAAAAGCCACCGTACCGACCGCGTCCATAATAGCCGCCACGGTAGGCATATCCACCACGATTGCCGCGGTACGCATAACCACCGTGATAATTACCGGACGCACCGCGCGATCCGGAGACGCGGGTGTAATTCAGGGAGACGACCGATGCGAATTTATCGCCGGGCGGGCCGGCACCGGGCGCCGCCTCGATCGAAGCGGGAATCACCACAACCGCCGCGAGTACACTTAACGCAAATGTCTTCATGGATGGGTAAGAGTCTTGGACGGTAAATCAAAACCGCCTGTTCAACAAACCCATCAACTTGGGGCTCGAACGATGGCGGTACCCTGCACTGTGCCCAACTGAACGAGAACTGACACCATGCGGAATTTTGCGCCCCAAGCCTGACAGACTGCCGGAATGAGACCAAAGAGTTCTATCTTGGAGTCGACTCGGTTCCGGTGCGATGCTGGCGGGATGCCGGCTCTCACTTGTGGCCGAGCGCCCCACCCGATGAACGATCTCCCGCCAAGCAGATCCCACCGGCTGACACCTATTGCCGAAACGGGCGACCGATTTTGCGATTTCGCGCCCTACGTGGCGTCGATCAACGACCATGGCGTCGTGGCCTTCCAAGCCGCGCTGACGGCCGGCGGCACCGGCATCTTCACAAGCGACGGCGGGACGATTTCAACGGTCGCCGACAGGGCCACGGGACGCTTCGTCGAATTCTACAGCCATCCCGACATCAACGACGACGACTCCATCTGCTACTATGCAGCGCTGAAATCGGGTGGACAGGGGGTTTACCTGATTCGCGACAATCAACTCATCCGCGTGGCCGAATCCAACGAGTCGCTCAGCGCGGTAGGTCCGCTCGGTCCCACCATGAGCGCGGACGGGGTGGTGGCCTTCCGCGCTGACCGCAAGTCCGGCCAAAACGGAATCTTCACGGGCGGTCGCGGCGGCGTGACGTCGATCGCGGACACCGGCGACTTCTTCACCGCCTTCCACGGGCTTCCCGTCATCAATCGCCATGGAAAGGTGGTGTTTCGCGCCGATCGCAAGGCCGACGGCCAGGGGATCTTCACCGCCCACGGGGGGTCGGTCGCCACAGTGGTCGACAACCGTCACGTCTTCGGCGATTTCGGAATGTTCCCCAGCCTGAACGACGAAGGCACGGTCGTCTTTTCTGCCACCGTCAAGACCGGCGGCAGCGGCATCTTCCTGATGCGGGATGGGCGACTCACCACGGTCGTGAACGCGGATGGCCCGTTTGAGAGCTTTCGCGGGGGCTTGGTCAACAATTCACGCACGGTCGTGTTTTTCGCGACACCACGCGGCGGCCCACTTGGCGTGTTTTCCGGACCCGACCCCAGCGTGGACGGGGTCATTTCGCTTGGCGAACCATTTCAGGAATCCAAGGTGGCTGACTTCGCACTGAACTCCGTGTCCATGAACAACGCAGGTCAGCTCGCAATCCGGATCGCGCTCGCCAGCGGCCGTCAATTTATCGTCCGCGCGGATCCCGTCGACTGACTAAACGCTCTCCCTGAACTACATCCCAGGAAGACGCAGATTGAATTTGTGCCAGGCAAACAAAACGAGCAGCGCTCCGATAATGGAGAAAATGAGTCCCGCCGGATGATACGGAGCGCCTCGACTGGGTCGGGAAAAGAGGTGGACGATGCATCCGCCGACCACGGAGCCCACAATCCCAAGCACGATGGTCCACAAGAGCGTTAGATGAGTGTGCATGACTGACTTGGCGATGAAGCCAGCCAACAGACCGACGAGGATGTACCAGATAAGATGAAGCATGGGAGAAAAGTGATTCTGCGGTGGTCGAGCAACTAGAGCCGATGGAAGACTTCGAGCATATAGTCCCGGAGACGGCTCAGGTAAAATTTGATCAGGGGAACCAATTCGATGTCGTGCCCGAAGACGGGAGAATCCTCGCCGTGTCGCCGGTACGAAACTTGCGATCCGCGGGCGATTTCGTTCCAGTTTCCGCGCATGGGGCGATGGTCCATATCGGGAATACGGGCGTCATCGCTACGGTGGAGGGAACTATTTTTCCCGCCCGGCCACAGATCACGGATTTCTACCGGCTCATCTGCATTCCGGGCTTGATGGGCGGAATAGCGGTCGGGAGCGTCACCGTCACCGGAGCACCGGGCTTCCGTCCGCATGCCGCATAGAAGGCCGCCAGCATATCGATGGCCGGGAGATCGAAAATTCCATCATGCCCATGCACGATCTTGTCGGGCACTCGCACCACCCAGTAGCCCGAAAGACGCTCGCCAATGATGTGGGGTAGAATTCCCGAGGGAAAGCGAGGGAGCGAAGCATCGCGACCCGTGTCCGTCCGGACCATGCGCAACTCCCATTCGAGCCATTGGGCCCGTGGCGGGAACTCGGTGTTCATCCCCGGCGGACGGGTGTAAAAGGAACGGCTGAAGCCAGCCGCACTCTGAGACTCCCACCGGATATTCTCGAGATTCCACGAAAACGGATTGTCCGCGGGTATTTCCCCGGCATCGGACCAAGGCGATGCCGGCGGTGCAACATACCGGTCGATCATGAAAGGGTTGTGACCCGCGGTCGTCCGCAGGTAAATTTCCTGGCTTTCATTGGGCCGGGGCGGCGCAGATTCGTCGGTCTTGACGCGATAATTCCGTCCCGGCGGTTTGCCCAGGCGTTCGAGTCCCATGGCGACCGGGAAAACCGAACCCGTCGCCCAGTCCGTCTCCGACGTGATGGCGACGATGGCCGGCGGATTGTCTCCCCAGCGCGAGAGCGCGAGTTTCAACTGCCGCGAGTAGACGGATTCCGATGCGCTGTTCAGCAGCATCACCAGTCTCACCGGCCACTCAGCATTCCAGGTCACCTTGCGTTGCTTCGTCGCATCGGGCGTGTCACGCGAACCCTGCGAATCCATCGACTTAATCGCGGCCTGCCCGATGATTGCCTGCGCCACCGTCCGCTCAAGGACGCGCGCACCCAGCGAGTGACCGATGAGGACCGATTGCCCATGGGCTGCTCTCGCGGCGTTTGCCAGAGAAAGCACCGTCGAGGTCAGCGGAACGCCGGCCACCTGTGCCGCCACTCGTTTTCGATCCCAAATGGAGAATTCCTTCACGCCCTCCGTCGTCGAACTCAGCCCCCGCCAGCCGATGTAGACCCCGCAAACTCGCTGGCCGAATTTCTTCTCCCGCAGTCCGATTTTTTCGAGCAACGCGGTGAAACCCCGCACATTGGTGTCGTTGGCGGACGAGTTATGTTTCCATCCGTGGATGAAGAGGATCATCAGCGGGGCCCGGCCGTCCCCTTTGCTGATCATCCGGTGCGCATCGTGCACCTGATCCGCATTCCAGTAGTCGCCAAACTCATCGAACTCGATGAACGCGAGCTGGTAGTGGCGGTTTTCACCCGGTTTCGGCAAAGTCCGGGTCGGCTGGGCCAGCTGGTTGTAGGGTGGAATCGTCGAAGCGTGATACGGCTGAAGACTCGTACAACCCGCGAAAAAACCGATCGCAATCACGCCGGCCGCCGACCTCCACAGGTTCAACCGGGGACGCCGTTCTGGGTCAGGGCGAAGCGACATGAAGGATGGAACTCGCAGGTCGTGGTGGCACCACGGCGCTTGCTCTTATCGGTGAAACGCAATTCCGGCCGAAGCCTTACACCCGCGCGCGGCGAACGACTGCCGCACTCGCCAACGGGTCGCCCCGCCGACGATTCGCGCTCGATCCGTGCGCGGAAGGCGCGCAGGGGACGGACGAGATCGGCGGTGAGAGTTTCCTGGTAGCGGTAACTCATCTCCTGGCCCATCGGCACGAGCACCGAAAGGGGATGCTTCCGGCAGCGATCCAAAAGCTGCATCAGCTACTCGATCAAATTGTCCACCGCGGCGCGCATCTCCGGGGTGCGATGACGACTCCCCACGGCAAAATCGAGCAGGCCGGATCGAGAATTCATTTCAGTCGGGTGAATTTCCACGGTGACCCCACGGCGGGGGAGGTTCGCTCGCGGCCGGCCTAGACGCGGTCCTTCCCCTGCCCCTCCAGTTCCAACGCGCGCGCCTTGAGCTTTCCGCCCTTCTCTGCCTCGAGCAACTCCTCCACGCCCGCCACTCGAATTCCCGGCGAATGCTTGCGGAGCGCGTCGTACGCCCTGAAGACCTGCTTCCAGCCGGCCATCGAATCGTTGGCGTTCACCTTGCGCTCGAGTTGCGACTTCACGTTCCCGGCCACGTAGGCCGCGGTCAGGACGGCCCGCGCCTGCTCGGGCACGCGTTGATCCAGAATCCAGGGCATCGCGCGCTCCGACACCTCGACCAACACGGTGTCGCTTTGGTCGGCGAATTCCATGATGACCGCGCGCGCTGCGATGGCGCGCTCACTGATGGGATCGCGGTCGAGGATGCCGATGAGCTGCAGGATCGTCTCCGGCGAATACTTCGTCACGTCCTGCGCGCGGGCGGACAGGCAGGCCAGCGAACAAGCGATGAGGAGAAGAGCGCGGCTCATGATCGCGCAACGAACCGCCACGTCGCGGGTCGTGTCAAACGTCCCTGGGTCCCGCCTAGAGCCATTCGTCCAGGACCCCCGCGAGCCGATCGATCTCCCCGACCGTGTTGTAATGCACGAGGCTCACGCGCGCGACGCCGTCGTCCGGGTCCAAACCGATCGCGCGTAACAGTCGGACAGAATAAAAATTGCCATGCTTGATACCGAGTTCGCGCCGGTTCACTGCCTCCACGATTTCGGCCGAACTTTTCGAAGCATGGCGGAAGCTGAGCGTTCCGACGGCATCCGGGCCAAAGGTTCGCGGCCCGATGATTCGAAGCTGCCGCTGGTTCGCCAGGAACGAATAGAGCCGTTCGTGCGGCGCGTGCTCGAGGAGGGACACGGCCGTAAAGGCGCGCTGTACGGTCCCATATCCCGCGTACGCCTCGCCCGCGAGGAACGCGAGATACTCCCGCAGGGCCAGTATTCCGGCGCACGCCTCGTAGGAGATGCTGCCCAGTTCCCATTTCGTCGGAAACGAGTCCTTCGGGATAAAGACGTGATTCGGGCCCGTCAGTCGATTCCACGCTTCGTGCCTCCCGTACATCGCGCCCAGGTGCGGGCCGAAGACTTTGTAGGTGCTGTAAAAATAGAAATCGCAGCCGAGCGCCTGCACATCGACCGCCCGATGCGGCGCGAAGGCCACGCCGTCGCAAACCGAGACCGCGCCGGCCGCGCGCACCGCGTCACAAATCCCGCGGACATCCGCAATCCGGCCGGTGATGTTTGAAACATGCGGAAAGGCCACCACCCTGGTGCGCGGCCCCAGCAGGCGCTCGAGCGCGCTCAACTCGCACGCCATCGACTCCGGGTCGACCGACCACGCGCTGACCTTGATACCGAATCTTTCCAGGCGATACCACGGCGTGGCGTTGCCCTCGTGGTTGGTATCGGCCACGATGACTTCGTCACCGGGTCCAAGCGTTTCACCGAACGCGGTCGCGAGCAGATGCACGAGCGCGGTGCTCGATGCGCCGAGGATGACACCGCCGGTCGAGCCTGCGTTCAGGAACTCGGCGACGAAGGCATGCGCATCCGTCAGCACGCGTTTGGTCGCGACGGACGCCGGATAGCTGCCGCCGGTCTGCGCGTAGGAAGTCCGGCAGTAATTTGCCATCGCGTCGACCACGGTAGCGGGAATCTGTGAGCCGCCGGCATTGTCCAGATAGCCAAACCCGGAGGCGAGGGACGGAAAGCAGGCGCGGACTTGGGCGCGATCGACCGGGAGCGAAGTCATGCGTCGAATTAAGCGCCAAAGCGCCGCGCGTCGAACACCGAAAGGCAGGAACCACGAATTTTACACGAATGAACACGACTTCTCGAGCCAGCGGTTCAAAAACCCATTCGGTTTCGCGTGCTGAAACCCAGCTTCACGCGGATTCACCCAATCCCCAGCACTATCCACTCCTAACCCTCCCCAACCTCCCGGATCGCCCGCGCCAGGTCCTGCAACGCGGACGAACCCGAGTCTTCGCCAAAGGTGACCCGATGGGAACGCCTGCCCGAGTCCTGAATTTCCAAGTCGTATTGAAATCGATCGGGGCCGGGTTGCCTCGCCATCAGCATCGGTGGCAGCGTGAAAAAATCGGCGGCCTGCACCAATCGCTCAACATGTTGCTGTTGCTTGTGCGCCAGCGACGCGGTGTCCACGACCACCGGCGGCAGCGCCGAGCCCAGGAATCCGCCGCTGCGCGTCAAGGTGAGTCGCATCGGGTCAAAGCAC
>JANMQT010000108.1:0-3106 GCA_031370675.1 Verrucomicrobiota bacterium
GATGCCCTGGTGAATGCCGTGATCCTGCAACGTCCGAATCAGCTCGAGTCCGGTGCGATCGCCGACATGCGCAAGGCGCGGGTAGCGATGACCGCCGAAATTTCGCTGCAGAATGCGTCCATCCGGCGTGCGATCAAACACCGCGCCCCAGGCCTCGAGTTCGCGCACGCGATCGGGCGCTTCCTTGGCGTGAATCTCAGCCATGCGCCAGTTGTTGACGTACTGCCCGCCGCGCATCGTGTCGGCGAAATGGACGCGCCAGTTGTCGCGGTCGTCCACATTGGCCAGCGCCGCCGCGATGCCGCCCTCGGCCATCACGGTGTGGGCCTTGCCAAGCAACGATTTGCAAATCAGCCCGACCTTCAAGCCGGTGCGCGATGCCTCGATCGCCGCGCGCAAGCCCGCGCCGCCGGCGCCGATAATCAGGACGTCGTGTTCGTGGGTCTCGTAGTCGGCCATGGGAAAGTGGCGGCGCTAAATGATTCGCCAGTCCGTCCACACGCCCATGGCGCAGAGCCGGATGTAGATGTCGGAAAACATCACGGTGAAAAGGCTCATCCAGGCCCAGAGCATGTGGCGGCGGTTGAAGCAGCCGGCGCATTGATAAGCTTTTTGACACAGCGGCACCTTGGAGGGGGCATCGAGAAATCCGCCGATCAGGTGGCGCAGCGAATGGCAGCCAAAGGTGTAACCCGCGAGCATCACGACGTTCACGGCGAGAATGATGGTGCCCAAACCGATGCCGAACGTGGTCTTCCCCGCGGCCGCATCCGCAAACCACAGCGCCTTCCAGACGTCATGAGAGAGGAAGAGCAGGAAGATCAACGCGAGGTACATGAAGTACCGATGGACATTCTGCAGGATGAGCGGAAACGAGCTCTCGCCGAGGTAGGACTTGCGGGGTTCGCCGACCGCGCACGAAGGCGGATCGGCCCAAAATGACTTGTAGTACGCGCCGCGATAGTAATAGCAGGTCAGACGGAAGAGCCCCGGCGCCCAGAGCACCAGCAACGCGGGTGAAAACGGCAGCCAGGATGGCCACCAGCCCGGCTTCGGTCCGAACAGGCTGTGCGGCGAACTGCCGAAGATCTCCGGCGAATAAAACGGCGAAATATACGGGCCCCAGTGGTAATATTTTCCCTGCCACGCGGCCCAGTTGGAGTAGACGAGGAAGCCACCCAGCAGGACGAAAATCACCAGTGGCTGGGCCCACCACGCGTCCGGGCGCATGGTCGAGCCGAACGGCCGTTGCGTGAGGGTCGGGGTCGCGTTGGCCATGTTTGATGCGTCAATCCACGACCCCAAACGGCACGGCGGATAGGTTCGCCGGCGGGGGCCCGAACAACGCAGCGGATATAGCAACCTCATCTCGCGCCCGCAAGCGGAATGACGCCGTGCAGTCTGGCTCGCGCCAATCGCCGCTCCTCCCGTCATCGTCACGCGGGCGTGAGCACAATTTCCAACTGGTAAAACTTGAAGGTGGCTGCTTCCGCCGGCGTGGCGGCCGCGACCGCCTCGTACCGTTCAAGCACGGCATCGATGAACGCGTCCCACTCACTCTCCGGCAGGCAGCGCGTCCACTCCGCAAAGGTGGCGCGGCAGAATGCGTGAAAGGCGGCGCGCGTCCCGAAATCCCAGGCCTTGTCCTCGGCATGCATCCGGACCACACGCAGACCGCATTCCCCGGCGAGGTGCTCGTACGATTCTGGCGTCAGGTGCAAATAAGGTTTCCGAAAATCCGGAAAATAGTGAGCCCAATGCGCTGAGGCACGGACTTCCTCGATCACATCCTCGAGGCTCTTGCGCGGGCCCCCCGGCACGAAGCGCAGGAGGGTCTGTCCGCCGGGTTTCAACGCCCGGCGGATCGAGCGAAGAGCCCTCTCCTGCTCCGGAACCCAATGGAGTGCGTTGAAGGAAACGACGAGATCAAATTCGGGCTCGAAGCGGAGGCTCCGCACGTCCGCGACCGCGAAGCGAAGATTTGGCTGGTCCGCCGAAACGTGGTGCTGTGTCGCAAAAGCGATCATATCGCGCGACGGATCCACGCCCAGCACGGCGCCCCGCGGCACGCGGGCCGCGATCTCGGCCGTGATCTTTCCGTTGCCGCAACCAACGTCGAGAATCCTCTCCCCGCCGTCCAGCTTCAGGCGGCCGAGTTCCTCGCCGGCCATCGCCTCCTGCAGGCTCGACTGCCGGTCGTAGGCGCTCGCGTTCCATTCGGTCATAGGGCTTGCTCGTCGGTCATCGCCGCGCGCGATTCAAATTCTTTGTGTCGTCCGATCGCAATCATCAAAATAATCGCCCTGCCAAATTCTCATGAACCCGGCAACTCAACCCAAAACACCTGCCAGCCCAAGCCCGTAAACCGGGTCGAGGCCGTGATGCTGCGCGTTCGAAACGTAAAGACCGCCAGGCCGGTGAAAGTTGCATGCTCGATTTCCGCGCGCTTAATCAATTGCGCGATGGCCGCTGGTGTCACGCGTTCCTCGATCGCGCGATTAACCACATCCCGGCATTGTTAGCACGGAACCGCAAAATCGCCGCGGCCAATCGCGCCCATTGGCTCAATCCTGTTCTCATTGCATTGCCCATGGGTGTTTTGCTGTAATCCCGGTCAATGTGCGGACGCTATGTCTTGAAGGAACCGCTGGATCTCCTGCAGCGGTTGTTCGCGTATTCGAGCTCGGAAATCCGGCAGCTTCGCCCGCGCTATAACATTGCGCCCACCACGAAAATTCCCGTCGTGCGCTGCGCCGCCGACGGCACGCGCGAGCTGGTGGAAGTCCGCTGGGGCTTGATCCCATCGTGGGCCAACGACCCGGCGAAGCTGCCACCGATGATCAACGCGCGCTCCGAATCGGTGGCCGCCAAGCCCTCGTTTCGCACGGCCTTCAAGTCGCGACGATGTTTGATCCCCGCCAGCGGCTATTACGAATGGCAGAAACGCGGCACGGGTCCGAAACAACCGTTTTATTTTCACCGCCCCGATGACGAGCCGCTGGCTTTCGCGGGGTTATGGGAATGCTGGCGACCGCTCGAGGGCGACACGATTGTTTCGGCCGCCATCGTCACCTGCGCCGCGAATGCGAAATTCGCGCCGATCCAC
>JANMQT010000168.1:0-13868 GCA_031370675.1 Verrucomicrobiota bacterium
CTCCCACCATGACGAATCTCTCCAAAGCCGAGGCCGAAGCGGTCATCAAGAAAACCCTCTCCCATGCGAAAGCGGACGAGACCCAGGTGTCCCTGTCAGGTCGCCGCGAGGGCAACCTCCGCTTCGCCCGCAACGCCGTGTCCACCAGTGGCGGCACCGAGGCGCTGACGCTCGTCGTCCAGTCGTCCTACGGCCAGAAGACCGGCACCGCGACGATCAATGAATTTGACGACGCCTCGATCGAAAAGGTCGTGCGGCGCGCCGAGGACCTCGCGAAGCTCGCGCCGGAAAATCCGGAGTACGTCGAGTTCCTCGGGCCGCAGCAGTATCTCGAGCCGAAGTCGCATTTCGATTCGACCGCCGGACTGAACGCGGAGTTTCGCGCGAAGGCGATGGCCGACTGCATCAATCCCTGCAAGGCGAAGAACCTCGTGGCCGCCGGATTCCTCGAGCACAGCGCCGGCTTCAACTCGCTGGGGAACAGTCATGGCCTCAACGGCTATCACCGGGCCTCGACCGTGAACTATTCGGTCACGGTCCGGACCGCCGATGGCCTTGGCTCCGGCTACGGCGTCTGCGATTTCAACGATTCCGGCAAGCTCGATGCGAAACTGGTGTCCGAGTCGGCCATGCAGAAGGCGATGCGCTCCGCGGAAACCAAGGCGCTGGAACCGGGCAAGTACACCGTGATTCTGGAGCCGAGCGCGTCGGTCGATCTGATCAGCCACATGATCTCCGCGATGGACGCCCGCCAGGCGGACGAGGGCCGCAGCTTTCTCAGCAAGGCCGGCGGCACCACGCGCGTCGGAGAGAAACTCGTCGACGAACGCATTCAACTTTATTCCGACCCGATGAACGCGGAAGTACCGGGCAGTCCCTGGGCGCCGGATGGCCGCCCGCGGCGGAAGGTCGACTGGATCAAGGACGGCGTCGTCGCGAACGTCGGCTATTCGCGCTTCTGGGCGAAAAAGAAGGGCATCCCCGACGACAAGGCGTTCCCGACCTTCGGCAACGGTTTCGGCGGTGGCAACCGCGCGGTGGGCGCCTTCGAAGGTTCGCCGGGTTACATCATGGCCGGCGGCACCGCCAGCCTCGAGGAACTGATCAAGGGCGTGAAGCGCGGCGTGCTCGTCACGCGCATGTGGTACATCCGCCCGGTCGATCCGCAGACGCTGCTCTACACCGGCCTGACGCGCGACGGCACGTTTTACGTCGAGAACGGCGAGATCAAATACGCGATCAAGAATTTCCGCTTCAACGAGAGCCCGGTGATCATGCTGAACAACGTCGAGGCGCTCGGCAAGCCGATGCGCGCCAACGGCAGCCTCGTTCCGCCCATGGTCCTCCGCGACTTCACGTTCTCCAGCCTTTCCGACGCGGTGTGACGCCGACCGCGCGCCGCCGATGAGCCGGGCCGACTTCGTCTTCACACGCTTGCAATACGAGTCGGGCGATTGGGACATCGTGGACCAGCGGATGCCCTCGAATCTCCTCGATTCGCTCGTCGCCTACACCACGATCACGGTCGACCCGCACGAAGCCATCGTCGCGCTCGGCAGCCAGGAGGTGCTCGGCGCCTCCTTTTGCTACCTCAGCGGGCACAAGCTGGTGCAGTTCACCGACCGCGAGCGGGAGAATTTCGAGGCTTACGTGCGGCGAGGCGGCTTTGTCTTTGTCGATGATTGCAATCACGACCTCGACGGCCTCTTCGCCAAGTCGTTCGAGGAGCAGATGCACGCCATCTTCGGGCCTGGGGCGCTGGTCCGAATTCCGAACGATCATCCAATCTACCGATCGTTCTTTCGTTTCGAAAAGGGACCGCCCACCACCTCCTTCGAGCTGAATGGCTGGGGCGACGATCTCGTGCATGATTACCTGAGGGCCATCGTCATCAACGGGCGCATCGGCGTGCTCTACAGCAACAAGGACTACGGCTGCGAATGGGATTACGATTTCCGCAACAAGCGTTTTCTCGCGGAGGACAACACGAAGTTTGGCGTCAACATCGTGGTCTATGCGATGATGTCCTGACGCCTCACCCGGCCACGCCACCATGACCCACGAAACCGAACTCACCGAGGAAGCCGTTCACGACCTGCTCGCGAAGATCCCGCAGCTCCGGCGCGAAATCTCCAAGGTCATTGTCGGGCAGAGGGCGGTCATCGACGAGCTCCTCGTCGCCTTCATCGCCGGCGGTCATTGCCTGCTCGAGGGCCTCCCAGGGCTCGGCAAGACGCTGCTCATTCGCACCCTCGCGCAGGCCGTGGACGTGACCTTCCACCGCATCCAGTTCACACCCGACCTGATGCCGTCCGACATTATCGGCACCGAGGTCCTTGAGGAGGATCACGTGACCGGAAAACGATTCTTCCAATTCAATCGGGGTCCGATCTTCGGCCAGATCATTCTCGCGGACGAAATCAACCGCACACCGCCGAAGACGCAATCGGCGCTGCTTGAGGCGATGTCCGAGGGATCGGTCACGTACGGCGGGCAGACCTACGCGCTCGACCGGCCGTTTTTCGTGCTCGCCACGCAAAACCCAATCGAGCAATCCGGCACGTACCCGCTGCCGGAAGCCCAGCTCGATCGCTTTCTCTTGTATCTGAACATCGGCTATCCGGATGCCGAGGATGAATTGACGATGCTCGCCAACACCACGGGCTCGCACCGTGTGGAGATTGAGCCGGTCATGACCGCGGCCGAGGTCATCCAGCTTCAGGCGCTCTCGCGAGAGGTCGCCATCAGCGACGACCTGCTGGATTTTATCAACCGCCTGGTCCGGGCCACTCGCGATCGCTCGCTGCCCTACGTCGAGAAATGGATTCGCTGGGGCGCGGGGCCCCGCGCCGGACAGTCGCTCGCTCTCTCCTCCAAGGCACGCGCGCTGCTCGCGGGCCGCTTCGCCGTTACCCTCGACGACATCCACGCGCTGGCCGCGCCCGTCTTGCGGCATCGCATTCTCCTCAACTTCGAAGCCGAGGCCGAGCGGCTCGACACGGATGAGGTCGTCCGCGAAATCGTTCGACTCATCCCCGAGCCAACCAGCCCACTGCCACGCTGATTCGTCCGGCCATGGCCGCCAAGATTCCAGATCGCCAGCTGATCGATCCGCGCGTCATCGCCGCCACACGCGACCTGGCACTCGTGGCGCGCAAGCTCGTCGCCGGCGTGCTCCCCGGGATGCATGCCAGCCGCCAGCCCGGTCTGGCGCGCGAGTTCAGCCAGTATCGCGCGTATCAACCGGGCGACGATCCGCGGCATCTCGATTGGAAACTCTACGCGCGATCCGACCGGTATTTTCTACGTGAGAGCGAGATCGAAACCACCGTCACCACGCGCCTGGTGCTCGATGCTACGGGTTCGATGCAACAAGCGGACACCGTGGGTCCGGGCGCCGGACTCCGAAAGTTCGATCTCGCACGCGTGGTCGCAGCCGCCTTCGCCTGGATCGCGCAGGCGCAGGGCGATCCGATCGGATTGCATGCCGTCACCGATGGCGGTGTCGTCTCGATTCCGCCCGGACAGCATCGCCAGCCATTCGAACGCATGGTATCTGCCCTTGAGAGCCTCGAGCCAGTTGGCACCTGGCCGACCGATACGCGGTCCATCACCAGCGTTTTCGCAGCGGGCGCCCGGGCCATCGGCGGCGCGGACGCCACGCGCGAGATCACAATCGTACTGACGGATGGCCACGAGCACACCGACGAAATCCGCGCCGCGCTTCTGCCTCTGCGCGCGAGGCGTCACGAGGTCCTGCTCCTGCATTTCATCGGCCGCGACGAATTGGAATTTCCCTTCCACGGCCCTATCCGCTTCGAGGAATGGGAAAGCGGTGACGTGGTGGAAACCGATGCGGATGCGGCGCGCGCCGCCTTCCTCGCGGGCCAGGCTCAGCAGGTGCGCGAATGGCGTCGGGCCTTCGAGGGCGAACGCTTTCACTACTTGATGCTGCGCACGGATGAACCGCTCGACCGCGCCCTGCGCGGTTACTTGCTGCAGCGTCGACGCCAGTGAGCGGTTGATCCGCCCGCTTTACCGAGGATCCCTTCGTTCGATGCTCCAATTCGTCATCCCAGCCGCCCTGCTGGCCGCCGCGGGGCTGATTGTGCCGGTCCTGATCCATCTTTGGCGCCCGCCGGCGCGGACGATTCGACTGGGATCCCTGCGTTTTCTGAACACGGTGCCCGGACGCAGGTTGCGCGACCTTCGCTGGCGCGATCGCCTCTTGCTTGTCGTGCGTGTCACGTTGCTCATCGCACTCGCCGTGCTGCTGGCCCAACCTCTCTGGGTGCATGTCGCGTTGGGCCCGCAGCGCTGGGCCCTGCGGAGTCCGGGCGCGAAATTTGACGCCGCCGCGCAACGGACGTGGGATGAGCGCTTGGCGCAGGGTTATCAACCGCGCTGGCTGGCTCCCGGATTTCCGGATGCCAGCAACGGCGGGCCCGCCCCAGCCGGAGCATGGATGGATGCCTGGTCGCTGCTGCGCGAGGCCGATGCGCGCGTGGCACCGGCATCCCAACTCGCCATATTCGCACCGCCGCGACTGGCGTTGCTGCGCGGCGAGCGACCGGCCCTCGCGCACAGCGAGGCTGCCTGGGTTGCCACCCCCGCCGCCGACGCTAATTTCCCCGACGCATGGCTTGAATCGCTCAGCGTGGCCCGCGACGGACGCGGCTTGCGCGGCATGATCGGTTCGACCAGCGAAACGGGCACGCGGTCGTCGTTGCTCGTGATCGCTGCGCCTGCCGACACGCCTGCCGTCACCGACGTGGCGACGGGTGCGACATTGGAACTGAGGAAGACCAACGACTTGGTCTCCGGCCGATTAACCACGTCAAAGCCCGAGGCCTGGCTGCCGGCGCGGGTGTGGCGCCCGGTGCGCGCGGCGATCGTGCACGGACCAGCGCGCGTCGAGGATGTGCGCTATCTCGGGGCCGCCATTCGCGCCGCGGCCGAAGTGGCGGGCCGCGAGATCACGCTCGAGGTGCGCGAGGAGACCACCACGACGATCCTTCCCGAAGCGGACTGGGTCTTCCGGATCGGCGTGGCGCCACTCTCCGCACCCCTCTCCCGCGTGCTCGCGGAAAATAGTGTGAACGTCGTGTCCGACGCCCCGCTCGAGGCCGCCGAGGAGTCAGCGCAGACGTGGTTCGTCGCCCCGGAAGATCCCGCCGACGTGGATGGCTTGCGCCTGTGGAAACGCGTCGCGCCGGCTCGCGACGCGCGCACGGTCATCTGGTCCGATGGCTTCGGCGCTCCCTTGCTGACCTATTCAGGCGAAGGTCGCGCGGAACGCTGGCAATTCCTCAGCCGTTTTCATCCCGAATGGTCCGATTGGGTTCGCAGCGGCGCCTTTCCGGGTTGGATTCGCTCACTCGTGCTGCGCGATTTCGCCGCTGCCAACCACCCGGCGCGGGATCGGCGACTAGCGGATGCGCGGCAAATCGAACCGGCGCGCGCCGCTCGCGATCTTGAGGCCGTGACGCTCACCCAACCCGCCGATCGAACCACCGATCTTCATGCGTGGCTTTGGTCAATCGGGGCCCTGCTGCTCGCCCTCGAGCGCTGGCTGAGCCTGCGTTCGTCCCCCGCCCCATCGATCGCCACGCCACGCGCGCCAGCCGCGAAGTCCGAGATTCTGGAGGTATCGCGATGACATCCGGGGAACTGAATCATTACGCCCTGACTTGGCGCCGCCGCCTGCAACGACGCGAGACCTTGTGGGCGGCCGCGGTCGCCCTGTTCGTTTTTTCAATCACACTACTGCTGGCGCGACAGGTTCATCCCTGGGTCGTGTCCGCCGCCGCCGCCGTGCTGGCCTTCGCCGCCACGCTCACTTGCCGACTCGCGCTGGTCCGCCCTTGGACGATTGACGCAGCGCAACTGGCCAGGCACCTCGACCGCGCGAATCCGGAATTTGAGGAAAGCAGCGGCCTGTGGTTGCGCCCGGTCGAATCGTTGAAGGTCACCGAGCGAATGCAGCGGGCGCGCCTCGACAAGCAGCTCGCGCGACTGTCGCTCGGCGAGGAATCACCCGCCTTGCCGCCGTCAGATACGTTACGCGCCGTGACGGCATGGCTCTCGGCCGCCGCCCTGATCGCGGCGGTCGCCGGTGCTTGGACCTTTTCGAATCCGTTCGCCCCAACCTCTGCCGCAACGTCATCCGCCGCGTCGGCCAACGCCATGGCCGCGAACGCGACCACCAAGCCGCCGGTCGCCATTCCACCGAAGCTGGAGGGCGTGGAGCTGATCATCCGGCCGCCGGCATACACACTGCGCCCCGAGCGACGCGAGGCCACGCTCAGCGCAGAGGTCGAGGAAGGCTGCTCGGTTTTGTGGCAACTGACGTTGCGGGGTGAGGTGCGTGAGGTCAGCTTGCGTTTTGGTGACGGCGGACGCGACGTGTTGCCGCTGCAGGCCACCGGGGACGGCCGTTTCGAGGCCCGGCGCGTGGTCAAGGAATCGGCGCTCTATGCGGTGACCGCGACGCTGCCCGACGGAAGCGCGTGGAACCCATCGGAGATCTACGCGCTGAAAATCATCAAGGATCTGCCCCCCATCGTGCGCTTCGTGGAGCCGTCACGTCCCCGCACGGAGATTCCAGCTTTGTCGAACTCCGACTCGCGCCGCGTGAAGATACGCGTCGCCGGCACCGATGACTACGGCCTCGCGGAGGCGCACCTCGTCGCCACGGTGGCGAAGGGCACGGGCGAGGCGGTGAAGTTCCGCGAGCAGGTCCTCGAATTTGATCCTCCATCAGGCGCCTGGACGCCGGCGCCAACGCGCGAGTTCACCCGCACCATCGATCTCGCCGCGCTGGGATTGGAGCCGGGCGACGAATTGTATTTCCACGTCGTCGCGCGCGATGATCGCGAGCCTACGCCCAACCACGCACGTTCTGAAACCCGCTTCATCGTGCTCAAGGGCAGCGACGGGAGGGCATCGACCCCCGGGCGAGGTGTTTCCGGCGTGAACCTCGTGCCGCCCTACTTTCGCAGCCAGCGCCAGCTCATCATCGACACGGAAAAACTCATCTCCGACCGCGCCACGCTGACCGAGCAAGAGTTCCGCGAGCGCTCGAATGCATTGGGCATCGACCAGCAATTGCTGCGGCTGCGCTACGGCCAGTTTCTCGGCGAGGAACTCGAGGAGGGTCATGGCCCGCGCGCGAACACCGAGCCCGGCGCGTCGGGCCCAACCGATGCCTCCGGCGTGCCGCTCGAGTTGATGCATCAGCACGATCGCGGCGCGGAGGGTGCCGACGCGAACGCCGCGCGGGAAGCCGCCACGCCGGCGAAACCCGCGACCGGAGTTCCGCCCAGCCCCGAGGAAATCATTTCCCCGTTTGTCGATCAACATGACTCGCAGGATGAGGCGACGTTCTTCGATCGTCCGACCAAGACCTCGCTGCGCAACGCGCTCGGCGCGATGTGGGAGGCGGAAGGCCTTTTGCGCACGATGCGTCCCACCGAGGCGTTGCCCGCCGAGAATCGCGCGCTCGAAATTCTCAAGGCACTTCAGCAAAGCGCCCGCGCTTACGTGCAGCGCGTCGGCTTCGAGGCCGCGCCACTCAAGATGGATGAGCGCCGCTTGAAGGGCGACCTAGCCGCGGTCGCGCGACTCGAGCGCGCGCTGGAGTCACCCGCACGAAACGATGCTGACGACGACCTGGTGCGCGACGCGTTGCGTGTGGTGGCCTGGGCGCGCACCGAGGGATTATCGTCTACCGCGGAGCTGGTGGCGCTGCGGCGCATCGAGCCGCGGCTCACCGACGCGGCCACGCGCGATCCCGCCAGTGCGCTGGCAGGCTTGCAGGCCCTGCGCCAGTTGCTCGGGGACGGAGCCGATGTGTCGCGTGATCTTCCGGTGCTCGAGCGCGCGCTCTGGAAACTGCTGCCCGCTGCCCGCGCGCTGCCGAGTCGACCGGATGAATCGTCGCCCGCCTTGAGCGAGGCCTACTTTCGGAATTTGGAAAGTGAGGGATCAAAACCATGATTTTCCTCATCGGTCCGGACTTGTGGTGGATCATCGCCGGCACTTGCGCGCTCGGAGCCGTCGTTTGGATCGGGCTCGAATTCCGCCGGCCGAATCGGCGGCAATGGCCGATGCGTATGCTCGCGGCGGAACTGGGCGCCGGCGCGCTCGCCGCGCTCGGCCTGCGGCCAGCGTGGCCGGGCGACGCGGGTCCCCCACCTGCGCCGGAGACCGCGGCGCTTTGGACCTCATCGAACGCTTCGAATGCGACCATCAGGATTCCGCGCGACGTCTCGGCCGCGCGCGCATTCGCGTTGGCCGGGGTGAAGGATCGACCCTCGGACGCCGTGCTCATTCCCGATCTCGCGTTCCTGCGCCGCGAGTATCCGCAGGTCAATGTCCTTCACCTCTTCGGCAATGGGCTTCCGGCTTTCGACGCTGAGAACGTCCGCGACCTCCGCCTCATTTTCCAACCACCCACCGCGCCACCCGGCACGCCGGGTATCGCGTTTATTCGGCTGCAGCGTGAAGTGATGATGGGTGACCCGATGGTCGTGCAAGGTCGCGTCGAGGGAATCGGCCAACTTGCCTCGCCCGTCGTTTCCGTGCTCGCCCCCGATGGAACCACCCGCGCGGTGCCGTTGAAACCTCGTGAGGACGGAACCGCCCCATTTACGATTACCGCGCCATCGGCGGCGGCGGTCGGACGTTACACCTGGTCGCTGGAAATTCGCGGGGGCGACACAGCCGTGTCCGTTGTCTCCGAGAAAATCGGCGTCAGCGTCATTCCGCCCGACCTGCCCCGCGTGCTGCTGCTCGAGAGTTCACCGCGGTTCGATTCCGGCCGCCTGAAACGCTGGCTCGGCGAGCGCGGGGCGATGCTGGCGAGCCGGACCCAGCTCAGCCGCGACCGCTTTCGCATCACGGCGGTGCATGGTGCGCGCGAGGAAATTGAGATCCTCGACGCGGGTGCGCTGGACGCATTTGATTTGGTGGTCGGCGATGCACGCGCGATTGCGGAGCTTGGCGACGCGGAACGCGAGGCGCTGCGCGCGGCCATCGCCGAGCGCGGCATCGGATTGCTGGTCGTCGTGGATGCAACGATGCTGGGCGCTTCCAAACCGTCTGTCGACGGCGCAAAACCGGCCGACCCGCTCCTGCCGTGGCAGCTCACGGGGGACACGATCAACCTAGACGAAGAGGATCGCCTTGTGCGGCTGCAATGGCCAGGTTCCGACGTTTGGCCGCGCGATCCGTTGCCGGTTCCGCCGTTCAACATCGTCCACCGCGCTGCGCAGCGCCCGCTCGTGCGCGACAGCCAGGGTCGCGCATTGGTCGTCGCTTCGGGCCGGGGCCGTGGCCAGATCGCACTGAGCTTGGTTCGCGAAACCTGGCGCTGGCCGCAGGCGGATGACTCCGGCGCCTTCGCGGGCTTTTGGTCCTTTGTGATGTCACAACTGGCCCGACCCGACGCTGCGCGCGCCGGGCGCTGGGATCTCGCGAGGGCCGGCAGCGGTCCGCTATTTGTCGATCAACCGGTGGTCTTACGTTGGTCGGGTGCGCCCGACCGCGTCCCGATGCCGGCGCAAGTGATCTGGGAAGGCGCACCCGAAGCGGTGCGTATGCCGCTCGCCCAGGATGCGGCGGAACCGACGCGCTGGCAGTCCACTTACTGGCCGCGTCACGGCGGATGGCACCGCGTCTCTGCTCCCGGCGGCGGGCGGGACCTCGACTTCTTTGTCTCCAGCGACGCCGGTTGGGTACCGCTGCGTGCCGCGGAACGAAGGGCGGCGACCGACCGCATGGTCGCCATGACGATGTCACGTGGGGAAGTCCCCCTCGCGAGTGCTGCTCCCAGAGTTCTGCCGATCGAACCGGCGCGTGGCGGGTTCCTCGCGCTCCTGTTCGTCAGCCTCACCTATCTCTGGCTCGAGGCTCGCGCCCTGCGCCGCATCGAAAATCCGTAAAATTGTGACCTCCCCTTCGCGGCCACCACCTCCGTGCCTCTGTGTCCTTCGTGTGAAATCCGTCTCGGCCCCTTTAACCACTAACCACTAACTCATAACCGGTCGCCCAGCAGGCGCCTGCCAAGGAAGGGACTTGAACCCTTACTCCTTTCGGAACCAGATCCTAAGTCTGGCGCGTCTGCCAATTTCGCCACCTTGGCTACTATCGGATCATTGCGCGTTTTTTCTCAGTTGTCTTGGCATTTTCCCCAGGGTTCAGGAAAGCCGCCCGCACCTTGCGCCCCGTGCCGTTCCGATGCTCCAACTTAAGCCGACCATAAGTTTCAGACCAAATTCTCCCGATCCCATGATGACGCCATCGATCAAACGCTTGCGCTTACCGCACACATCATTTCCTCAGTCGGTTGGCTGGGTGCGGTCGCTGTCTTCGTGGCTCTAGCGACCGCTGCTGTGACGAGCCACGATGCCGAGAGGGCTCGCTTCGCCGCTCTCGCGATGGAGCTCACTGCCGGCATCGTGATCGTCCCGTTGGCTTTTGCTTCTCTTGTCACCGGACTGGTCCAGTCATTTGGCACCTCGTGGGGATTGGTGCGGCACTACTGGGTCCTGGCAAAGCTGGCGCTGACCGTGATTGCCACCATCGTATTGCTGCTGAAGATGAAACTGATCGGCAAGCTCGCAAGCATGACGGCGGCGACCCTATTCTCCGAAGCCGACGTTCGCGCCATGCGCATCGAACTATTGGTTCATGCCGCAGGCGGTCTATTAGTCTTGCTGGCGATTACGACGGTGTCGGTCGTCAAACCGTGGGGGATGACCGCTTACGGCCGGCGTCAGATACCGCAGGCTGATGCGCCCCCGCCCCGCCCCGCGCGCAATGTTACCGTGGTGCGCGACCCGGTATTTGCAATCAGCTCACGGCGCTGGGGGCAAATCATAACTGTTCACGCCATCCACGCTTCCAACTTGGCAGGGTAGCCTCCCCTAGTATGCTGTCGGAGTTGTTCATATTTGAACATGATCATTTATCCGGACCGCCGTTATGAAGAGACGGCGTTCACGTTCGGAAATGCCGTAGGGGTCTCGCCTAAGGCGCCCTTCACTATTCAAGGTGGTATGTTTATCCGATTGTAGGCGCACCCACGCGTCGCCGGAAAGGTCAACCGTCCCGTCAACGGTGACTTGCGAATTCCTGCCGGTTGGAACCCTGATTGGAAATGGTCGGATTCTTGGATGCTCGGTGTACCGGCTTACAGTTATTAGAGCCAGGCGTTGCCCGGGAAGCGAAACATATACGGGCAATTGGAAGTTCTAGCTCCGATCTGTCGACTTCACCTCCTCCACCTAGATGAGCAAACCGGACCTCACGACGTATTTGAATGATCATCTGGCGGGATCCGTCGCGGCGTTGGAGCTGCTCGATCATCTGATCAAGATAAAGTCGGGTACGCCGGATGAGTCGTTCTTCACCTCGGTGCGCGCGGACATCACGGCCGCCCAGGATGTCCTGCGGGATCTTTTGAAACGGCTGGACGAAGACGAAAGCGCTCTCCGCAAGGCGACCGCCTGGATCATCGAAAAACTAAGCCATGTGAAGCTTCAGCTGTCCGGCCCGGGCAATCCCGAAAAAGGCTTGTTCGAAGCATTGGAGGGGCTTGTCCTGGGGATCAGCGGACAGGCGGCGCTCTGGCGGGCGCTGTCGGTTTTACGATCGGTCCCAGGCTGGGAAGGCATCAACTTCGCGGACTTGGAAAAGCGCGCCGATCAGCTCTGCCACAAGGTCGAACAGCGTCGTCTTGAGGTGGCCCTAACCGCCCTGAGCGTGCCGTGAGCGGACCAGCCAGAAGACCCCTTGGCGCCCCCCCACCCGCATGCTCTAGAAAACGTTGCAACAGCCGTTCTGCTCTCCATGGATGCTTTGATCGTCGGGTCCGGTCCAAATGGACTGGCAGCGGCGATTACTCTTGCCCGCGCGGGTCGATCGGTTCGGGTCTTAGAGGGTCAATCGTCCATCGGTGGCGGAGTCCGTTCGAACGATTCGCGCCATTCGGCTTTCATCCACGATCACTGTTCGGCCATCTATCCCCTGGGCGTTGGCTCCCCGTTCTTTCGCAGTCTTACGCTGGACCCACATGGCCTCGAATGGGTTCATCCGGAGTTCCCACTCGCCCATCCCTTGGACGACGGCACCGCCGCGGTCCTCCATCGCTCGCTCGACGACACGTGCCGCGCGCTGGGAATTGACGGCGGGGCATATCGCGCCCTGATCGAGCCGTTGGTGAGTCGGTGGGAGAATCTCGTCACGGAGGTTCTCCAACCGATCCTCCACGTTCCGCGGCATCCGATTTTGATGGCGCGTTTTGGTTTGCGTGCACTCCAATCGGCCTCGCGACTCGTGCAGCGCTTCCGCGGGCCTGCCGCGCGCGCCCTGTTTGCGGGCCTGGCGGCGCACTCGTTCCTCCCGCTGGAAGCGGTGGCGTCCTCCGCGGTCGCGCTCCTTCTCGCCACCTTGGGACACGCAGTTGGCTGGCCATTCCCCCGGGGCGGGGCGCAGCGAATCAGCGACGCGCTGGCGGCGCACTTGCGGGAACTAGGCGGCGTGATCGAGACGGACCGCCCGATTTCGGATCTGCGCGAATTGGAGAAATCCGCTGTCGTCATGCTCGACCTGACGGCGTGGCAGTTGGCGCGTTTGGCCGGCTCCGAATTGCCGGAATCGTACCGACGCGGTCTAGCTGTGTTTCCACACGGGCCGGCCGTGTTCAAGGTCGACTACGAGCTAAATGCACCTATTCCGTGGCGCGCCGAGGCGTGCCGACGGGCCGGCACCGTACATCTGGGAGGCACCCACGCCGAAATCGCCGAAGCCGAGGGAACCGTCGCACGCGGGCTTCCCGCTTCTCGACCATTCGTCCTGCTCGCCCAGCAAAGCCTATTTGACTCGACCCGCGCCCCGGCGGGAAAGCATACCGCTTGGGCGTATTGCCACATTCCTCGAGGATGCACGAGCAACTTTACTGATGCCATCGAAGCTCAAATTGAGCGTTTCGCGCCGGGCTTTCAGCGCTGCGTCGCCACGCGACGCATTAGCGCACCAGCCGACCTGGAAAATTCAAATCCGAATCTGGTCGATGGCGATATTAGTGGCGGGGGCGCAGACCTATGGCATCTGATCGCGCGCCCGACGCTCAGCTCGGTACCGTATCGCACGCCACGAAAGGGCCTCTATCTTTGCTCCTCATCGACTCCGCCCGGAGCCGGTGTTCACGGAATGTGTGGGTTTCTCGCGGCGCGTGCTGCGCTAAGTCGCGAATTGGCCTAACGGGCAGACCAGACCGCATGTCTGGTCCGTCCGACTGTGAGCATTGCGCGAGGAAATCGGCGAACGGCCGCGGAATTGCGAACCCAATTCGATCAACCAGAACGAAAACCTAGCACGTTCAGATCAGGCAGCAAAACGTACCGAAAAGTTCCAAACCGCAATCGATCGTCCGATCTAAAATCAGAATATCTTGTTGCCAAGTGTCCGCAAATTAACAGGATCATTGTGCGAGAATTGTTCGAATCTGGAGACAATTCTACTCGTTTCTGGTTTTCGGCCTAAAGTCGCACGATTTGTGTTTTCACTCTGGCTTTCGGCGTTGTTTCTGAACGCTTTTTAAACGCCGTAAAACCCAGTTTTTTCGTTTTTCCTAAGTCTGGCGCGTCTTCCAATTTGCCACCTTGGCGGGAGGGATGGTCGTGCACCTTACGTGCGCCAACGTAGCACGGCAACCTTCGTGAAACGCCTTTGGACTTCTATCAGTCCGCTGAAATTTGGAAACCGAGGGCGACAATCGCCTTGATGGTGCCGATGGCGTTTTCCCGGTCGTATTCCTTCTCGCTCTCGCTCAGCTCGGCGTAGGGAACAAGGTCGGGATGCTC
>JANMQT010000187.1:0-1863 GCA_031370675.1 Verrucomicrobiota bacterium
CCGTCGCGGAGGGGGCTGCCGGCGACGGTTCGCCGGAATCGGATGGCGCGCCGCCGGGCGGCGGTGGGATGATCGTTTGTGCAACCGGGTGCGCCGACGCTGGTCGATGTTCCGGGGCCGTGCGGTAGGAGTGAAATACCCAGACCACCAGCGCGACAAGAGTCAGCCCCTGCAGGGCTGCCAGAAGTCGTTTGCGTTGATAGGGGGCCATCGCTTCGAGGGGAGCAGGAAGACTGCCAAAAATCGGCCCCCACGATCATATACTGCGCCGAGCCAGACCCCGGACGCAAAGCCACCCATGGATCTCGCGCATGGCTTCCGTCGGGCGACGTTGCAGCAGCAGGTGTGGGGCGTCGATCGCCTGGATCTTCATTTCCGGGCGGATTCTCCGCATTCGTTCCGCGTTGTCGGGACCAATCAGCCGATCCCGGGTGGCTTGAAGATAGAGAATCGGGATCGAGATCGCCCTGAGTTCGCTCCGCACATCCACCGCGATTGCCTGGTGCAACCGCTCGCGGAGGATCGACCGAGCGGTGCTGGCGATGGCGTCGCGGCATGAAGGAACTAGGTCGTCGGACGCTCCTGCGCCGGCCAGAAGGAATCGAATCGACCAACGCGGCGGCGGGATCGCAAAGAGCCACCGACTGCCCAGGCGAAGCAAGCTGCGGATGAGAAGTCCGCGCGGCGCGTGGCCGAAGGTCGCGCAGAGCACGAGTGCCTGGAGATTTCGCGGCGCACGAGCGGCCAGCCGGATCGCGATTGGACCGGAGAATGATTCCGCGATCATCACGAAAGGCTCATCGTTTGGGAGTACGCTCTCCACACGATGCTGCAACTCAGCGTAGGAAGCACATTCCGTCGGCGGGTAGGCGATTGCGGTGGCCGTGTAGCCGGATGGCAACACCGCCAGCAAGGGCGCAAAGAGCCGACCCGTTCCGTCCAGGCCGGGAAGCAGGACAAGATGCATGCGTCAGGGCCCCGGCCCGGACCCGCCATCGGGGCCGGCGAGAATCAGAGATCTAGAAATCCTTTGGGCCAATCGAAAACTCCCCGACGGATGCACCGTTCTTGTTCTTGTATTCGTAACGCAAGGTCACGCCCATCTCGCGGAGTGACTTCATCGCGGGACTCGTCCGGTAAGCCGCCAGGGCGCGCGCTCGAATCGTCGCCAACTCCTCCTTTGTCACTTCCGCGCCGTCGAAATTCACGAGGGTGTAGCGATACGTCAGCGTCCCGTTCGGGCCCGGTGCGGTCGAATCCAGACGGGTCTCCTTGTCGACCACGATCGGCATCTTCTTGTTGATCTCAGTGCTGATCTGGACCAACGCGGCCTCGACGTTCGGTGCCCGGTTCATGTACGCCCGGACGAACGTGTACGAGAATGCCGCCGCGCAAACCACGGTCATCACGGCAATCAGCGGGGCGCGACTTTTCTGGGGTTTTTCCATGAGGAACGGGCGGGGTTGGGTGGTCGCCTTTAGTGGACCGACACGCGGCTAGAATGGCAAGCGCGAACCCGACGCCTCAGGTCGTTGGCGCCGGAGCCAGTGGCTGGAGTTCGCCTCGCTTCCGCCACACAATGACCGCGCTGATCACGCTGGTAATTGCGAGTCCCGCGCCAAACTCGTCGATCCAGTACGCCGTGGCACCCGTGTTGGCCGTGAGCGGGGTGAGGATGAGCTGGATGAAGAGGTTGTGGCTCCCGTGCAGGATCGCCGCGGGCCAGACGCTCTGCGACCGCAATCGCAGCCACGCGTAAATGAAGCTGCTCGACACCACCATCACTGTAAAGCAGGTGAGTGCATACCAGGGTGGGGTACCCGCATGATAATTGCTTAGGAGTATCGAAGGCAAGTGCCAGGC
>JANMQT010000219.1:0-30187 GCA_031370675.1 Verrucomicrobiota bacterium
AACGCCTTTGGACTTCTATCAGTCCGCTGAAATTTGGAAACCGAGGGCGACAATCGCCTTGATGGTGCCGATGGCGTTTTCCCGGTCGTATTCCTTCTCGCTCTCGCTCAGCTCGGCGTAGGGAACAAGGTCGGGATGCTCACGGCGGGCGACGTCGCGTGCCGGCCCGTGGCGCCAGCCCTCAGACGGGCGCCGCTGCGCTCATAGATTGTGGTTATGCTCGGCCAGCAACTCCACCAACTGCGCTAGATGCTGCGGCAACCGCACGCCGGAAACATCGATGGGTCGCGGTTGAAAGCTGGTGCGCGCCTGCGGCGCCGCGAGGGTGGCGCAGCTCATCGACAAACTCTACCACGCGATGAAAGTCCTGCGGCTGCGACCACGCCCGGCGAAGCACGGCGTTCCCACGCTCACCCAAGGCCTGAACGATGGGCACCAACGATTGGTCGACGCGGATGCCACTGCGACCCAACAGGTCACAAATCAACGCAATGACCTGGCGCAAGCCATCGGCCCTATCGACGACTAGGGATAGTCCCCCGGGCCCAGCCCGGCGGTGGGCTTCGCCACGAGCGGTTCCACCGAACTTTCGAACGCAGGCCACTCGCGCAGAGGAACACTCGCGAGTTGCGGCAACTCCTCGGGCGCGGTGTCGGTCGGGACAACAAGCCAAGACCGTATCCAATCGGCGAAAATATCTTTCATCGATTCGGCGGGGCTGGACCTGTGGAAGGACCCGGCGTTGTGTTTGGCGCAGGTGTAGCTACGGCATTCGATTCCACGTTTCGCTCGATTGGATTTTTAACGGGTGCCTTTGCCCCCTCTGCAAGCTCCCGATCGCGCTGAAGTTTGCGCAGCGCGTCCGACGCGGCCTGGCGGGCGGACGCTTCTGAACTTGGAGCGACCCCTGGTTTCGCCACCAAGGGGGGAGCGACCGCATCCGTCGAATTGCCGGAGCGTTCGATGGGATTCCGAACCGGCGCCTGCGCCTTGGGAGCGAATTCATCGGCAATTCGGGATCTTCGCTGCCACTCGGAGTCTGTTGCGTTGCCGCGTCGTTCCACCGGATTTCTAATCGGCGCTTGCGCAGGTAAAGCTGGCTGGACCACCCGACCCGATCGTTTCGTCGCGGCGGCGTTTGAAGCAACCGTCGGGGTAGGAGTCACGACTGCCGGGCGCGTTTTCGATGTCGGCGCGATTTCCCGGGAATTTTCGGGCCGTTCAACGGAATCCTTCACCGGCAGTTGTGCCTTCGCGATCGTGGCGCTCCAAAACGGCAGGTCCGGAAGGGCGGCACAGCAACCAACCGCACCAACAACAATGAACACCTTGAGCGTCCTGAATTTCATCACGCGAGGCCCCGCAGAGGCCGGTGTCACAACATTCGCTTCGTTAGCTGTCATAGGAATTTTTGCTCTCATTTCGGAAGGACCTTTAGAGCAGACTCAACGCCATTACGCGTTGCGAGTTGATCTTTGGTCAGCTTTACGTTGCTTTTCTCAAGACTACCGAGCCAGGCGTGTGACCGCTCCAAGGCCTCCCGTGCGCCAGGCGTGTCCGGCGGATTCTGGCGGCTGAGCGCGCGACCCAAATGAAACGATACATCGGCGGCCAGACTGGTGAGCAACGGGTCATTTGGGGATTGTGTCAGCAACTCCTCATAGAAAACCAGCGCGCGACGATAGGGTGGCAATGCCTTGGCGAAATCGCCGAGCGATTCCTGGCTTTGCCCGAATTCGTCCATGCGCTCGGCCAAGTCGCGCTTCCAGTCCCCACTCGAGCCGGCGCTCCGCTCGATTGGATTCTCCACGTGTGCCATCGCCCCGATATCGTCCTGCCGGTCGGCCTCCACGGCGGTTGCATCGACCGCGGGTACAGCCGGGGCGGGCGATGCAGGCGGACCGGCCGCACCATCCGTCGAACTGCCCGAGCGCGCGATGGGATTCGAGACCCGCGCCTGGGTTCCCACCGGTGCCCCAGGCTTTTCCGGGGACGACAAATATTGATAAGACACCGCGCCTGCGGCCACGCCGGCGACCGCGCCGAAAAATCCGAGCCACCGCGTTCGCGCGACGGCCGGAGCCTTATCGTTCTTGTAGGCGGATTTCATCGCGAATGCCCGAGACTATTTTGGCAGCGTTTTGAGCACGGAGTCGACGCCATCCCGGGTCACGAGCTGTTCTTTCGTCAGCTTGGCGTCGCCTTTCTCGAGCCCGGCGAGCAGCGTGCGCGATTTTTCAAGGGCGGCGCGCGCACCCGCAACGTCGGCAGGTTTCTGGCGGCCGAGCGTCCGGCCTAAATGGAATGAGACGTCAGCAACGAGGCGCACGAGAGAGGTGTCATCCGGGGCCGGGCGCAGGAGCTTCTCGTAGATGTCCAGAGCGCGTCGATAGGGAGGCAGTGCTTCCGAAAAGTTGCCCAGTGTTTCCTGAATCTGGCCGACCTTGTCCTCGGTTTCGGCGAGGTCGCGCTGCCAGTCGCTGTTCGAGGCGTCCTGGGCGACTAATTTCTCGTCGAGCGCAATGGCATCACGATAGTTCTTGAGTGCCTCCGGCAGATTCTTCCGCCCGGCCAACGCATCACCCACCTGCGTCAGGCTGACGAACAGGTCGTGCTGCCACTCGAGGTTGGTCGCATCTTTCGCGACCAACTTTCGACGAGCATCGAGACTGTTTTGAAAGGCCTTCAGCGCGCCGCCAAAATCCATTTGCGCGAGCAATGCTTGCCCGACCTTTTCGTACGCGACGGAAAAATTGCGCTGCCAGGTCGTGTTCTCCGGATCCAGATCCACGAGTCGCTGTTGAATCGCCAGCGCATCCGTAAATTCACGCAACGCGCCCGCGGAATCCTCCTGGCCAAGCAGCATATCGCCCACTTTGGTGTGCCCCACGAATAAGGCCCGCTGCCAATCGGCATTCGTAGGGTCCTGGACGGCGAGCTTGCGGTGGATCGCGTCGGATTCGCGATAGCGTGCGAGGGCACCGGCGAAATCGGACTGTGCCCCCAGATAGTCCGCCTCGCGCTCGAGACTGACCGCCAGGTCGCGCTGCCAGAACGCGTTCTTCGGTTCGTCGGCGAGGAGCTGGCGAATAATGATGAGGCTTTCACGATTGACCTTGAGCGCGCCCGCCAAGTCATTCTGGACCCGAAGCGTATCGGCGACGTTCTGCTGGCTAGCCCACACGTCATGCTGCCACTCGGGATTCGCCGGCTCTGCGACCGCGTGCATTTGATCGATGGCCAGGGCGTCGCGATAGGCTTGCAGCGCCCGGGGAAGGTCGCCCCTCGCTGTGAGCGCATCGCCAATGTTGGTCAGGCTGGTCGCGACTTCGCGCGACCAATCCGTCTTGTTTGGCTCGCGCTCCATGAGCTGACGCCGCCGCGCCAGACTCGATTGATAGGCGGCGAGCGCGCCGGGCAAATCACCTTCCGCCTTCAAGACGTTGCCGATGGAATCTTCGGCGGCGGCCAGGCTGTTGAGTCGCATCGCGTTATTGGGCGATGCTGCGACAAGCTGTTTTCGAATCGTCTCCGTTTCGCGGAAATTCTTCAATGCGCCGGCAAGATCCCCCCGGGCGCGCAGGATTTCGCCCTGATTCATGAGCGCGGTGCTTTGGTGGGCACGGATGTCGGGGTCCGTTTCCGCGCCCTGCGCCGTGAAGGAATCGTAGTAGGCGCGGACGCGTTGATTCGCAGAATCGAGCAATTCAAGCCGGCCGATGGGCGCGAGCTTCTTACGGAGATCGACGCCCATGAAGTCGATCAACTTTTCGGCCTCGTTTCGCGCGTGGGTGGCGCGGTTCGCGGCGGCTTTCGCATTGCGGTATTGCCACAGGCTGACCGCGGCAAAGATCAGTGCCAGAACCAGCGCGGCGCTGACCAAGGTGAGCACGCGGCGGCGACGGCGCGCAATCTCCCGCTCGTCCCGCCGCCGCGCGGCGGTCGAGGCGTCGACAAATTCGACTTCTTCCTGGGAAAGATCCCCTTTTCGCCGCGCCAATAGTTCCTCCGCTTCCACGAGCGGTTTGCCACGCGGTAGAAGAAGATCGTCTGCCCGGTGCTCCGCCTGCCACCGCGCGGCGGCGACGGAGAGACGGGCACGGGTGACGAGAAATTCGGTGTTTTCCGAGATCCAATCGCGCAGGCGACCCCAGTGATGCAGCAGTGCCTCGTGCGCTACCCGCACCTCCCCGCGATGTGAGACCAGCAAGCGCGCCTCGACGAGCGCGCTGGTCAGCTCACGCGCACCGGGAACGGAATCGAGTCGCGTGATGGACGCGCTCGCGCTTACCGCACGCACGGTGCCCTCCTCCCCCGGTGCAACGCGCACAAGCGCGCCGAGAACAAACGGCAACGCGGCGTTAGCGCGCGCGTCCGCCTCGGCAAGGGCGGTAAATACTTCCTCCGCTCGACGGGCCAGCGCACCCTCGAGGCCGCCGAGCGACTCATAGTCCGCGTGCGTCATTACGGCACGACCGCCTGACTCGCTGCGCTTGTACAATTCATCGAGCGTGAATTGCAGCAGCGGCAGAGCGCCCGGCTCGCGCGTGGCCGCGACCAACAGCACATCCGACAGCGGCTCCTTCGTCCGCGAATCCTTCTCGTATTCAAGTCCGGCCGCGCGCGCCGGATGACGAATCATCTGGCTGATCTCGGCCTCGTTCGGCGGGAGCAAATGGTACGTGCCGTCGCCTTCCTTCAGCGCGACCAGTTCGGGAAACGCCTCGCAGCGCGAAAAA
Source organism: Verrucomicrobiota bacterium (assembly GCA_031370675.1). Classification (GTDB taxonomy): domain Bacteria; phylum Verrucomicrobiota; class Verrucomicrobiia; order Chthoniobacterales; family SZAS-18; genus SZAS-18. The sequence continues at coordinate 4,740 of JANMQT010000219.1, forward strand.
AAATCGCTGCGCAGCGTCGCAAGAATCCAAGTGCACCCACCGCGCGCGAGGGCACCGAGCGTGGCAAGGAATGCCGTGCGCGCCTCGTCATCAAAGCGCGCATCGGTAAATAGCTCCTCCAACTGATCGATGACGAGCGCGAGGCGGGTCTGCGGTGACTTTAGATTCGCGAGGGCACGATCGATTTCCGCGACTTCGTCGTCCTGACCCGCGGCGTCGCGCTCGCGGCGGAGCACCTTCAGGCGCTCACGCTCGGTGACCCGCTGGGCATCGGCGGCCTGCCGCAGCGCTCCTCCCACGATTACCTCGGCCGCGCCGGCATTCTGCCGGAGACGCGTCGCAAGGACCGCAGCATCGGTGCCGTCCTCTCCGAGCTCCGGGAGGCCCGTGCCGAGGTCGCGGTTTCCGGCGAGCAACGCCTCGGCCAGGTCGCGAAGAAGGTCACCCTGCGTTTCCCCGGGCCGGATGACCACTCGACGCCAGAGAGCGATGCCCTCGATGACCCCTGCCTGCACGAGGTCGGGCAGCACGCCGGCGCGCACAAGGGAACTTTTCCCTCCGCCGCTCATCCCCATGACGAGCACAAAAGCGCGACCCGCGGCCGCCTGGCGGCGCAGCGCTTCCCGCACTTCCATCGACGCGCGACCGCGACCCGCGAAAAGGTCGCGATGCTCGAAGTCGAACGCCTGCAGTCCGCGGAACGGGCTGCCGCCCTTCCAATGATCCTGCCGTTGCGTTGCCTGCTCGCCGAGTCGTCGCGCAATCATCGCGCGGATGTGACGCTCGAAATTCTCCGAGAACTCCGAGCCACGCTTAAAGGTGTGGTAGGCGCCGGTGAAAGCGCCTTCGTTCTCGGCGTCCTTGAAGTATTTGGAATTGAAAAAGGCTTCGACTCGCTCGTAGTCCTCCAGGGTCTTTAGGTAGGCCGTGCGATCGGAAATGGATGGCTTGGGCGGCTCGGCCGTTTTGCGATAAACCATCAAATCCGGAGTCTTCGCCGGATTGCGCCGCCGACCGTCAAGTGCATCGCGGAATTCGAAGATGGTGCCAGTAGGCGCTTCCGAATCGCCCTCTGACTTGAACTTGGAACTCAACCGATAGCCCAGCCGTGACCAAATTAGGATGACGACGATATCCGTTTGGGACGGCAGGACGATCTGCTCCTGGAAGCCGGAGTCGGCGGTCAGAGGTTCCTGCTCCCACAGGATGGCCTCGAGCCGCGCCACCCGCGCGAATTCGGCCTTCAAACCTTCGATGACCCGCGCGCAGATGATTCTCTCCTCTCCCAAGTCACCCGGCGATGAGACGAAAATGCGAAATGGTCGCGGGTGGGCGGATTCCGGCATGCGAATAGGAAAATGACAAGGCCGGGCGTTCGCTAAGTGGGCGGGAGCGTATGGTTTTCATCGGCTCCAAGGCAAGACCCAATCACATTCCAAATGCGGGCCGAGCTGAGTCGCGGATGCCTTTTTACGGCAAAAGTCAGCGCGAATGCCTGCCAGTGACTACAACCACGAACGTCCCGGCAACAGGGAAAGCTCCCAGGGCAGTCGAGCGAGCCGTGGCGTTCGAAAAATCAACATTACACCTCCGCTGCTTTCCGGGAGATCGAAGGCCCACTAACGATCCCATCTCGATTGACAGGTACGCCTACACGGGGGGCTCGGGCCGCAAGCGAAGGCCAGACGATCGGTCCCGTTTGGACTTGCTGGCTGGAATGTCTTGTCCTGCGGGCTTCGATCATCCCTGCCAAGCTGGCCAGCAGGGTTTCGATGCGCCTTGCCTCGCGGGAGGCCACCTGAGAACAATTCCGGTAGCGGCAAGATTCCGATCGATATGACTCAAGACATCGAATCGCAGGCGAAACAGGCAAGCGTGTCCGTCCAAAGGATTCGACGTTTTTGGCAGTCGCGTCCGAATAGTCGATCGGCGGCGGACGCATGGAAGGTCGTCCTGTCCGATGGCCCGCCCCAACGGCTGGCGGAGCCCTTTACGATTCTGGCCTCGCAAGCGCTAGCGTTTGGCGAGACCTTCCTCGCCCAGGACATCGCGCGGGAGGGGCGACACGCACTCGCGGATTTTCTCGCGGAAGGATCATCCGTTCCCCCGGCACTCGTTTCTGCGGTGGTCACGAAGCTCGGCCATACGATCGCCCTCGCCCACGCCCGACAGGGTGCGACCACGACGGCGCTTGAAGAACTCGATCGGTTGGACGCAATGGCCCAAGATTCCGCCGGCAACCCGGAACTGGTGGGCTTGCGCGCGCGCATCCACAAGGACCTCGCGCTCGCCCAACCGGCGACCTCGGAGCTCCGGAATCGTGGGCTGCGCCAGTCGCACGAACTCTATCGCAATGGCTACATCGCGGCGCGCGCGGCCAGGGATGCCGAGCGGCAAGGCGCGGCGGCGTATCTCGGCATCAACGCAGCGGCTACGGCGGTTTGGCTGGGCGACACCACGCAAGCCCGGGAACTCGCCGACGCTGTCGGCAAGCTGTGCGCAACCGGGCCCGACGACGATTACTGGCGGCTGGCGACGCTGGGCGAGGCTCTTCTGATCCAGCGCCGGGTTGACGAGGCGTTTGCCGCGTATCAGCGCGCGCGGGTCCAGATTGAGCTGAATCGAAGGTGGGCCGATCTCGCGGCCTCGCGCCGGCAGGCCCGGTCGCTTTGTGAGGCTTTGGAAATCGACTTCGCAACGATCGACGACGCGTTCAATTTCCCCAGGTTCGCCGTGTTTTCGGGCCACATGGTCGATTTGCCAGGTCGTCCCGAGCCGCGCTTCCCGGATACGGCGGAAACTCGTGAAGCGCTGCATCTCGCGATCCGCCAGCGTCTCGCGGACGAACGAATTCAATTCGCGGTTTGCTCCGCTGCCTGCGGCTCGGACCTCATCTTCATCGACGAAATGGTTCGCGCGGGCGGCGAGGTGCATGTGGTCATCCCGTGGCCGCGCGATCAATTCATCCAATCGAGCGTCGCTCCAGGCGGGGACTACTGGCAGGCCGAATTCGCGCGCCTGCTCGAGCAGGTGAGTTCCATCAGTTACTTGACCCAACAAACGCTGCCGGATGAGGATGGAATCGCATTCGAATTCTGCAATCGATGCATCAACGGTTTCGCCATGCAAAGGGCCCGGGCGTTGGGCGCGGAGGTTGTGCCGATCGCGGTTTGGGATGGCCGTACAGGCGATGGCGTCGGCGGAGCCCAAAGCTTTGTGGAGTTCTGGCGAGGTTTCGGAAACGATCATTTTTGGATTGCCCCGCCGGTCGGACACCTCGCGCGGCCCGCCGCCCCGGTGGTCGCGCGAAAACCCATCCGGTCGTCCCGCGATTTCAATGTCGGCGACGGTCAACTGGTCGTGAAGACCATGCTGTTCGCCGATGTGGTCGGCTACAGCAAGATTCCCGAAGCGCAGATTCGCAGTTTTCCAGTGGCGTTTCTCGGGCCGATCGCGACGCTCATTGCCAGCGGCCGCGCGGGACGCCCCATCATGTCGAACACCTGGGGCGATGCCATCTACCTCGTCTTCGACACCGTGTCGGAAGGTGGAACTTTTGCGTTGGCCCTGCGGCGGATCATCAAGGAGACGGACTGGGCGAGTCACGGACTTCCGCCCTTGAACATTCGAATCGGCCTGCACACCGGTCCGGTGCTGCTGTGCGTGGATCCCGTCCTGAACCGGATGACGTTCACCGGTCCACACGTCAGTCACACCGCCCGCATCGAGCCGATCGTCATTCCCGGCGAGGTTTACGCGACCGAGGGATTCGTCGCCCATGCCGAAATCCTCGCCTATCAAAAGAAGCAACTCGGCTTCGGTTACGAGTACGTCGGCGAGATGGACTTCGCCAAGAAGTACGGCCGCTTCCCCTTGTTCCGCCTGACGGAATCCGCGTAGCCACGCCGACGAATCGTTATTTGGCCAAGGTCAGCTGCGCTTTCAAATCAAGCAGCGGCTGCTGTTTTTCCTTGGGCGTGCGATCGAGGGCAAATGTGAGGATTTCAAGCGCTTCCTGATCGAGGCGCCATTCCTCGTGCGCGATTCGAGCGGCCCATGCGGCATATTCCGCGAGCGTCTCGCGTCCATACAGCTTCTCATCGACGGCGTGCAGGCGCTTGAGGGTAAGTTTCACGAGAAAGGCGGCGCGGTTTCTCGCTTCGCGCGCGGCCGCATCGGTCTGGCTCTTGTCCTCGGTCATCGACTTCAACCGCGCCAACGACACTGGCACCAAGGGATGCCAAGGCGCTTCGTCCGCGCTGTCGGCGATGGTCCTGGCGAGGTCTGCTTGCATCAACCAACGGCCCACGGCCACCCGCAGCGGCTCATCGGTCCACGGCGAGGTGGTGCGTTCGTCCGGCGGTCTCCCGGACCATTGGAGGACGGCGTGCTGCCACCGTTCGTTCGACTTCGGCTCGGCCCGGACAAAGGCGGTGACTTCGCGCTGGGCGGCGACTAATTCCCCCACCGAAACCGCGCCCAGTTTGCCGTCTGATTGAAACTGGAAAACGGATTGCAGGCGCAAGGCCGAATGCCACGACCCCGACAGTTCCTCGCGCAGGTTAAACCAAGAACAGTCCATCACGCGTGCGGTCATGTCCCCGCTTCCCGCCGCAAGGTACCGGCCATCAGGGCTGAAACTTACCGATGCCACCATATCGCCAAACGTCGTCTTGCTGATCTCCCTGCCCGTCGCCGCCTCGATCACTCGCGCCTCGCATTTGCCACCCCGAATGTCCCCGGTCCCCACTGCGAGAAAGCGGCCATCGGGACTGAACTGCACGGAGTTCACTTCACCTCCAAACTCCGTCTTGCTGATTTCCTGGCCCGTCGCCGCCTCGATCACTCGCGCGGTCTTGTCCATGCTCCCCGCCGCGAGGTAGCGACCATCTGGACTGAAACTCACCGATTTCACCGTATCACGAAACAGCATCCTGCTGATCTCCCGGCCGGTCGCCGCCTCAATCAAGCGCGCGGTCTTGTCACGACTCCCCGCCGCGTAATGGCGGCCGGAAGGGCTGAAGCTCACCGTGTCCACCGAACCGCCAAATTTCGAGCGACTGATCTCCTGGCCCGTCGCCGCCTCGATTACCCGCGCGGTTCGATCAAAGCCTCCCGCCACGAAGGAGCGGCCATCGGGACTAAAACTCACCGTGTACACGGAGTCGTCAAACTTCGTCGTGCTGATCGCCCGGCCCGTTGTCGCCTCAATCACGCGCGCGGAGCTGTCATCGCTCCCCGCCACGAAGGAGCGGCCATCAGGACTGAAACTCACCGAGTTGACTTTCCCGCCAAACATTGTGCGGCTGATCTCATGGCCCGTCTCCGCCTCAAGTACTCGCGCGGTCGCGTCCGAGCTCCCCGCCACAAACATGCGGCCATCGGGACTGAAACGGACCGCGAGTACTTCCCCACCGAACACCGTCCGGCTGATCTCCCGGCCTGTCGCCGCCTCGATTACTCGCGCGGTCTTATCCAAACTTCCCGCCGCGAGGGTGCGGCCCCCGGGAGCGAAACTCACCGAGTCCACAAAACCACCGAACTCCGTCCGATTGATCTCCCTGCCCGTGGCCGCCTCGATCACTCGCGCGGTCTTATCCTGGCTCCCCGCCGCGAGGTAACGGCCATCGGGACTGAATTCCACCGCCGTCACGCTGCCGACCAGATCCGTCCGGCTGATCTCCCTGCCCGTGGCTGCTTCGATCACTCGCGCGGTCTTGTCCAAGCTGCCCGCCACAACGAGGCGGCCATCGGGACTGAACCCCACAGACGTCACCCAGCCGCCAAATTCTGTGCGGCTGACTTCGCGTCCCGTCGCCGCCTCGATGACGCGCGCAGTCCGGTCGCCGCTGCCCGCTGCGTAGGCGCGACCATCGGGACTAAAACGCACCGATTCGACTTCGCCTTCAAACTCGATCTTGCTGATCTCCCTTCCCGTGGCCGCGTCGATCACGCGCGCGGTCTTGTCACGGCTCCCGACCGCGAGGTAATGGCCATCGGGACTGAAACTCACCGAGGTCACTTCATCGCTATACGCCGTCTTGCCATGGCCGAACTCCATCCGGCTGATCTCCCGGCCCGTCGCCGGCTCGAGCACGCGCATGGTTCCGTCCAAGCTCCCCGCCGCAACCGAGCGGCCATCGGGACTGAAACTCACGGCGGTCACTCTGCCGCCAAACTCCGTCCGGCTGATCTCGTTTCCCGTCGCCGCCTCGAACACGCGCGCGGTCTTGTCCAAGCTCCCCGCCGCGACGGCGCCGCCATCGGGACTGAAACTCACCGCGTACACTTCGCCGCCAAACTCCGTCCGGCTGATTACCCGGCCTGTGACCGTCTCGATCACGCGCACGGTCCCGTCCCAGCTTCCGGCCGCCAAGGAGCGGCCATCGGGACTGAAGCTCAAGGAGTGAACTTCACCCCCAAACATCGTCCGGCTGATCTCTTCGCCCGTCGACGCCTCGAACACACGCGCGGTCTTGTCGATGCTCCCCGCCGCGAGGTAGCGGCCATTCGGACTGAACGCGACGCAGGTAACTTCCCCATCGAATGGCGACGCCGAACGCAGCCGCCAAGTTGGAGCATTGACCCCAAAGGCATGCGCCCCACTCGCCGCGAGGGCGGCGAAGTTCATCGGGCGATACCCCAGCGCGCGATCAAAATGAGCCAGGGCCTCGGCGCTCCGACCTCCCTTGACGGCGCTGACTGCAGCCTCGTGATCCGCCCGGCTCGCGGTCCAGAGGAGTTCATCTTGTTTGTCACGCTGTTTGGTGACTTCCACTCGCTGGGATTCGGCATGGTCACGCTGGACGGAGGCTTCGACTCCATTCCGGTAAGCCAGGAGCCCCGCAATCACGGCCCCCACGCCAATGGCGCCCACCAGCACCAGCCAACGTCGCAGGATCTTCGCCTGCTGTTTTTGCTTCTCCAACTGATACGCTTTATCCCGCTGCGTGAGCACACCCAAGGGCACGCCCAGCACGCCAGCGACGATCTTGAGCAGCATGAGATTCTGCTGCTTGGTGTAGTCGGCCACGTTCGTTGCGATTTGCCGGTCAGGCAGTCGAGCGGCTTTCATCGCTTCGCGATACGCGGCGGGAGAGGTCCAGCCGGGCGTGCCATCCGCGAGTCGGAAATTTGCGGCGATGGGTTCGGTGCGCGCGTTGGTGAGCTGGCCATTCTCCGCAACGGCAAAGCGCAGAGGTGGGGGAAAGCATTCCCTTGCCGCCCCCTTCTCGCTTGAATCGTCACTCGCGTTCGGCTCGCCTTCGATGATGGCGGCGAGGATGCGGCCTTGCTTACCGAGTTGTTTGAAACGCAGGATCTCGTCGGCCACAAAGCGGCTTTGGACGGCCTGCGGGGAACAAAGCACGACCAGAAAACGGCTGCGACGCAGCGCGGTTTCGATCGGATTGGAGAGTTCGGCGTCGGCTGGGAGTTCTTCCTCGTCGCGGAAGACCGGGAAGATGCGGTCGGGAATGACATCGCCGCGCTCATTCTTTGTACCGACCAGATCGGCCGGCACTTCGTAGGTCTCGAGCGCCTGATGCAGCCACGTGGCCCATTGACGACCCGGGTACTTGTTATCCGCGTGGCGGTAGCTGATGAAGCACCAATATTCCCGCTTCAAATGGCCATTTTCACCAGCGTCCCCGGAAGGAGTTTTTGATGGCGGGGGGGGAATCATCAGGGAGCGCGACGACTCGCGACCCTCCCAGGGCCGTGGTCCTCATGCGCGGGTCGGGCGCGGACGTGGCAAATCAGAACGGGTCGTAGAAGGAGTCGTACTCGCTTTTCTTCTGTTGCTCCACCGGCGCGGCGAGCCCGAGTTCGGCGCGGGCGTCGCCACCATGCTTGAACCCGCGCAGCGGCTCGGTGTCGGCCGGCACGCCTTTTTGAAAACCAACGTATTTGAAGGCCAGGCCCATCGACGACGGATGCATCAGCGTGCGGAATTGCCGGATGGCCTCGATCATCTCCAGGGGAAGCTGGCCTCCGTGCTTCACCGCGTGATCCTCAATGTCGAGCAGCCGCTGCTCACCGATGCCCATCAGGAAATGATGCTGGTCGCAGAAACCCGCCAGCCGCAGGCCGTGCTCCTCCGCCACCTCCGCCAGGCTCGTAAAATCGACGTGCGCGCTCAGGTCGCACTCCCCGATTTTCTCGAACGGATCGTTGGAACGCTGGTGCTGGTGATAGACCGACAGCGTGCCGCCGAGCCGACCCGGCGCGTAGTAGTGATTGCGGGAATAGCCGTAGTCGACCGCGAGCACATAGCCCTGGCGCAGCAGGCGCGAGACATCCTCCATCCACGACAGCACCTTGAGATTGACCTCGGTCCGGTACGGCGTGGAATCCTCCGGCGGCACCGGGATCTTGGCCAGCTGGTCGCGCAGGCGGCCATTCGAAATCGGCCCCTGCACAAAACGGAACGTGCCCTTCATGGTGGCATCGACGAAGACCTCCTCCCACTGCGTTCCGCCGTGCACGACGAGGTGGACGGGAAACGAATCGAGCAACTCGTTGGAAAAATGCACGCCGCAGAGCGCGCCGACCTCAAACTCATCGAGCGAAGCATGCCAGCGCACCTTGTTGCGGGGCCACTGGCTGAGATTGGCCTCCTGCTGCAACTGCAGCACACTCGACGGCTCGACGATCCAGTAGCTGACGACCGAGAACAACTTGGGCGAGTTTACCTTCAGCCAGTTGAGCACGTCGTTGGCGAATTGCCCGTCGTTGGCGCCCTGTTCGTCGATGCTGAAGGACATCGGCTTGCCCAGCCGCAGCCACATTTCCTCAAACTGCGCCGCCATCATTTCCCCAAAAATCCGGCCCACGCTGACGTTGGTGAAGAAATCACCCCGCCGCCCCAGCGACGCCTTGCCGGAGCTGTAGTAGCCGTGTTGCGGATGATACAACACCTGCTCCATGTACCATTTGAAGGACACCGGGCCATGCGTGTCGATCTGGCGGAGAAGGAGTTGGTTCAGCGCGGAGTTCGCGGAATCGGGGGGCATCGGGAGGAAGTTTACGGGCTGGCGCCGCCCGCTGGCAAACGTTTGGAGGGGTCGAATGGGTGAATAATGCAAGTTTCGCGCCGCGTTCGCGGGGATTTCCGGGTTGCGCGACATCGCGAACCATGGAACGAATTCGCGTCCGACCCGTGACTTGATGAGCCTTCCCGATTTAATGCAAATCCACCGACGGCGGTGGTTCCCGAAGTTTCTCTTCGTGTCCCTAAATGTCGGCGTCCTCGCCGTCATCGGGGTCTACCTGCTTCACCGTCACTTCGTCCTGAAGGCCGCGTCGTTCGAGCTCGACGATTTGGCCAAGATGGAGTCCAGCAGCACCATCTACGATCGGCGGAACCAGACTTTCGGCCACATCTACCTGCAGAATCGCGATCCGATCGGCATCGGCGACATCCCTCCAACCCTGATCAAGGCGGTGATTGCGGCCGAGGACGTCCGGTTTTACGAACACACGGGCATCGACTTCAAGGGCATCGCGCGCGCCTTCGCGTCGAACCTCGGTTCCGGCCGCGTGAAACAGGGCGCCAGCACGATCACCCAGCAGCTCGCCCGCAACACCTACAATCTCGTCGATCGGACCTACTACCGGAAGGTGGCCGAAATTTACCTGTCGTGGCGCATCGAAAAAAACTTGTCCAAGGAGAAGATTCTCGAGCTTTATCTCAATCGCATCTACCTCGGCTCGGGGCTCTACGGAGTCGAGGCGGCAGCCCGCGGATATTTCGGCAAGCCGGCGAAGGAACTGACCCTCTCGGAATGCGCGACGCTGGCCGGTCTGATCCGCAGCCCAAACAATCTATCGCCCTGGCGCGACTTGAAGAAGTCGCAAAGCGCCCGTGACTTTGTTCTCAAGCGCATGCTGGAGACCGGGGTCGTCACCGAGGTCGCTTATAATGGCGCCTTCAACTCCAAGATCGAAGTTCAGCCCAGGACGTTCGGCCTCGCCGATTCCTACGCGCTGGAATCGGTGCGGCAGCAGATCGTCTCGCTCGTCGGTTTCGACCGCGCCACCAGTGAGGGCCTGCGCGTTTTCACCACGCTCGACACGCAGGTTCAGCGCACGGCGGAAGCGGCGCTGAAGAAGAAGCTGGACGAGATTGAGCGGAATCCGGGCTACGGAAACCGGCAGACACACGCGCAGTACCAGGTCCTGTACAAGGAGGGCGAGAAAAAGGCCGCGGCCCAAATGGCGGCCAGCGGGGCCAGTGCGCCCGTCAGCGTGGCGAACCTGATTCCCGCGCCCGAGTACATCCAGGGCGGTCTCATCGCGGTGGACAATGCCGACGGCGGTATCGTGGCGCTGGTGGGTGGCCGCGACTTCAAGCACAACGAGTACAACCGCCCGATGCAGTCGCGCCGGCAATCCGGCACGGCATTCGCTCCCCTCGTGTTCGCCGCCGGTTTCGAACGCGGGATTTTCCCCGGCACGCTGGTGCAGGACGCGCTGATGGACAATCGCGTCGTGATGGTCGGCGGCCTCACCGGCGTTTTAGGCGAATGGGGCGTGGAGCGCGCGGAGAATCGTTATGAGGGGCTGATGCCCGCCACGTTCGCGCTGATCAAGGCGAAGAACGGTGCCACCGTTCGCTTTGGCAATGACGCCGGCCTCGAGAACGTCCTCGCCTTCGCAAAAAAGGCCGGCATCAAGTCGGATCTCCGCGCGTATCCCGCGACGTTCCTCGGCGCGAGCGAAATCACGCTGGCCGAACTCACGCTGGCCTACACGATTTTCCCGAACGCGGGCTGGAAGCCGCAATCCACCTACCTCATCAAGCGCATCGAGGACCGCGAGGGCAACATCCTCTTCGAAGCGAAACCGCCCAGCCGCGTCCGCGTCACCGACGAAAACACCGCCTATCAGGTCCACAACGCGCTGTCCGAGAATCTCAAATGGGGCGTCGCGGCCGACGCAGTGCGGAAATACGGATTGAAGAAATTTCCGGCCGGCGCAAAGACAGGCACCTCCTACAATTCCACCGATGTGCTGACCGTGGGCTACACGACCGGGATGAGCTGCGCGGTCTGGGCGGGGTTCGACAAGCCGCAGTCCATCTATCGCGGCGCGTTCGGCAGCGACGTGATGCTGCCAGTCTGGTCGGAAGTGATGAACGTCGCCGCGGATTCGATCAAGCCTCTCGAGTTCGTGAAGCCGCCCGGGCTCAAGCGGCTGGAGATTTGTTATCTCTCCGGCCAGCTCGCATCCGACCGCTGCAGCGAGATTAGCGATTCATCGGCTGGTTTGCCGCGGCGCCGAACCACCTATTACGAGTATGCGACGCCCTCCGAGGTGCCGAAGCAGACGTGCCTCCTCCACACCGGCGGCGTGAGACCGCAAGCCCAGCGCTCGAGCCGGGACCAAAAGGAAGAAGGCGTCGTACGCGCGGTGCGCGCCGTGGATCTCGAGGCCATCCCGCCCGTCGTCGTGTTCGCGGCGGCTGTGGTGAACGCGGACGATCCCTATAAATCCATTCGACCCCCGCAGGATCCAGAACTGCCACAAGGCAGCGTCGCGGTGGCCGTCGGGGCGACCGGTGAGCCCGCCATTCGCCGGGCGGTTCCCGTGGCCAATGAAGTCCGCCGCGCCAAGGCGGCCCTGCCGCTGGACGCAGACACCGGCGTGCCCGCCGTGAAAATCGATCCGCCGACGCCGATCGATTTCAATTAGGTTGCGCCCCTGCGAGGCTCGCCAGGGTGGAAGGCGACCTCCGGGCGAGTCGACCTTTGGTAGGGACGTTTCGCCGAAACGTCCCAAGCATTGCGCATAGGGCGCCGACGACGCGGTTGATCACGCCGGCCCGTCATCGCAACCGCAACGGAAAATTTGGTTCGACCGGGGACGGTCGTCCCTGCCGCTTGCTATCCGCCGGCGATGGCGGGCACGATGCTGATCTCGTCGCCGGTCTTCACCGCGGTCGCCTGCTCACTAAGAAAGCGGATGTCCTCGTCGTTGAGATATACGTTTACGAAACGGCGGACCTGCCCGGTCTCGTCGCAAATGCGTTCGCGCAAACCCGGAAATTTCGCGTCAAGCGAGGTCAGCAATTCGCCGACGTTTGCGCCGTCCGCCTGCACGATTTCGGCGCCATGGGTGAGTTTTCGAAGCGGAGTGGGAATACGGATGCTGGTGGACATTTTTGTGACGAGTTAAGGTTTATGAGATGAGAGTAATGAGTGAGAAGGGGATCTAAACGGTGGCCGCGGCGCCGGTGCCGCGGGCGAGAATCTGCTCGTCGAATTCGCGAAGGCTGCCGCCGATGACCTCGGGTTCGCCGACGGCGTCCGTGACGGCTTCAACGGTCTTCAGTCCGTTGCCCGTGATGCAAAGCACCACACTTTCGTCGCGCGGAATCGCACCCGACGCGATCAGTTTTTTCGCGCACGCCACCGTCACGCCGCCCGCGGTCTCAGCAAAGATTCCGGTCGTCTCGGCGAGTAACTCGATGCCGGCGATGACTTCAGGATCGGTGGCCGCCTCGGCGGAGCCACCGGTCTCTTTCATCACGCGAATCGCGTAGTAACCATCCGCCGGCGTCCCAATCGCGAGCGACTTCACAATCGTGTTCGGTTTGGCGACAGGCTTCACGGTCTCGCGGCCCAGCTTCATCGCCTCGGAGATGGGCCCGCAGCCCGCCGCCTGCGCGCCGTGGATGCGTCCCGTGCCGGGCGCAATCAAACCCAGCTTGGCGAATTCGGTGTAGGCCTTGTGAACCTTGGTGAGGAGCGAGCCGCTGGCCATGCAGATCACGGTGTGCTGCGGCGCGCGCCAGCCGAGCTGCTCGCAGATCTCATAGCCGACTGTCTTGGATCCTTCCGCGTAATACGGCCGCAGGTTCACGTTGACGAATCCCCAGCCATACTTTCCGGCGATCTCGGAGCAGAGCCGGTTTACGGAATCATAAGGACCGCGCACGCCGACGACCCGAGCGCCAAAGATCAGCGAGCCGACCACCTTGCCCCGCTCGAGGTCCTGCGGAATGAAGACAAAGCATTTGAGCCCCACCGAGGCGGCGTTGGCGGCGACAGAGTTGGCCAGATTTCCCGTGCTGGCGCAGGCCACCGTCTCAAGTCCGAGCTCTCTGGCGCGCGATAGCGCCACGGCGACCACACGATCCTTGAAGGACAACGTCGGATAATTGACCGCATCGTTCTTGATGAACAAATCGCCGGTCAAGCCGAGGCGGCGCGCGAGGCGCGGCGCCGGCACCAGCGGCGTGAATCCCGTCTGGAGTCCCACGGTCGGCTCGTCGTCGATCGGCAGGAGTTCCCGGTAACGCCACATCGTGCGCGGACGCGATTCGATTTCGCCCCGCGTCAGCACGGGTCGAATCGCCTCGTAATCGTACGCGGCCTCGAGCGGGCCGAAGTCGTACTCGCAGACGTGGACGGCTTCCTTGGGATAGTCGCGTCCGCATTCGCGGCAGCGCAGGCTCGTGAAATAGGGATTCGGGCGTGGGCTCATGGGCAAGGGTCCGGTTGGGCGACTCCTGCCGAGGGCTGAAACAAATCAGCCTCTTCGCGATGAGGAAGAGGCTGCCGGGTCGAGGCTGGGCCGGTGGGAGTCCGGGTGCCCGATCGATAGACTGTTCCCTCATCTTTTCCCCGGCGACCGCGCAAGCGCGGCCACCGAGGCTGGATTTGGCACCTGGACCCGAATTCCTCACGGAATCCGGCGGTTGCCGTGGCATCGTCGGGCCAGTCCCTCCGCCACTCTCGATAAGAGTCGCCGAAGAAATAGTCGCCACCCCCGGCTCCGTCAACGCCATTTCACCGCGCCCTGTGTCATGCCGAAATCTTCGTTTACAGAGAAGAATTTCTGTTTGCGGGATCAAAGAAGATGATACTGTGACGCAAGTTCTCTAATGCATCTCGCGAAAAGCGCCCCAAAATCGATTCCGTTGTCGCTCCTTTCGGCGCCCGTCGGGATGCGGCTGCGGTTGCTGGCGCTGGAGGCCAAACCGGCTCAATGCCAGCGGCTTCGGGAGATGGGTTTTTGCGAATCGGCGGAGATCGTCAAGCTTTCGCAGGGGGCGGCGCTGGTCTGCCAGGTGTGCGGCACGCGACTCGCCTTAAGCAAGGATCTCGCGAAAGACATTCTCATCGAGCCGGTCTGCTCGTAGGTCCGTCCCATGCCGAGCGAATTCCCGACCCCGCGTCTGTCTGATCTAGAGCCCGGTGCGCAGGCGGTGGTGGTGGGTTTTCACGGCGAACTCGAACCCCTTAAGCGGCTGCGCGAAATGGGACTGGTGAACGGCACGCGCGTGAAATTCCTGCGCTGGGCGCCGCTCGGCGACCCGCTCGAGATTGAGCTGCGCGGCTACCGACTCTCGCTGCGCAGGCACGACGCGGAACAGATCGAAGTCCGGCCCATCCAGCCGCCCGTGGCCGGTTGATTTTTCTCCCGCCATGCCCACCGAAGAGATTGATGTCGCGCCCGAAATCCAAACGGAGCTGGCGACCGTCGCGCTGATCGGCAACCCGAACAGCGGCAAGACGACCCTCTTCAACGCGCTCACCGGGCTGCGGCAAAAAATCGCGAACTATCCCGGCGTCACGGTGGAGAAAAAGATCGGCGTTTTCATGACGCAGCATGGCCGGGAGGCGCGGATGATCGATCTGCCCGGCACCTATAGCCTCACGCCGCAGTCCCCCGATGAGGCCGTGACCCGCGATGTCCTGCTCGGGGTGCTGCCCGACACGCCGCGCCCGGACCGGGTGGTCTGCGTGGTCGATGCCGCCAACCTTGAGCGAAACCTTTATCTGGCCAGCCAGGTGATCGAGCTTGGGGTGCCGACCATCATCGCACTTAACATGATCGATCTCGCCCAAACGAACGGCGACACCATCGACGTGGCCGAGCTTTCGCGCCGGATTGGCGTGCCGGTGATTCCGTGCAGTGCGAACACGCGCGCCGGACTGGCCGAGTTACGCATCGCGCTGAGCGCGCCGGCGGGTGCTCCCCCGGACTGGAAGGTACCCCTGCCCCCGCTCGTCGATCAATCGCTGGAAATGATTCGCACGGAGCTGCCGCCGAATCACCATCTGGGCTTCGCGCAGATTCGCGCCATCCTCATCCTGCTGTTAACCGACGAACGCGCCGACCGGCTCGTCGTGGGGCTCGGCTGGGAGCACATGCGGCATCGCTTCCGGACCGCCCGCGCGTCGCTGCTCGAGAAGCTGCCCACCTGGCAGGAGGATTCCATCGGGGCGCGCTATGGGCGCATCGGCGAGATTTGCGAGGGGGTTCTCCGCCGGGGCGCAGACGCCGTGGACGCCAAGACGAGCTTTACCGATCGCGCGGACGCCGTGCTCATCCATCCGGTCTGGGGCTGGCTCATTTTCCTGACCATCATGGGCCTGATGTTCACCAGCATCTTCACGCTCGCGAACTATCCGATGGACGGCATCAAGTGGCTCTTCGGGCAGGCGGGCGAGTGGGTGAGCACGGCGCTGCCGCCGGGTGACCTGCGGAGTTTGATCACGGACGGCGTGATCAAGGGCGTGGGTGGGGTGGTCGTGTTTCTGCCGCAGATTTTGATTTTGTTCCTATTCATTGGCCTGCTGGAGGACAGCGGCTACATGGCGCGCGCGGCGTTCATCATGGACCGAGTGATGAGTGGCGTCGGGCTGCATGGCAAGTCGTTCATTCCGCTGCTCAGTTCCTACGCCTGCGCCATCCCTGGCATCATGGCCACCCGCACGATTGAGAACCCGAAGGATCGCCTCGCGACCATCATGGTGGCGCCCTTCATGAGCTGCTCGGCACGACTGCCGGTTTACGGGTTGATGATCGCGACGCTCTTTCCCACCGACGACGTGCCTGCATGGCAGAAGGCGGGGCTGCTCATGGGAATGTACGCGCTGGGGACGCTGACCGCCTTTGCGTTCGCGTGGCTGTTCAAGCGCACTATCCTGCGCGGCCGTCCGCTTCCGCTCGTGCTGGAGTTGCCGCCGTACCGCCGGCCGTCGCTCCGCACCGTCCTGCAGGGCATGCTCGATCGGGCCAAGGCCTTTATCCGCCGGGCGGGCACGATCATCCTCGGACTCAGCATCCTGCTCTGGGCGCTCGCGTATTATCCGAAAAGCGGCGCGGAAAAGCCCGACGACCAACTCGCGCAAAGTTTCGCGGGCCGAATGGGCAAGTTCATCGAGCCGGCGCTGGTGCCGCTGGGCTTGAACTGGAAGATTGGCATCGGATTGATCGGCGCGCAGGCGGCACGAGAAGTCTTCGTCAGCACCGTGGCCGTGGTCTATTCGGTGGGCGGCGCCGACAACAACGCGGAGGCCGGCACGGATTCCGTGCGCAAGGCCCTGCTCGAGGACAAGTGGCCTGATGGACGCCTGGTCTTCACGCCGCTCGTCTGCCTGACCATCATGATCTATTTTGTCTTTTCGATGCAGTGCATCGCGACGCTGGCGGTCGTGCGACGCGAGACCAACACCTGGCGCTGGCCCGTGTTCCTGTTTTTCTACATGACCGGCTTTGCGTACCTCGCGTCGCTGGTGTTTTACCAGGTCGGTACACGCCTGGGGTACTGAGCCGGCCCGCTCACTTTCCGCGCAGTTCCGTCTTCCCGCAGCCGCAATCTCCACCGCATCCGGCCTTAGGAGAACGGCGCAGACGCCGCACGAAAGCGGCGCCCAGAATTACCACCGTCACGAGCACGATGGTCAGGGCCGCGAGGCTTTGCCAGTCGTAGGCATTGGTCAGCACAGTCAAAAGCTACGGCCGAAGTGGGCCGGCGCAAACTTCGATCGTGTCAGCCCTAAGCAGCCGGCACGGACTTGCGGCTGGCGAGGACCCCGAGCCACGCCAGCCCCGCCATGACCGCCACAAGGCCAAATCCAAACGGCGCGCCCAGTCGCTCCACCTGGGACGTCAGGTAAAGCAGGATCAACGTGCGCAACAGGCGCTCCAGCAGGTTGAAGAGAACATTCACCCGGCCGATGAGCGAATTCGGCACGGCGGTGAGGATGATCGTGCTCCGCGCGACGCGTGAACCGGCATTGCCCCAACCCAACATCGCATTGAGCAAGAGATACAAGGCCACCGCGGGAAAGATCGCCAGCAACGCCGCGGCCAGCGCGAACATGGCGACCGTCAACAGCATCGTGCCGTAACTTCCAATCGACTCCGTCAACCGCGGAATGGTCAGTCCCGCGAGTATCGAGCCGACGGCAAACGTGACTTCGCCTGCGCCGAAAACCGCCGGTCCGGCCTGCAAGGCGCGGCTCGCGTAGATGGGAAAGAGGTAGTTGCTCACCATCACGCCGACAAACGGAATGAAGGCGCAGAACAAAAATAGCGCGAACCCGGGCCTCTCACCCAGGTAGCGCCAGCCCTCACCGATTTGCCGTAGCGCAGAGAGCTTTGACGGCGTGCGGTCCGGCGCGCGCGCATACGGCAGCGGCCGCAGGATGAAAAAACTCAACAGATAGGATGCGGTGCTCAGTCCGAGCAGCAGGCTCAGATCGACGCGGCCGATGAGCACCGCAGCCAGGCCGCCGGCGATGACCGATGCCGTTTGTCCCTGCACCTCGACGAGGCCGGCAAGTTGGCGGTATTGCGCGGGTTCAAACACCTCCTGGTTGAAGGCAAACAATGCGGGGTAGTGAATCGTGTAATACAACGTACCCGCCGAATAAATGCCGACGAGGTGCCAGGTCGCAAATTCACCGCGCACCATCGCGAGCGCGAGAAAGGCGGTCGTGGCCAGGAGGCCGAACGCCTCTCCCGCGAGCAGGACGGCCTTGCGCGAATGGCGGTCGAGGAGCCAGCCGTAATACGGCAGCAGCAGGACGAGCGCGAGCGTGATGGCAGCCGTCGCGTAGCCAAAAATGCGTTCGCCCCCGGGCCGCTGCACAATCAGCCACGGAACCGCAATCATCGTCACGCCGGAACCAGTCGACGAAACGACGTTGGCGCCGAGCACGCGGTGGATGCGGGGATCGCGGAGCAGTGACACGGGAGGAGCGGCGACGATAGCGGTCGGACCGGAACTGTCGACGGTCACCGTCCAGGAATCGCGTCTTTCTGCTTCTCATCGGGCGGCGGCGGATGTTCCATCAAGGCCCATGTCACATCAGGTCATCACGCCTCCCACGAAGATCGAATCGCGCTGGCTCGTGGTGATCGGCCTGGTGAAGCTCTTGAAGGCGCTGTTCCTCATCGCCCTCGCCTTCGCGGCGCTGGGCATGCTGCACCATGATCTGACGGTGGAATGCTACCGGCTCGCCGGGTATCTGCACGTCGACCCCGAGAACGCGTTCGTGGAGCGCGTGATTCAGAAGGTCGGCGGCTACAACGACACCACGCTGAAGCACGTGAGCGAGTTCATCTTCGCCTATGCCGTCATTTACCTGATCGAGGGCATTGGGCTGCTGCGCCGCAAACGTTGGGCGGAATGGATGACCACCATCGTGACGGCGTCATTCATCCCGATCGAACTCTGGCATTTCTGGCACCATCCGAGCTGGGGCAAGGCTGCCGTGATCGCCGTCAACGTCGGCATCCTAATCTATCTCATCCGGGTGTTGCGTCACACCACGCACCGGTCGCCGGATGTTATCCCGGTCGGCTGACCTTCGGACCGCGGGAAGTCAGGCGAGCGTCCGGCCCACCGCGGCGACAATTGGCCCGAGCTCCTGCACGAGCCGGCCAAAGCGCTCGAAGGAGATCTGCTGCTGGCCATCGCTCATGGCTTCCGCGGGATTCGGATGGACCTCGATGATTAAGCCATCAGCACCCATCGCGATGGCACCGGCGCAGAGCGCAGGCACGAGGTCGGCGCGCCCCGCGCCCTGGCTCGGATCGACGATGACGGGCAGGTGCGTCTCCTTCTTGGCGATCGCGACGGCAGCCAGATCGAGCGTGTTTCGGGTATACGTCTCGAAGGTGCGGATGCCGCGCTCGCAGAGCATGACGTTGGGGTTGCCCGCGCTCAGGATGTACTCGGCCGCGAGAAACCACTCCTCGATTCGCTGGCTCATCCCACGCTTCAGCAGAATGGGTTTGCCGGTGCGCGCCGCGGCGATCAGGAGCTGGAAATTCTGTGCGTTGCGGGCGCCGATCTGCAGGATGTCAGCCACCTCGGCGACGGCGTCGACGT
Organism: Verrucomicrobiota bacterium; assembly: GCA_031370675.1. Lineage (GTDB taxonomy): Bacteria > Verrucomicrobiota > Verrucomicrobiia > Chthoniobacterales > SZAS-18 > SZAS-18. The sequence goes on from JANMQT010000219.1 coordinate 23,875, forward strand.
CGTTTTCGCTCAACACTTCCGTGATGATGCGCAGGCCGGTTTCCTTCCGCGCCAAATCAAGCAGCCGCAGGCCATCGCGGCCGAGGCCCTGGAATTCGTAGGGCGAGGTGCGCGGCTTGTAGGCGCCACCGCGCAGGATGGTCGCGCCGGCCGCCTTCACCGCGCGGGCCGTCTCCAGGAGCTGCTCCTCGCTTTCCACCGAGCACGGCCCCGCCATCAAGGCGAGGCGCGGCCCGCCGATCGCGACGCCGGCGGCGTCGATCAACGTCGGGACGGGATGCGATTCACGACTGACCAGCTTGTACCGCTTTTGCACCGACATCACCTTCTGCACCTGCGGCAGCGCGCTGAGCGCTTCGAGCGTATGATGCGTGGTCTCGTCGCCAATCGCGGCGACCACCGTCTGGATGGCGCCGCGGATGGCGTGCGGGGTGTAGCCGAGTCGCGCCACCTCAGCGATCACCTGCTCGATTTGGTCGGGCGGCGTGTGCGGCTTGAGGACGATGATCATGGCGGGGTCTCTAGAGTAACCGGGGAAAAACGCAAGCGAGCGGGTTTGCGTTCAGGCCCGAAATCGGCACGATGTCGGGATGAAGCCTGAGCGCATCGACCCGCGGGACGGTCCCGATCAATCGACGATTACCCCGCTGGGCACGCCCCTTTCTCCCGAGCCGCCCTATCCGCCGACCGGCAACGAGAGCATCGACGCGCAGGTGGTTGCGCTGGTGGAGCGCTGGGGTGCGGACCACTCGCCTGAGATCGTGGAGGAGATGATCGGCACGATTCTCAAGATGGCGCGCGACCGCATGAGCGTCGCGGACCTCAAACTCTTCAATCGCGCGCGGAAGGAAATGCGCCGCGCCGCGCGCATGTGGGTGCCCTACAAGGACATTCCCAAGATTTCCATTTTTGGTTCCGCGCGCACGAAGCCCGAGTCCGCCGAGTACCACGCGGCCGAGGTGTTCGCGCGGCGGATGCGCGAAGAGGGATTCATGATCATCACGGGTGGCGGCGACGGCATCATGGGCGCCGCGCAAAAGGGCGCGGGGCGCGAACGCAGCTTTGGCCTGAACATCCGCCTGCCGTTCGAGCAGCAGGCGAATGAGACAATCATCGGCGACCCGAAACTGGTGGAGTTCAATTACTTCTTCACCCGCAAGCTTAATTTCGTGAAGGAATCGCACGCCATCGCGCTCTTCCCGGGAGGATTCGGCACGATGGACGAGGGCTTCGAAACGCTCACCCTGCTGCAAACGGGCAAGTCCAAGATCCTGCCGCTGGTGCTGGTGGATCGGCCCGGGGGCGAATACTGGCTGAACTGGATCAAGTTCATGCGCGAGCATCTCGTCGCCGAGGGTTTGATTTCGGCGGAGGACTTCGCGTTTTTCAAGATCACCGACGACATCGAAACGGCCGTCGATGAGGTCCTGCGCTTTTACCGGGTCTATCACTCCAGCCGGTACGTGGGGGAACGGCTCGTGATACGCCTGAAGGGCCGGCTCAAGCCGGGGGCGATCGACAAACTGAACGTCGATTTTGCCGACCTCCTCAAGGAGGGGAAGTTTGAGCAATGTGACGCGCTGCGCCAGGAACGGGGCGAACCCGAGGTGTTTCACCTGCCGCGGCTGGTTTTTACCCTGAGAAAGCGGAGTTTTGCGCGGCTGCGGCTCCTGATCGATGCGATCAACATGTCGCCCACCGAGCACTTGGCTCGCATGACGCGCATCTGAGGCGGCGGCAGAGGGAAGACCCTGAAGAATTCCGTTGCAATCCGGTGGTTTCCGCCTAATTTCCCGCCTTCCAAAATTTCTTATGGCCAAAACAAGCTGGATTAACCGCAACGATCGCAAAAAGAAGACCGTCCTGAAGTACGCCGCCGTCCGGGCCGAACTCAAGGCGAAAGGCGACTACGTGGGTCTCAGCCAGCTGCCCCGGGACGCGAGCCCGACGCGCGTGGTCAATCGTTGCGAGGTCACCGGCCGCCGCCGCGCCTATATCCGCCGTTTTCATATGTCCCGCCTCACCTTCCGCGAGATGGCCTCGCAAGGCATGATCCCCGGTGTGACTAAGGCGAGCTGGTAAGCTTGCCCGCGTTTCCGGACGCGATGCCGAACTCCCCGCGCGCGGCCGCCGGCACTCCTGCCGTTGGGCGGATGCTCTGCGTATTGACCGAACGCTTTGCCGCTTGTGATCGCCGCCCCGGCGGATCGCGTTGATCCCGTCCAGCGCCCATCATGATCCTCTCCAGTTTAAATTTTCTCGCCGATTCGGCGCCCGACCCGATCGTCCAGGATTGGGACACCGGAGGCGTCATCGCCCTGAAGCTGTTCGCCGTCTTCGCCCTCGTGTTGCTGAACGGCTTTTTTGTCGCGGCCGAGTTTGCCATCGTCAAGGTCCGGGGCAGCCAGCTCGAGGCGTTGGAGGACGAGACGGATCGCCGCCTGCCGTACGCCAAGCGGGCGACCGATCATCTCGACGCGTATCTGTCGGCTACCCAACTCGGCATCACCTTGGCGAGCCTCGGCCTGGGCTGGATCGGTGAACCCGTGCTGGCGCACATGCTCCATCCTTTGTTTCTCCTGCTCGGCATCACGTCCGAACCGATCATCCGGACGACCTCCTTCATCCTCGCGTTCGCCACAATCACCTTTCTCCACATCGTGCTGGGCGAGCAGGCGCCCAAGGTCTTTGCAATCCGGAAATCTTTGCCGACGACGCTGTGGGTCAGCGGGCCGCTGCACCTCTTCTATGTGATTTTTCGCCCGGCGATTTGGTTCCTGAATATCTCGTCCAACGCGATTCTCAAGCGCGTCTTCAAAATGGAGCCAGCGAGCGAGATGGAAGTCGCGCATAGCGAAGAGGAGCTCCGGGTCATCCTCAGCGACAACGCCGACTCACAGCAGGTTTCCAAGATGGGCCGGGAATTGTTGATGAACACACTCGACCTCCGCCGGCGGGTGGTGCGCGACATCATGACGCCGCGCGGCGAGGTCGTGTATCTCGACTCGGAAAAGCCGTTCACCGAGAACCTCAAGCGGGCCACCGACTCGCGGCACACCCGCTTCCCGCTTTGCCGCCTGCATCTCGACAATCCGCTCGGCCTCGTGCACATCAAGGATTTGCTCAACCAGATGCAGCAACAGGCCCCGCCGGATCTCGTCAAAATAAAACGCGACCTCCTGCTCGTGCCCGAGTTGATGCCGCTGGAAAAACTCCTGACGCTCTTTCTCTCCCGCGGCGCGCATCTCGGCGCCGTGGTCGATGAATTCGGAGGCACGGTCGGGATCGTCACGCTCGACAATGTCCTCGCGGAGATCGTGGGCGACATCCGGGACGAGTTTGACGCCGCACCCACCGAATTCCATCGCGTCAACCCGGACGAGTTCACGGCCAAAGGCACGCTGGGTCTTTACGAATTGAATGACCTCACCGACCTCGAACTCGAAAGCTCGGAGGTCAGCACGGTCAGCGGTTACATCGTCAATCTCTTCGGTCACATCCCCCGCGCCGGCGAGCAGGTGCGGGTGGGCGACTACCTGGCGACGGTACTGCAGAGCGACGGCCGGCGCATTGGTGCGGTCAAATTCCAGAGAACCCCCGAACAAGCCGCAGTGAAAAGTTGAAGGTGGCAGCGTATCTGCTTCCCTAGAGGGATTGGGATCATTTACACTGACAAGCCCTCCCGTTTACGGCGGGGTATCCCCCTTTTCTTGAAGCCTTAACCGCATGGCAATCTCAGGCGACATCTCGGATCTTCCGCTCACGGATCTGCTCAACATGATCCGCTTTCGCGGCGGAATCGTGACGCTGACCGACACGCCGCGCGTGGGTGAGATGGTGCTCTACTTTTCGCCGGGGTTCGTCACGGGGTTCAGCATTGAAAAGCAGAACATCAAGGTCGAGTCGCAAGTGGTCGATCGCCTCGTCGCGGTGGCCGCCGTGCCGGTCGGAAAATTTCACTACGAGCCCGCGCCCGCGGCATCCCTGCGCGGCAGCGTGCGGATCCCGGTTGACCGCCTCGCCCTGAAGCTGGTTTCCAAGGTCGATGAAATCAACATCAACCGTGACGCGCTGCCCTCGGCCCTGCAGGTCTTCCGTCTGCGGGACGAGAGCGCGGCCATCGGCGACATCGCCAAGCAGGTGGTGGAACCCGACATCGCCAACTTCGTCCGCGAGGCGCGGCAACTTCTCCACACAGGCGTGAGCGCGGCGCGCATCGCCGAGCTGAACCAGATTGGCGTCGAAGTCGCCCGGCTCTACCTCTACAAACTGAACCTGCTGGGGGTGATTGGACCGGCGAAGCGCGATTCGCTCTGGGCCACGCTGGACCAGGCTTTACAGCCGAAGAGCTCGGGCATCCGCCTGGTGCGCTCGGGCGCCCCGCCCCTTCGTGGCCACGGCATGCCCCCGCCCAACCCGCGGGTGACGAAAAAGCATTGAGGAAGTGCGGCGCGGTCGCCGCGTCGGCTAGAGAACGCGCTCCACGAAGGCGCGCGCATCAAAGGATTCAAACGCATCCGCCTGCTCGCCGGTCCCAATGAAGCGCGTGGGCAGGCCGATTTCATTTTGAATCGCGACCAGGATCCCGCCCTTGCCGCTGCCGTCGAGCTTCGTTACGATTAAGCCCGTCAATCCCGCCACCGCCTTGAATTCACGGGCCTGCGACAACGCGTTGGATCCCGTCGTCGCATCGACCACGAGGAGGCATTCATGCGGGGCCGTGGGATCGCGCTTCGCCAGGCTCCGGCGGATCTTGGACAGCTCCTGCATCAGGTTGTGCCGCGTGTGCAGCCGGCCGGCGGTGTCGCAAATCAGGAAGTCGACGCCAAGTTTTTCCGCGCGTTGCAATGCGTCGTAGCACAGAGCCGCGGGGTCACCGTAGTACTGGCCCTTGACGACCTCGATACCCAATCTTTCGCCCCAGCGGTCGAGCTGCTCAATGGCCGCCGCGCGAAACGTGTCCGCCGCGGCGAGCAGGACCGAATAGCCCTTCCCCTTGAGGTGATGGGCCAGCTTCGCACTGGAGGTCGTCTTGCCCGTGCCATTGACGCCCACCACGAGCACGACCGTCGGCCGGCCCGTCCGCGGCAACAGCGGCGGATTTCCCCGCGGCAGCAATGCCTCGATCTCTCGGCGGGTCACGGCGACGATGTCGTCAGCTGTCACGCTCGGGAATTTCTTCAAATCCGCGACGATTCGTTGCGTGAGCGGCACGCCGAGATCGGCCCGGATGAGCGCTTCCTCTAGGTTGTCCCAATCAACCGCCTGGCCGGTGAATTTGTTCCAAAGCGAATTGAGAAAACCCATGGTTCAACAAGCAGGTACCGGCGGACGGTGCGGTGCGTGACGGCTAGAACAGATCATCCACGGTGAGCGGTCGATCGCCCCCCACCGGCGCCACGTCGGTGGCCGCGGCATCCTTCTCCGGCACCGCGGCCGTGCGCAACGGCCGCTTCACCTCTTCCTTGATGTGATCGAGAATTCCGTTCACGAAGCCCCCGGAATCCTCCGTGCCATACCGCTTGGCGATCTCGATCGCCTCGTTAATCGCCACGATGGGTGGCACATCCAGCCGGTAAAACATCTCGTACGTTGCCAGGCGCAGGACGTTGCGGTCGACCGGATTCATGCGGGGAATTTCGTAGTGATGGGCATGGCGCTGAATGCGCTCATCGATCTCAGGCAGGTGGGTGAGCACGCCCTTGGTGAGTTCGAGTGTCAGTTCGCGCACCTTGCGCATCGCCGAGCGCATGTGCCAGAAACCGGTTTCGTCGTCACCGGTGATCTCGGCCGGCGCGCAGCGTCCGTGCACTTCGCAATGCGCGAGGAACTGCACGGCAGCCTCACGGGCGTCGCGGCGCTGGTTGAATGCCATAGGGGTGGCAAGTATAGCGGCGACCGCGCGCGCCGCACCGAAAAATTACAGGGTGGCGGCCCGTTAGCGTCGGTCCACTCCCCGCCCGATTTGCGCCATCCGCATTGCTGTCCTCGCGGCCTCGGTGCCGCGATTGGCGCGCGGTTGCAGGCAGCGCACCCGCGCCTGCGCCGCCGTGCCGTGCAGCACCCCATGGACGACCGGCAAGCGCGTTTCGAGTGAAATCCGCATCAAGGCTTCCGTCACGGTTGCCGCGATGAGGTCGGCATGCGCCGTCTTTCCCTGCAGGATGACCCCGAAAGCGATGATCGCGTCCACGGACGACGGCCTGGTGGCGACCTCCTGGACGACGAGCGGAATCTCAAACGCCCCGGGCACCCGGTGCACCACCACGGTCGCAGCCGGGAGCGCCGACGCGATCTCGCGCTGCGCCGCCGC
>JANMQT010000246.1:0-17991 GCA_031370675.1 Verrucomicrobiota bacterium
GGGGGTCGAGCGTCGAGCGTCGAAAGTCGAGGGTCAGACCAGACCTCTCCGCATGCGCGTGGGGTCTCAGGATCCATTGGCGTTAAACTTCTAGCCCTTAACCCAAGAACCATTCGCTGCTAACCACTCGCCTTTCCCTACTCGACTTCGCATAGTCTTCTGGCTCTCGACCCTCGACTCCCAGCCTTGTTCCGCCTCCTCTACAATCTCGTCTTTCCGATCGCGCTGGTTGCGATGCTGCCGGCGTATCTTCTGCGGATGGTCCGGCGCGGGAACTGGCGACGGGGCTTCGGCGAGCGCTTCGCGCGCTACACCGCCGAATCTGCGGAACGGTTCGCCGCGCTTCCCGCCGCTGACCGAACATGGATTCACGCGGTCAGCGTCGGCGAAGTGATGCTGGCGTTGAAACTCATCGCCGCGCTGCGCCGGACTCGTCCCGGGCTTCCGATTATCCTCACGACCACGACCACGACGGGGCGCGCGCTCGCCGATCAGCGCGTTCCGCCGGAGGTGGTGGTGTTGTACGCGCCGCTCGATTTCCCGCCGTTTGTGCGCGGCGCCTTCGACGCAATCCGGCCCGTGCGAATTGCGCTTGTCGAGGCCGAGGTCTGGCCGAACTGGATGGCCGCCGCAGCGCGGCGCGATATTCCGGTCCACCTCGTCAATGCCCGACTCTCGCCTCGGTCCGAGTCGCGTTTTCGCCGTTTCCGCGCGGTTGTCGCCCCCATTTTTCGCCAACTCGCCTGGATCAGCGTGCCGGAATTCGCCGACCTCGCCCGCTGGCAATCAATCGGACTACCGGCGGAAAAACTTCATTGCCTCGGCAGCATCAAGTTTGACGACGCCGCCGAAAGCCAGGAGTCCGCCCGCACCACCGAATTCCGCACCCTGCTCGCCACGGCCTTTCCCGGTCTTTCGGCCAATCCAAAATCCTCAATCCAAAATCCGAAATTCCTCCTGGCCGGCAGCACGCACGCTGACGAGGAAATCTTGCTCGCGCACATGCTCCTCGCGCTGCGTCCGCGCTTCCCCACCCTGCGCCTGCTGATCGCGCCGCGACACGTCGAGCGAACGAACGCGATCGCCGAGGCGTTGCTCGCCCTCAAACTGCGTGTCGCGCGGCGCTCCCTGCTCGATCCGCAGTTCAACCTGATCGACGAGCCTGATGTCTTGCTGCTCGATTCGACCGGCGAACTGCGCGACTGGTATCCGCTGGCTGACGTTGTGTTCGTGGGCAAGAGCCTGTCGACGGAAGCGACCGGCGGCCAGAATCCCGCCGAGCCGATCGCGGCGGGCGTGCCGGCGATTTGTGGTCCGAACATGGAGAATTTCACGGACCTGATGGCGTCGTTGCTCGCGGCGGGCGGCATCCTGCAGGTGCCGGATGCCAATCGATTGGAAGATTGCATCGGCTGGTTGCTCGACCATCCGGACGAGGGCCGAAAGGTGGTCGCGTGCGGCACGGCGGTCTTGAATGCGCACAACGGCGCGGCGGTGCGGAATGCGGAATTGCTGCTCGCGGCGTCGACGAAAGGATCGTAAACACAGGCATGCGCGATGTATTTCTGAATCACGATTTCACTCGGGTTGAGCACTACAAGGGCATCCTCGACGAGGCGGGTATTCCCAGTTTCGTCCGCAACGAGTCGAGCCTGAACGTGTTGACGCAAATGCCGGACAACACCTCGCTGCCGGCGTTGTGTGTCACGAACGACGAGGATTACGATCGCGCGATTGAGGTCCTCCGGGCGTTCATGCAAACGCCGGAATCGACGGGCCCTGACTGGAAATGCGCCAGCTGCGGCGAGACGGTGCCGGGGAACTTCGATTCCTGCTGGAAATGCGGGACGGCCCGGGCGGCCTGAAGCAGGGCTCGGGGAACGGACCGCGGACCGACCCCCGCAGCCAGAATCCGCTTGCTGAGAGACGCGTCCCGGCCATATTTCGACCCCTCCTTGAGACCCTATCGTCCAGTGGTTAGGACAACGGCCTTTCAAGCCGTGAACACGGGTTCGAATCCCGTTAGGGTCGCCACATCGTGGCGATGGCGAAGCCAATTCGAACCTCGGTTCGACTGCCTGCTCGCGTCAGCGGGCTAGCCCCACGCGCGAAGCGCACTCTGCAGAGCCCGCCAGCGGCGGGATAATCCCGTTAGGGTCGCCACATCGTGGCGATGGCGAAGCCAATTCGAACCTCGGTTCGACTGCCTGCTCGCGTCAGCGGGGTGACCTCTCGCGAAGCGCACTCCGCAGAGCCTACCAGCGACGGAATAATCCCGTTAGGGTCACCAGCGGACTTCTGCCGCCACGCGGCTTCTGCTATGACGGGAGGCATGAGAACCTTCCATCGCCTCATCCTCGCGACGCTGTCCGCCCTGGTCGCTACTGCCTTCGCGTCCGCCGCGGATTGGCCGCCCGCCAAAGCCCCAGTGGTCCCGGAGGCCGACGGTTACGTAGTCATCCCCCGGGCGGCAGTTCCGCCCACGAATAGCCGGACCTATCGTGCGATTTTTGACGCGACCCGGGCCGCCGACAAACCGACCGAACTGGTTCCCGCGATCAATATGGCGGCGTCCGAGCTCAACGCGTTGGCCGTCGCTGGCGTATCGCTGCGACGTGCGAAGTTCGCGCTGGTCTTCCATGGTGCCGCGCTGGATGGCATTCGTGATGATGCGATTTACCAGGCGAAGTTCGGCGTCAGCAATCCCAACCTGGGGGTCCTCAAGACGCTGTGAGACCGGGGAGTTGAATTGTTTGTCTGCGGGCAAAATCTCGTCTCGGACAAGATCGATCCGAAAACGCTTTCGCCCGACGTTTCGGTGGCGAGCGACGGGTTGATCGTCCTCATGACCTACCAGAACCGCGGTTACGCCCTGCTGAGCTTCTAGGATTTTCCCGATGAACCAGGAACCTGGTTCGCGCGCGCTCGACCTCACCACTCAGCCTGCGTTCGACGCGTGGAAACATCCGCTCCGAGATCCGCGAGCAGCGCCGCCACCGTTTTCGCCTGACCCGGCAGCACGAGCTGCGGCCGAAGCTCCGCCAGCGGCGCGAGGACAAACCGGCGCTGCGGCAGGCGGGGATGTGGGATCGCGATCTCCTCGTTGCGCAGCGCGAGGTTTCCCACGTAGAGGATGTCGAGATCAATCGGACGCGAGACATTGCGCGGATGCTTAGACGGCCGGCCCAACTCCACCTCGATGCCGCGCAGCGCGTCGAGCAGAGTCACCGGGTGTCCCTCGTACTGCACTTCGATCACGGTGTTGAGAAACGCCGGGGTGCCCGGCTCACAATCCACCGGATCGCTCTCAAACACGGGCGCCGAGCGCACGGGCGGCGTCACGCCCGCGAGCGCAAGCACCAGCGCCCGAGCGGCGCGCAGGAACGCGAGACGGTCGCCAAGGTTCGAGCCGAGTCCGATTCCGGTGAGCATCGAAGAGAAGTAAGAAGGAACAAAACCGCGATCTTCAGGCGGTGCGCGCGGCTTCGAGTTTGGCATGCGCGCGGCCACTGGCGAGTTGCTCGAGGGCGAGCGCGACACCTGCAGACAGCGAGTCGGCGAGACCGGCGACGACAAAACCGGCGGCGGCGTTGATGACTACGAAGTCGCGACGTGCATCGGTGATTTCGCCGCGCAGAATGCCGACGATGAGGCGCGCATTCTCCACCGGTTCGCCACCACGCAAGGCGGCGATCGATGCTGCCCGAGGCAAACCAAATTCCGCGGCCTCGATGCGCCCTGACGAGACAACACCAAGCTCGGCGCGGCCCACGTCGGTCGGGCCGAGCGGGGAGATTTCGTCCATACCGCGGGTGGCGTCGACGCGACCATGGACAGCCCAGGCGCGCGTGCGTCCAAGATTCGCAAAGACCTCGGCGAAGACCGGCACGAGCTCCGCGGAAAACACACCGGTCAACTGGCGGGGCGGGCGCGCGGGATTCAGCAGCGGGCCGAGCAGGTTGAATACGCTCCGTTCACCGCGCTCCGCGAGCAACCGACGCACCGGCGCAATCGACTGGAAGGCGGGATGGTAGTCCGGGGCAAAAACGAACGCCAAACCATGACGCTCAAGGCTTTCGCGAAGTCGCACGGGCGGCAGCCGAATGGGCACGCCGAGTTCCGCGAGGACATCGGCGCCACCGCTCCGCGAGGTGATCGCACGATTACCATGTTTGATCACGCACGCCCCGCCCGCGGCCAGCACGAACATCGCCGCGCTCGAAACGTTGAAGAGCTCGAGCCCGTCACCGCCGGTGCCACACAAATCGATGACCGGGCCGGAAAGGCGCTGGAAGTCGATCCCAGGATCGACGGAGAATGCGAGCAATGCCTTGGCCAGAGCGGAAATTTCCGCCGCGCTCTCGCCTTTGGTCCGCAGCGCGAGAAGAAAGGCCGCCTTTTCTTCATCGCCGTGATCCGGCGACATCAAGTCCGCGAGCGCGGCCGCGATTTCATCGGGGGTCAGATCGCTCCGGTCACGCTGCAATTTTTGAAAAAGTTCCGTGAGCATGCGTCGCCGGGGTGCGGCCGGGACCGCGACAGTAAGTCGAAATTCGCGCCGCCGCCACGCGGGGAAACGACGTCCGAGGCAGCCGCTCAATCCTATTGCTTCAAGTACATCACTCCGTTGTCGATGCGGACCTGTTTGACCCGCGCCAGGACTTCGCGCTGCGGAACCAAGGCGTTGTAAAGCCATGCGGAGCAGGCAAATGCGAGGAGCTGGCGCCGATCTTCCGGCAGATTCTTGCCCCCGCTGGCCGCCTGCGAAATCGCGACGCGCGCAATGCCAGCCGTCAAAATCGGCGTCATGGTCGCGGAGACATTGAGGTACCGACCGGCAAACCGTTCCGCCAAGAACGGCACTTCACCAAGCGGCAGGGTGAAGGCAACCTTGACCTGCTCACGCGTCAGGCGCACTTCCGCGCGATCGGCGAGGGACGTCTTCGAGCGAAGCAGCGAGCGAAGATCATCCTCCGTCAGGTCGAAGACGGCCTCGTCGCCCGTCTTGGCCGCCGAGAAATCCCGCCACCGCTTCTTGAACAGGCGCATGTCGCCCTCGATTGAGAGCCGGGTCGGTTGAATCGTCGGCGTGGCATCGGTCAGGTCGCGAAGCTGTGTGAGGGAGCGGTCGCGGTACCAGGTGAAGCAATACGTGCCAAGGAGACCGAGGACCACTAGTAGGATCAGGCAACGGGTGAACATCCCGAGGCGCGACTGCCGGAGCACGAATCTCCGGAGCGTGGTCGAGGTGACGGGAACAGGCGCGCGCATGGGTCAGGTTTCCATCACCCAGCGGATGACCCGCGTGCCGGCCAGATAATCATGCAGGGCCCGACGCTCCGGGTTGAAAAGCGCGACGACAAAGCCGAAGGGAATGATCGAGGCCAGGGCGCGCTTGAGCGCGGCCCCAAAACCAGCGCGTTCATCCTTGTCCGCCGTGACCACGCGAAGGTGCAACGCCCACTTGCCCGGCGTGGTGCCGCCGACCCAGACGAAGACCGTCCACCAAACGAGCGCGCCGACAAACTCCGCGAGCAGAAAATTCGGGGCGATAAAATACCCGGGCTCGATCACACCCGCCTTGGCCAGCACGATCCAGGTGGATTTGGCGACGAACAGGTACAGCAGCATGTCGATGACCCAGGCCCCGCAGCGCCAGGGAATTCGCGCCACCGCCCGTCGCACCGCGCGGAAATGGACGCCGAGCTTCGAGATATTCTTGAAAAAATCGGGGCGGCAGCCCTCGCAAATCCAGCGATCCTGATAGTACATCATTTGCTCCCGCGAGAAATGCTTGAGGCAGACATGGCAACGGACGGTGCTGCCCGAGTCGCCGCCCAGGCGCTTGCCGACGCGGTCAGTGGCGGCGCGGGGCACCGCGCGCGCGGCGTCGGCAAGATCCGTGGCGTGGACGTCCTCGTACGATGTCCACCGACTCAGGCCCGGCCGCCAGACCATGCCCGTCGGCTGCATGTGCCCGGCACTGATCCGGTGCAGAATGACCTCCTCCGCCACCGGACCGATTTCCTTGTCGCGGTCGAGATAGAACCATTTGGCGGGGCCCGCCGGCGAATCGGGAAGCGCGGGAATATCCGGCGCCGGCGCGGCGGAGGGGGCCTCGCTTTCGGCCGGATCCGCCGGTTCCACCAAGCCGAATTCGGTCAGCTTGAGCAGGTAGAGTTGGACCTGCTGCAGGGCCATGCCGGTGGTCGAGGCGATCTCATCGGCCGAGGCATCGCGCCGGAGCATGGTCGACGACTGACGCAGGAACCCGCGCAGATCGCGATCGATTTCGCCCACTTCCACCAACGTGCGCCGGAATTTCCGCGGCGCCGGGGCAAACAGGTGAACCGACCCACGGATTTCATCGGAACGCGAGACGACCTCGAGGACGATCGCGTCGAGTGAGAAATTGCAAAGCTGTTCCAGCGACGGCGGGGGCACCGGGTGAAAGGCGAAGTCGCCGGTGCGGCCCAGATTCACCAGCACCAGTTTGTCGACGACCTTCGCCAAGTCGGTGATTCGCGTGTGGTCGGGCCCGACGCGGCAGGCGCGCACCGATCCCTCCTGCAGGTCGAGCTCAAACTGCCCAAGGTTGGGCACCCGCGTAAAGACCAGTCGGCCCACGGAAAAGCGCACCGCGTTGACGACGTCGGTGAGTGGAAAATCGTGCAGGGCACCGGCTACAGGCATGAGGAATTATTCTCTGGTGGGCGACCCATCAGTAGAGCGGCGACGCGGCTGGTTGACAAGGCCCGCTCGGGAGATGTTTGGACTGGATTTTAATCGCGTCGATGGCAATAGCGGACATGACCGGCAAACGCCGTCAATGCAAGAGCCATGCCGGATCGCTGTCGGTCGCATTCTTTCTCCGGATTCCACCAAAAACGCCGTCCAAAATGTCTTCGTCATCCGCCCCGCCCGCAGAGGAGTCAGTGCTGGTCATCCCTCGCGCGCTCTTCGACCAACTCGGCGCGTTTGACGGGCTTTGTTTTGAAGTTAACCGGTATCTCAAAGCGATCCTGGACCCCACTCATGCCAGTTTTCTGCCGCGCTCGGCGGCGGAAAATGATCCCTCCTTCAAACAGATTATTCCGTACGCGCTCGTCACGAATGGCGGTCGCCTCGTGCATTACATCCGCGGCCGGAAGACGGGCGAACAGCGCCTCGCGGCCAAGGGCAGCATCGGCATCGGCGGCCACGTCAACCTCTCCGACCTCGATTCGCCCCGGATCAACTCCGCCACCTATCACAACGGCGTGCGGCGCGAAGTTTCCGAGGAAATCGTTTTCCATGGGGCCTTTCGCGAAAGCGTCCGGGCGCTGCTGAATGACGATTCGACCGACGTGGGCCGCGTGCATCTCGGTGTCGTTCACGTGTTCGAGCTCGACGCTTCCGAAGTAGTGCCGGGGGAGAGTGAAATCACCGATCTGGCCTTCCTCACCCCGGACGAACTGCGACCGCGCTACGACGCGTTGGAGAGCTGGTCACGCATTTGCTTTGACGGCCTCGAGGGATTGCTGCGCAAAAATTGACGCGAGGGAGCACGTCAACCGTTGAGCCCGCGCGAAGTGGCGAGCGCGACCCCGACGAGCACGATGCCGCCCCCTAGCCAGACCGCCTGCCCGGCGACCTCCCCGAAAAACAACCACGCGAGCACGCTGGAAGCCACCGGCTCGAACAGGACGAGCAGCGAAATCAATGTCGGGGAAAACCAACGCACCGCCCAGTTCGTGCTCGTGTGCCCGACGAGCTGCGGCACCACCGCAAGGACGACCAGCCAGAAAAAGAAGGTCAGGTTGTATTGCGTGTACGCGGGCAAGCCGGGCGGCAAGCCGAACAGGGCGGGCCCCGGTAGCAGGAGCAATCCCCCGACGCCATACGCCACGGCGGCATACCCGCCGATCGCCAGGCCGCCGCGCTGGGCGCCACGGCCCAGCAGACGATAGACCGCCGCCAAAATTCCACCCGCAAGCGCGAGGCAGTCGCCGAGAACCGGATTGGTCGCCACGGTGCCCGCCCCCGACTGCGAATCGCTCAGGCCGATCAGCACCGCTCCCCCGAGCGAGAGCAGGATGCCGGTCCACGCACGGCCACTCAAGCGCTCGATGCCCATGTACGTCCCGATCACCGCGGTCCAGATCGGCCCGAGGGTGACCAACACCGTGCTGGCGGTGACGGTGGTGTAGGCCAGGGACGTGAACCAAGCCGCAAAATGCAGCGCCAGAGCGATCCCCGAGACGACGGAAAGCCAGATAGCGCGGCGCGGAATCGCCGGTTGCCGAAACAACGCAATCCAGGCGGGCAGAAGGAGCGCACTGGCGAGCAACTGGCGGCCGGAACCAAGCAGCAGCGCGATGCCGAAGGATTTCTCGCCGCCCGCGGCGAAAGCAAATCGGACGAAGATCGACGCGGACGACATGGCCAGCACGCCCACCGTCAACACGACAATCACCGTCCGGCGGGGGGGAATCGGAGGTTGATCGTGCATGCGCGGGAAGGTCGGCGAACATACGCCGGAGGACGTGGATTCGTCCACGAGGGAGGGCGCGCAGTCATTTGCGCGCGGGACCTGCCTCGCCGATAGGGATCCCGATGGCCAGAGGCACTGCGAATGTAAAATCCGGAGACCTTCCGCTGCGCGGCGGAGCGTGGGTGATCGTGCTGGCCGCGTTGCTGCTGGCGGGACTGGCTACCGTGGCGCGATTCATGGACGCCGACCGCAAGCAGGTCGCGCGGCTGGACACCGCCCTGCGATCCACCGAGGCGCTGCCGACGCCACCGCCGGTCAGCAGCGAGGAAATGGATCCGGACAAAGAGTGAGCGTCACGCGAAGTGGCGCTTGAGCGCGTCGACGAGCCCATAACCATCCTCGGCGGCGGAGACGTGTCCACGCGCGGCGCGCACGGTCTGCTTCACCTCGGGGATCGCATTCGCCGGACAGGCCACGTGCCGGGCCGCGCGGCCATCCAGCATCGGCAGGTCGTTGTAATGATCGCCGGCGGCGAAGATGGACTCGGACGGGATGTCCAACAGCCGGCCCAATTCCGCCAGCGCCGTGCCCTTGTCGTAATCCACGTGGCAGAAGCGCAGGTAAATGCTGTTGCGCTGGTAGTGCAGCTTGGGCAACTGCGCCTTGAGGGAGTCCAGGTAACCCACCACCCAGTCCATCTCCGCGTCGGTCTTCGTCATCAATCCCGCCGGCTCGGAGGGGCCGTTGACGTGATCGAAATTGTAAAGGATTCGCGCGCGCGACCGCGCTTTGATGACTTCAATCGCCTCGAGCAACAACGGCTGCGCCTCGGTGAAAAGCTCGCGGTGCGCGGCCAGGGTGTGCCGGTTCCAATCGCCGTAGTCGACCCATTCCCCCACGCGCTGATCGCATGGACGATAGACATCCCGCTCGCTGGTCAGGGCAAAGTCGGGATGAAAATCGAGCCCGCAATGCTCCCACGCCTCCTTGAGGAGACCCGGGGAGCGGCCCGTGTTCACCGCCCAGAGCACACCGCGCCGCCGGAGCTCCGTGAGCCACTCGATGAGCTCTTCCGAAAAGCGCGCCGGCCCCCCGAACGCCGGCACCAGCGTGCCGTCAAAATCGGTGCTGATGAGCTTGATGTCGGCGGCCACCCGGGACTTTACGCGCAAACCGCCACCGCCGAAAGCCCGGGTCGCGGTTCCGCCGGCCCCCACCGCGGCGCGAGATTGAAGTTGAAGCGGTCGCCACCCGGCGCAAAGGATGGAGACGGCATCGCCTACTCCCCATGAAATCCGCCTACGAACTCGCCATGGAACGCCTCGAAAAGGCGGCCCCTTCGGTCAAATTGTCAGACGCCCAGCGCGCGGAAATCGCCGAGCTGGACTCGATGTACAAATCCAAGATCGCGGAGAAGGAGGTCTTTCTTGGCGGCGAACTGGACAAGGCGCGGGCCAAGCGTGACTTCGGCGAAATCGAGGCGCTGCAGCTTCAGCTGCATCGCGAGGTGCGCCGGCTCCAGGCGGAGTGCGAGGAAAAAAAGGAGCGCGTCCGCCAAGCCGAATAAGGCATGCCGATGACCGTGACGTCGCCGTTGGACGGAATTGTCGCGCTCGGCGCGTTCGTGTTCGGCACGTGCGTCGGCTCGTTTCTGAACGTCGTCATCTACCGGCTTCCGCGGGGCCTTTCGGTGAACCAGCCGAAGCGCTCGTACTGCCCGCTGTGCAACGCCCCCATCCGCGTACGGCACAACATTCCGATCTTCGGCTGGATGCTGCTCGGCGGAAAATGCGCCGATTGCGATGGCTCCATTTCCATGCGGTATCCGCTCGTGGAGTTTCTAACGGGCGTGCTATTTCTGGCGGTCTGGCTCCGCTTCGCGCCCGCCAACCCGTGGCTGGCGCTGCCCTATTTTGTCTTCGTCGGCATTCTGGTGGCGGCGACGTTCATTGATTTCGACCACCTGATCATCCCGCACGAGTTGACCGCCGGCGGGGTGGCGGCCGGAGTTCTATTCAGCGCGGCCCTTCCGCAGTTGATGAGCCAGTCCACGTGGATCGCGGGAGCGTTGTGGTCGGTCTGCGGCGCCGCCGCCGGCTACGGATTGTTGTGGTTGGTCGTCGAGGTCGGGAAAATCGCGTTCGGCCGGAAACGCGTTGCCTTTGACCCGCCGGAGAGATGTGCCTGGAAGCGGATCGGCGAGGACGACGCGGAACTCACCGTGGGCGGCGACACGGAGAAGTGGAGCGAGATGTTTGATCGCGAAACCGACTGCCTGGACCTGGTCTGCGACCGGATCGAATTTGCGGGTCGGACGCACGAGAATGTGACGCTGCACGGTTATCACAACCGAATTGAGCTGGGGACGGCGAACTATCCTTTGCGCATGCTCGACTGTTTCTCGGGCGTGGTGCGCGAGGCCACATTTCCGCGCGAAGCGATGGGCCTGGGCGACGTGAATTTTCTGGCGGCGATCGGCGCGTTCCTGGGCTGGAAAGCCGTCCTCTTCACCGTCGCATCGGCGTCGATCGTGGGTTCCGTCGTCGGGCTGGCCACGCTGCCCTGGAAGGGACGCTCGCCGTACGCGCAGCTGCCCTTTGGCCCCTACCTGTCCGTGGGCGCGTTGCTCTGGCTGTTTGTCGGCCCGGCCTTGGCCGAATGGTATTTCGGATTGTTCCGAAACTGATTTTTTGCTGCCCCACGGAATATTTTGTGCTGAGAATAGGCGAAGCCCGCATGAATCCACTCCCCTCCTCCCGCAACGAGCCCAAGATTCCGCGCGCCGACGCCGAGGCGATGATCAAGCTGATGGACCAGGAACTTGCCTTGCAGCGCGCCAAACTTGCGACGGCTAAAGCAACGCCCGGGGCCAACGTCGCGCGTTGGGGAGCGTTGATGTTTGTGCTGCTGGCCCTCCTCGGAGTCATGATCTGGGGCTTTGCGAAACTTCAGACCGTGAAACTGGAAACGCCGACCCGGCCGTCTCCCCCACCCACGGCGCCGGCCCGGCGCTAAACGATTTTCGGGGGAATCGCGCTGGCGCGACGCGGCCGGCTTCCCTTCCCCACGCCCGCCGCTATACTCGCCCCACGTGCCGGATTTTGATTCTGAACCGGCACCCCGAGCCATGGAAGACGACGATCTCACCCCCGCGTCTCGCATTGATCCGGCCAATCACCTGATGCCGCGGACGTCGCTGCAACTCACGCTCGTCCAGTTGCAGAAGCTCGCCGATGATTTCGACCTCGGCCGGATCGTCCAGATGGATCGTCCGCTCGACACGCAATGCAACACCACGGACCCGTTCCGCACCGGCCAGGGTACCTTCCTGCTGCGCGCCCGCCATGGCGAGGAATTCGTCGAGCGGGTCGAGTATCTGCATTTCCTCATCGACCAGCTTTGCGCGGAGGAATTTCCCACGGCGGCTGTCGTCCGCTCGCGCGCGGGCAAGAGCTGGACAACGTGGGGCGAACGCCTCGTGGAGGTTCACCGCTTCATCCCGCACGACCCGGGCATTCATCGTGACTGGCGGCGGATGAACGCGGCGGCAAGCGCGTTGGGCGACCTGCACCGGGAGCTCGGGAAGGCGGCGGCGGGGCGCACGCCGGTCCCACCGGAAATGCGCAACGACGCCAACCCGCAGCAGTGCTGGATGCTGCTGCGCGAGGCGGAGCCTACCATTTCGGCGCACATCGGGGTTCATCCGCAGGCCGAGGAGGCGCTCGCGGTCGTCCGCCAGGCGCAGGACGCGCTGGAACCGTTAATGGGCGATTACACGCGCATCATCGGCAGCCTGCCGTGGATGACCGTCCACGGGGATTACCATTTCTGGAACGTCCTCTACCGCGCCGATCAGATCGCGGCCGTGGTCGACTTCGATTTCGTGCAGGAGCGCGAGCGCCTGTTTGATATCGCCTACGCCATGCAGAGCATCATCCTGCATCTGCGCCACGTGCAGGGGACGAGGATGAAGACGTTTTCCGATCTGGCGTGGAGCAACGCGCGGATCTGGGTGGATCTTTACGATGAGGCCGCCCCGCAGCCGCTGACGGAGGCTGAGCGCGCGTGGTTGCCGATGGAAATCCTGCGCATCTTCCTGGTCTGCATCGCCACCAGCAGCATGCAGGAGGATCCCGTGGCCACCGTGATCAAGAACGGGCGCGACCTTCCGCTCTTCCAGTGGATCAGCGAGCAGAAGGATATTTTCCAGTAGCCCGGCGGCCGCCCTCGGGAAGTCCCGGGTTGCATTTGCGTGGCGGCTGGCTAAAACCCCAGTTGCGCCGTCGCATCCGGCGGGTGTCACGGTTCTTGCTTATCAGCATGTCGCTTCTCTTTTTCACCCCTCATGGCAAAAGCGCTTAACTCCGCCATCGGCATCGATCTCGGGCAACAAAACCTGAAGGGCGTGCTCTTGCAGCGCAAGAGTGGAAATCGCTTTCACATTGCGGGTTACGCCATCCGGCAGACCGGGCCGGGCCCCGTTCCGGCGGACAAGCTGTCGCATCACTTGAAGCTCCTTTTGCAGGAAATCGGCGGCTCCGCGAAGGGCTATTCCGCGGCCGCCTCGAGCCCCCAGGCCCTGGTCCGAATCATCGAGCAGCCGCCCACCCCCCCAAATTTGCTGCGCGAGGCGTTGAAGTTTAACGACATGACGTTGTTAAACCAGGACTGCAAAGAGTACGTCCTCGACTGCGATGCACTGACCAAGCCGGCCAGGCCCGCCCCCGAGGCGGATGACGCGTCCGCCGCCGACACTCCGAAGTCCCAGCGTTACGTCGTCGGCGGCCTGCCTCGCAGCGATGTCACCAACATTTTCGAAGCCTTCGAGAAAAACCGGACGCCGATCAGCCGCTTGCAACTCGCCCCGCTGGCGACCTTCAACGCGTTTGAGTTCGCCAAGCCGGAGATCTTCGCGAACGAGGCCTTCATGCTGGTGGACATCGGCCACGATGAAACCGTCGTCATGCTCGGTTGCAAGCGGGAGCTCGTCCTCGTGCGCACGATCGACTACGGCGGCCGCCACTTTATTGAGGCCATTTCCGGCGAGGGCGCGATCGATCTGGCCGCGGCGATCACGCTGGTGGAAAAGGGCGACCCGGGGCTGAATGAGGTCGGGCGGTCTTCGCTCATGGCCCTGGCGCATCAATTGCGTAGCTCCATCGGATTCTTCGAGGGGCAGCGAGAGGAGAATATTGCCCGCGTGCATTTTTCCGGGGCGCTGGTGCGGGCGGACCTGCCGTTGCAGATTTTGAGTGACGAACTAGATATCCCCTGCGAGCTCTGGGATCCGTTTGAAAAATGTGAAATCTCCCTGCCCAGAAACAAACGCGCTGGCTTCCACATCGACCAGCATCAATTGAACGTCGCTTGCGGCGCCGCCATTGAACTGTTGCGCGGCGCCTGAGCCGTCGTTCCGTTTACCTCGACCGCCTTCCGACCGTGGCCCTTTCCATCAATCTGCTTCACGAGAAGCACAAGCTTGAGCGCCAGCGCCAGCGCGATCCGCTCAAGCTCGGTGTGTACGTCCTCGCGGGCATCGTGGCGTGTTTCCTCGCGTACTATTTGTACGCTTGGGCGGCCGCACAGGGAAAATTCAACCAGCGCGACGACCTTGCGGCCCAGTGGGAAAAGAAGCAGCGCGATGCCGCGCAGGTCACGCAGGCCGAGGCGGACATGAAGCTGACCGCCGCCGCCTCGACAGCGTTGAGCAATCGGATCGAGAAGCGGTTTTTCTGGGGTCCCGTGCTCGACCTCCTTTACCGCACCGTTCCGCCCGAGGTCCAGGTCTCGGCTTTCAACGGCTCGAATCCACGCCGCGGCGATTTCGCAACCGTGCAGCTCGACGGTACGGCCGTCGGCACTGAGCCCCGCTCGGCGGCGGAGAAGTTCCGCAACGCGCTGATCGCGGCACTGGGCGCAAAATATCGCGAGGTGACCGTATCGTTCCGCCAGTTGGAAGAGCAGCCGGGGGTCACGCTGAAATTGGAGGGCCAGGATTTGCCGACGGCCCGCTTCACGCTCGACCTCAAGTTCCGGAAACCTTTCGCCCCCGCCGCCCCCACGCCGACCCCCCCCCCGCGCCCGAAAGCTAAAGGCTGAACCATGGCCTCGTTCAAACTCCCCAACCTCAACATCAAGCTCAGCAAGGACCAGTGGCAAAAGGTCGTCCTCAGCACAATGCTGCTGATGTTCACGATCTATTGCTATTTTCAGTTTCTCCTGAACCCCCTGACGAACGGCGCCATCGCCGCGGAAGCCGAAAGCGCATCGCTTGAAAAGAAGATTAACGAGGCCAACGTCAAGATGCGCGGCTTCACGGACTTGAAAAAGCGAGCCACTGAATCCGGTGAACTGGTCGCCCAGGTGAATGCGTTCATCCCGAATGGCGCCCCCATTGCCTGGTTCCCGCCGCGTATGAGCGCCTTTTTCCATCGGCAGGGCCTGAAAAACATCGTGGTCCGGCTGCGCAGCACCGACCGACCCGAACCCGAACTGGTCAAGAGCTTCATCAACGGCAACTGGACCTTCGAGATCTTGAAGGCGGACTTTTTCCCGCTCGGCATCGCGATCGCCGGATTGGAGAACGAGGAGTTTCTGCTTGAGATCACCGATCTGCGCATCTCGACCCGGGCGGATGATCCGGAGATCGTCAACGTCACCCTGGAAGCTCTCACTCTGCTCAAGGACCCCACGTCCACCAAGTAAGCAGCCCCGCCCCCGACCATGAAACGCGCCGCCTTCGTTCTTTTTCTCGCCGCCCTCACGCCCGCTGGCGTTTCCGCGCAGGCGCCCGACGCGCCGGCCGCGCCGACCCCGCGGGAGATCAAGATTACGAATCGCTCGAGTTTCGATCTTGACGGCACGATCAAGCGCAGCCCGTTCCTTCCCATTGGCTACGTCCGGTTCGTCAAGGAGGCGCCGCGTGAACAGATCCCCGATGTCCGGCCGGAAATGTTCGTCGTGTCCGCGATCCTGCTCGGCGATCCGCCGCTGGCGATCATCAACGGAAAAGACCGCGGGGTCGGCGACCGTATTCCCGTGAACGCGTCCGGGACGGAATTCGTGATCGTGCGGCGAATCGCCGACGGCCAGGTGACCCTAGAACATCGCGGGCGGCCGATCGTGGTGATCGCGGGGCGCAGGCGCTGACGGCCCAGCCGCGCGCAGAGGTCATGCCGTGAAATCCGGCTCGCGTTCGCGCTGGCCCTCGCTCAAAGTGCGCGCTCGGATCCTCTCCGCTTCATGAATCCCATCTCGCGAATCTTTTCCACGCCCGCCAGCCTCGCGCCGACGGTGCTGCGACTCGCGCTCGCAGCCGTCTTTTTCTATCACGGCGGACAGAAGGCCTTCGGCTGGTTTGGCGGGAAGGGTTGGACCGAGACGATGGCGCAATGGACGGCTTCGGACGGGTTGAATTTCCCCTATTGGCTGGCCGCGCTGGGCGTGCTCGCGGAAATCGGCGGCGCGGCGGCCCTCGTGCCGGGAATTTTCACGCGGCTCGCGGCGTTCGGGCTGTTCTGCACGATGCTCACCGGCATCTACACCGTGCATTTCGCGAATGGATTCGGCGGCGCGGGCGGTTTTGAATATCCCTTCAGCCTGGCGGCGATGGCGTTCGCCCTCGTCTGCATTGGCGGAGGCCGATTCTCAATTGATCGCGCGATCTCGCGGCAGCTGATGCCTTAGGGACCCGGCGCGCTTTAGATCGGCTTGGCCCCGAGCATCGCCTGCACCAGGTCGTCAATCCGGATGACTCCGGCGCCGCGACCGTCGCGCACCATCACGGCCACGCCGCGCCGCGCCGCGCGCATCCGTCGCAGCACCCGATGCGCGGGTTCATCCGGCGTGGCCAGCACGATCTCCCCCGCCGCGGCGCCCAGCGCAGCACCGCGCTCCGGCGCGATCAGGAGATCAAACGTCCGCTCGAGGCGGACGGGCCTGCCCCCGCCGTCGAGCGTCAACACCACGTCCGTGCCACGCTGCCGCGCAAACGCGATGGCCTCGTCGACCCGGAGATCGTCGCGGTGCGGCAGGACCGGCGGCAGCGGTCGCGCGACATCACCGGCGAGCAGGCGCCGAAACGCCAGCGTGCGCGTGATCATCTCACGCTGCACCGGCTTCAAGGTCGCGTCCGACGCCACCAGGCTCCCGAATTGTTCACGGGCAATCGAGAGCCGCAGCGGATCAAACGCGCGACCGAGCCCGACGCGGCGCGACAGCCCCGCCGCCAGCGCCACCACCGGTGAGAGCAGGCGTGTGGTCAACTCGAGGGCCCCCGCCAGCAGCGCGAGCGTGCGGTAGGGAAAGCGGCGAAAAAGCGCCTTGGGCAGCAGCCGGACGCCCACGAGAAAAATCGGCAGCAGCAGCGGAAACGCAATCACATAACCCCATAGGCCGATCGCGTTGACCAGCGTGCCGGTGAGCAGCGCGAGGGCTGCGAGGTCCATGAAATTGGTGACGAGGAGGGAGGTGGCCAGCAACCGGTCCGGACGTTGCATAAGGCGTTCCAACCGCCGCGCGGCCGGCTCGCCCGCCCGGGCCCGCGCGCGCAAGCGGGCGGGATTCACCGCCAGCAATCCCGCCTCCACGCCGCTGAACACAAACGAGACGAAGAGGCAAACCACGGCCAGCGGGACGGAAGCCGGCTGCACCGCAAGTTGGACGGAAATCATCGTCACGCGTGCTCTCCTCCCTGCTCGATCAACACCGACTCCACGCGGCGTCGCGTCGCGCGTTGAATCGTGAGCCGGAGTCCACCCGCGAGTTCAAGCGCCGTGCCCGCCTTGGGGATGTACCCGAGACGATTGATGATGAGGCCACCCAGCGTATCAAGTCCGTCCGTCTCGAGCGGGACGCCGAGCCGTTCGGCGAGATCATCGAGTCGCGCCTGGCCGCTCGCGACCAGACTTCCGTCGGGTTGATGCTCGATCGACGGGCCCCCCGCGCCACCGGGCAGCGCGTCGCCGAGGATTTCCTCGATGAGATCCGCCGGGGTGACGATTCCCTCATAGCCGCCATATTCGTCAACCACCACCGCCAATCCCTGGCGATGCGTGAGAAAACTGCGCAGCAGTTGGATGGCGGCCATGGTCTCGGGGACGTAGCTCGGCGGGAGCAGGTCCTCGACGTAGGGGCCACCGGGCGCCTCCAACAGAAACGCCCGCGCGTCGAGCACGCCCAGGATGTCGTCGGGCGTGTCTCCATACACCGGCACGAAGCGATGGTGGCCCTCGCGCAGCCGGGCTTCCGCCTCCGCGTTGGTGAGATCATCCGACAGCGCAAACGCGTCGACGCGCGGCGTCATGCAATCCTTTGCCGTCTTGTTCCCCAGCTTGATCAATTCACCCACAATCGGCCCCTCCGCCCCGCGCAAGGTGCCCGCTTCGCCAGCCAGTTCCGCGAGCGACTCCAGTTCCTCCGGAGTGAGTGGCGCGCCGGCCTTCCAGCGTCGCGGTGTGAGTCGATCCGCGAGCCATTCCCCCGTGCGCTCCAGCGCGTCCCCCACCGGCACGAGCACC